>DASZJE010000143.1:0-12229 GCA_035948445.1 Trebonia sp. | reverse complement strand
CCATGCTGAACTACGTGCTGTCGGCCGTGATCTTCGTCTTCATCGTCACGGTGCTCATCGTGCTGTGGAAACGGGAGCACTCCAAGAAGGACTAGGGCAACAGTTCGGCGAGCAGTGCGTCCACGCGCCGCGCTATGTCGTCCCTGATCGGCCGCACCTGCCTGACCGGAAGGCCCGCCGGGTCCTTCAGGTCCCAGTCCAGGTAGCGCTTTCCCGGGTACACGGGGCATGCGTCGCCGCAGCCCATGGTGATCACGATGTCGGCGGCGCGGGCCTGGTCAGGGGACAGGGCCTTCGGAACCTCACGGGAGATGTCCAGCCCGATTTCTGCCATCGCCTCCACCACGGCGGGGTTCAGCGACGACGCGGGCTGCGACCCGGCGGAGGTCACCTCGACCTTGCCGTGCGCGCGTGCGGTCAGCAAGGCGGCGGCCATCTGCGATCGCCCTGCGTTGTGCGCGCACATGAACAGCACGCGAGGCCTGGGCAGATTCACGTTCAAGCTCATGCGGCACCCGGCTTGACGGCCCTGATGATCGCCGAATGCATCCCCGGCACCGCCTCGCTGGTGAAAGTCACCGAGGCGTCAGCGAATCCCGCCGCTTCCAGCCCGGCCAGGTACTCCGAACGCGACAGCGCACCCGCGATGCACCCCGCGTACGATCCGGCAGCCACGCGCTCGGCAGGGGTCATGCGGTCTTCCGCGACGACGTCGGCGATCCCGATCCGCCCGCCGGGCGCGAGTACGCGGAACGTCTCCGCGAGCACGGCGGCCTTGTCGGTCGACAGGTTGACCACGCAGTTCGAGATCACGACGTCCACGGACGCGTCCGGCAACGGGACCGCCTCGATCTGGCCCTTCAGGAACTCCACGTTGCCTGCGCCCGCTTTCGCCGCGTTCGCCCGGGCGAGTTCCAGCATCTCGTCGGTCATGTCGACGCCGTAGGCGAACCCGGCCGGCCCGACCCGCCGCGCCGATAGCAGCACGTCGATCCCGCCGCCGGAGCCCAGGTCGAGGACGCGCTCGCCTTCCCGCAGTTCGGCGACGGCCAGGGGGTTGCCGCAGCCGAGACTGGCCAGGACGGCTTCGGCGGGCAGCCCGTCGGTTTCGCCTTCGGCGTAGATCGGGCCGACGAACTGGTCGGCCAGCGTGCCCAGGTCGCGGGCCGTGGGATGGTCGCCGTCCGCGGCGCCGCACCCGGCCGGGCCGCAGCAACTCGCCGCACCGTCGTTGTTCAGCACGGTGAGCGCGGCCTCGGCGTAGCGGGCCCGGACTTCCTCGCGCAGATCGCTCATGTCAGAACTCCTCCCATCCATGATTCTCGATGGATTGACTATGTTCGATCCATCGAGTTTTGTCAATGGGTTGGCGTAAGATAAGGCCATGTCGTCATCGCCCCTGCCGCTGCTCGGCGCGAACTCCGGCGCGGACCCCTGCGCGAACCTTGGCGCGGACCTCGGCACGTGCTGCTCGCCGCTGACCGGGGGCGCGCTCAGCGAAGACGCCGCCGAGCGGCTCGCCCGGCTGTTCCGGGCACTGGGCGACCGGCACCGGGTCCGCCTCGTGTCGCTCATCGCCGCGGCCGAAGGCGGCGAGGCTTGCATCTGCGACCTCACGGAGCCCGTCGGCCTGTCCCAGCCGACGGTATCCCACCACATGAAGCAGCTAGTCGAAGCTGGCCTCGTGACCCGTGAGCAGCGGGGCAAATGGGCCTACTACGCGATCGTTCCCGGTGCGTTCGAGTCGCTGTCGGTGATTCTCGCCGCCGCTCCGGAGTCCTGAGGCCCGCGTCCGTCGCGGGACGGCCCAGTACGATCATCGGCATGTTGCCATGGAGCGCGGAGCTAGCCGGACGGATCGATGAGCACGTGATCAGCAGCGAGTTGCTGAAAGGGAATCCGCTGAACGATCCGCACGAGCGGCCGCTGCTGGTGTACACGCCGCCGGGGTACGACGATTCCCCGGACCGGCGGTACCCGGCGGTGTACGTGATCCAGGGATACACCGGGTACGTGTCGATGTGGCGGAGCCGGAATCCCTTCAGGCAGCCGTACCCGGAGACCGCCGACGCGGTGTTCGCGCGCGGGCCCGAAGCCGCGGACGGGGCGCCGCCCGCGATAGTCGTCTACGTGGACGCGTGGACGACCTATGGCGGCAGCCAGTTCGTCGACTCGCCGGGGACGGGGAAATACCACTCCTACCTCTGCGACGAGGTCGTTCCCTATGTCGACGCGATGTACCGCACCATCCCGGACGCGCGGCACCGGGCGATTCAGGGTAAGTCGAGCGGCGGATTCGGCGCGATGATCACGCCGATGCTGCGGCCGGACCTGTTCGGCGCGCTGGCGACGCACGCGGGCGACACTCTCTACGAATACTCATATATCCCGGAATTTCCGACAGCGGTACGGAACCTCCGCAAATACGACGGGGACGTCTTCCGCTGGTGGGACGACTTCCGGTCCCGGGTGGCGTTCACCAAGCCCGAGGACATGAACCTGCTCGGGCTCCTGGGCGTCGCGGCCTGTTTCTCGGCAGATCAGGACGGCACGCCAGTGCTGCCGTTCGACCCGGTCACCGGGGTGATCCGGCCGGACGTGTGGCAGCGGTGGCTGGACTGGGACCCGGTGCGGATGGTCCCGAAGTACGCGGCCGCCCTGCGCGGGCTGAAGGGGATCTGGATCGACGCCGGGAACCAGGACGAGTACTTCCTCGACGTGGGCGGCTCGGCGTTCAGGAAGGCGCTGCTCGACTCCGGCGTCGGGCAGGACGTGATCCGGTTCGAGGTGTTCGACGCCAGGCACGGCGGCATCGACTACCGGTACCCGCGGTCGCTCGCCTGGCTGTGCCGCCGGATAGCGCCGTAAATCCCCGCATAGCGCCGCAACCAATCCATTACGCGGGCAAGCCGTAAGCCGAAACGCCTCACCTTATGGCCCGTCCCTCCGTATCGTCGCCAGTTGACAAACCGCGACGAGATTGGAGATGTTCTGATGCCTACGATCCGGCGGGCGCTGGCCGCGATGATTCCGCTCAGCGTGGTGACCGCCCTGTCCGTCACGGCATGCGGCACCACGGCACCGGTGGCCGGCGCCGCCTACGGGGCCACCCCGTCCGCGTCGTCCCCGGAATCGGCCGCGCCCTCGGCGTCGGCGGACAACGGCGGCCCGATGATCCCGGCGACGACCGAACTGCTCGTGGAGAAGACATCGGCAGGCTACGTGCTCGCCACGTCGACGGGCCGGACGGTCTACTGGTACGCCAGGGACGTGAAGGGCAGCGGCAAATCCTCCTGCAACGCCGCCTGCCTCCATGCGTGGCCCGCGGTCAAGGGGACGGCGTCCGCGGCGCCCGGAGTGAAACTGGCGGGCATCCTCGGCAAGATCAGCGGGACCGGCGGCGCCACGCAGGCCACCTACGACGGGTACCCGCTCTACACGTACGCGGGCGACACCGCGGCCGGCCAGACGACGGGCAACGACTCCGGCGGCGTGTGGCACGTGTTCAGCGGCTCGCAGGCCGCCGCGGATCCGGCCGCTGCCGCCGCCGCGTCGAAGGCGGCGCTGAAGCGCTAGGCCCGTCCCCCGAGCATCGCTGGCCGCCGTCCTAGGCGTCAGACATCGCGAAGAGGGCGTTGAGGCCTTCCGCCAGGAGCGGGTGCGTGAAGATCGCGTTCGCCATGGCGGTGCAGGGGAGCTTGCCGAGCATGGCGACCTGGATCATGGTCATGATCTCGCCGCCTTCGCTGCCGAGGACCGCGCAGCCCAGGATCTGCCCGCTGCCGGAGTCGATGACGGCCTTCATGAAGCCGCGCGTCTCCCCGGTCTCGATGGCCCGGATGACGGCGCTCATCGGGAGCTTCGCTACCCGGATCGCGCGTCCTTGCGCCCTGGCCTCGCGCTCGGTCATGCCGGCGCGGCCAAGCTGCGGGTCGATGAACATCGTGTAGGGGACGATCCGGTCCCGCGTGCTCGCCTTCTCGTGTCTGATGAGGCTGGCGTGCAGGACGCGGTAATCGTCGTAGGAAAGGTGGGTGAAGGCCGGACCGCCCTTGACGTCCCCCATCGCGTACACGCCGGGGACACTGGTCTCCAGGTACTCGTCGACCTCGATGAAGCCGTGCTCGTCGAGACGGATGCCGGCCGCCTCGGGGGTGAGCGCCTCCGTATTCGGGATGCGGCCGATGGCCGACAGCAGATGCGAGCCTGCCAGCTCTCGCTCACCGTCCTGCGTGGTAACGGTCAGTCGCAGGCCGTCGCCGGCCGACGCGACCCGTACCGGAGCAGCGGAGGTCAGGACCGTGATCCCGTCATCGCGCATGATAGCGGCGACCTCGTCGGAGACGTCCTCGTCCTCGATCATCATCAGGCGCGGACCGTTCTGGACGATCGTGACCTCGCTGCCGAACCGGCGGAACATCTGCCCGAACTCCAGGCCGATGTAGCCGCCGCCGAGGATGATCAGGTGCTCCGGGACCTCGTCCAGTTCCATGATCGACGTTGAATCGAGCACGGGGACGTCGCCCGCGCCGGGGATCGCCAGCGGCCTGGGCCGGGTGCCCGCGTCGATGACGATCACCTGCGCGCTGATCCGACGGCTCCCGCCGTCCGTCAAGGCCACCTCGACCGTCTTCGGGCCCGTGAAACGGGCCTCGCCCTCGATCAGGTCAAGCCCGTCCTGTGCCAGCAGGCTCGCGTAGTTCTCCCGCGCGCCGGCGACCATGGCCCGTTTCCGCTCGCGTACCGCGGCCAGGTCCACCGACACCTGACCAGTGCGCACGCCGTACTCCGCGCCGCGGCGCGCCTGGTAAGCGACGCGTGCGCTCGCGACCATCGTCTTGGTAGGCGTGCACCCCCTATTGACGCAGACGCCGCCGAGCTGACCACGCTCGACGAGCGCTACCCGCTGCCCCGCCTTCGCCAGATCGACGGGGAGGAACCGGCCACCCTGGCTGGTCCCAATCACAATCGCGTCGTAGTGCTCATCGGTCATTGCGTCATCTCCCTATGAATTGGGCTTGACAGCCCACCAATAGGCTCGGTCCGTATTTCTATACTCAACCAATGCCCCCGAAGCCGCGCAACGCCGAATATTTCGACGGCTGGTACGCAAACCAGGCCGCCATGCCAGCCGTCGCCGGGATCATGAACCGGTACATGGGCTTCCCGCCGGGCACGCGGCCCGGAGTGGGAGCAGGCCGCGCGAGCGGGCGTGAGGAGCGCGAGCTTCCGCATCGGCGAGCTCACGGCGACGGGACTGCCCGATGCCAGCGTCGATGCCGTGCTGTGCACCGACGCCATCCAGTTCGCCGGCGAGCCGGCCGTCGCCTATGACGAGATCCGCAGGGTCCTCAAGCCTGGTGGCCGCGTGGCGCTGACCTGCTGGGAGGCGCTCGACCGCACCGACGGGCGGCTATATCCCCGGGTGCGCCGGGTGGACCTCGCCGCCGGCCTTCACCAGGCGGGCGGGCTTCACGGACGTTGAGGTCCGGGAGCGCCCGTCCTGGCTGGCACGCGAGCACGCGCTGTGGGAAGAGGCCGCCGAGCTCGACCCTGGCGGCGATCCCGCGCTGCGGTCCCTCCGTGACGAGGGCGTGCGGTCCCTGCAGCATGCCGGCCTGCTCCGCCGCGTACTGGCCGTCGCAACCAACCCCTTGCGAGCGACATGACGCCACCGCACCAGTACAGTCGACATTGATTAAAATCAACTAATGATGAAAATCAACGTTGACGTCAATTGGATTGACCAGGTTACAGTGCGGTCATGGCGCAGCTCATTGACGTGCCCCCAGGGCTTAAGGGGGTCGCGGTCGCGGAGACCTCGATCGGTGACGTCCGTGGCGACGAGGGCTTTTACCACTACCGCCAGCACAACGCGGGCACGCTCGCCCGCGAGCGCACCTTCGAAGAAGCCTGGCACCTGATGCACACCGGCGAACTGCCCGACAGGATGCGGCTCGAGGAGTTCATCAAACGGACAGCGAGTCGCCGCGCGCTCTCCCCGCGCGTCGAGGAAGCGCTCCCGGCGATCGCGGCGCTGGCTGCCGGGAACGGTCCGCTCCAGGGGCTGCGCGCCGCCTACGAACTGGTCGTGCTCGACCAGCGCATGGCATCCTGGCTCGATATCACCGACGAGGAACTGGGCGACCAGGCGCTCACCACCGCGGCGGTCTTCCCGACCCTGGTCGCGGCCCTGTACCGGCTGGCACGCGGCGAGAAACCGGTCGCGCCCCGCGAGGACCTTGGCCACGTCGCGAACTACCTCTACATGCTCGGCGGCGCGGGAGGCGCGGGAGGCGCGGGAGGCGCGGAACCGGCCAAAGCGCGGGCACGCGCGCTGGAAACCTACCTGATCTCGACCATCGACCACGGCTTCAACGCCTCGACCTTTACCGGCCGGGTCGTCGCCTCGGCGGGCGCGGACCTGGGCTCGGCCGTCATCGCGGCCCTCGGCACGCTGTCGGGGCCGCTGCACGGCGGGGCGCCCGCGCGCGTCCTGGACATGCTCGACGAGATCGCCACTCCGGACCGCGCCGACGCGTGGATCCGCGGCAGGCTGGAACGCGGTGAGGTGATCATGGGCTTCGGGCACCCCGTGTACCGCACCGCCGACCCGCGTGACACCTTGCTGCGCCAGGTCGCGAAGGATCTCGGCAGCGATCGCCTGGCGCTCGCCCAGGTCGTGGTGGACAGCGCACTCGCGGCCTTCCGGGAACTGAAGCCCGGCACCCCAATCCACGTCAATGTTGAGTTTTACGCCGCGCTGGTGCTGGAGGCGATCGGCCTGCCGCGGCAGTTGTTCACCCCGACGTTCGCCGTCAGCCGCGTCGTCGGCTGGAGCGCGCACATCGTGGAACAGGCCAGGAACAACAAGATCATCCGCCCCGCCGCCCGGTACACCGGCCCCGAGCCGGGCAAGGACCACGGTCCACGGTCCACGGACCAGCCAAGTACCGCCCGCTCCCGAGGGAGCTACGGAGGATAATCTGTCAGCGATCAACATTGATTGAACCCATTATCCCGAACGACAGTGGTGCCTGCCGCCTATGACCGATCTCCTCACCGCCGCCGAAGCCGCCCGCCGCCTCGGTGTCAAGCCCGCCACCTTGTACGCCTATGTCAGCCGCGGCACGCTGAGCCGCAAGCGGGCCGCGGACGGCAGGAGGAGCCTGTTCGACCCCGGCGAGATCGAGAAACTCGCTCGCCGTGGTCGCCCGCGCCGTCCGGCTGGCGCCCTGGACATCACGGTCGAGTCCCAGCTCACGGAGATCAGCGGGGACAAACTGCGCTACCGCGGCCACGACGCGATTGAGCTGGCAGGCAGCCGGTCTTTCGAGAACGTCGCGGAACTGCTGTGGACGGGCAGGCTCCCGGACACGGCCGGCCCGGCCTGGCGGGCGACTGACGCGGCACTGGCGACAGGCCGGGCGGTCCAGTCGGTGCTGCCGCGCGACATCCTGCCGCTGGAACGGATGCAGGTGGTCGTCCCCGCGATGGCGGTCACCGACCCGTTGCGGCTGCACCTCGACCGGGGTCCGGTGATCGCGGCGGGGCGGTCTATCATCGCGGGAATGTCGGACTGCCTCCCGCGGGCGGTGCCGGACCGGCCGGCAGAGCTGGATCCGCCCGAAGACGCGGGCACCGCCTCCGTGGCCGGGCGCCTGTGGACCCGGCTGTGCGAGCGCCGCCCGTCGCGGGCGATGCTCCGCGCGATGTCGGCCGCGCTCGTGCTGCTCGCCGACCATGAGCTGGCGGCATCGACGCTGGCCGCCCGCACGGCGGCGTCGGCGCGGGCGGATCCGTACGCGGTGGTGTCCGCCGGGCTCGGCGCGATGAGCGGCACCCTGCACGGGGGCGCGTCGCTGGCCGTCGAGACGCTGCTGTCGGCCGCGCGTGACCCGGACGAGGCGCCGCACGTGGTCGGCGACGCGCTGCGGCGGGGGGAACGGATACCAGGCTTCGGGCACCGGGTGTACCGGGGCGAGGACCCGCGCGGCCGTCTCCTGCTGGACCTGGTCCGGCGCGCGGCCCCGAAGTCACGGCAACTCGCCGTGGCCGAGGCGATCCTCGCCGAGGCCAGGCGCAGATCCCTGCCCGGGCTCAACATCGACTTCGCGCTCGGCACGTTCGCGGCGACGGCCGGCATGACCCGCGGCGCCGGAGAGGCGATCTTCGCCGTCGCGCGCACGGCCGGCTGGATCGCGCACGCCCTGGAAGCCTACGAGTCCGGCACGCTCCTGCGCCCCCGCGCGGCCTACACCGGCCCGGCCCGGTAGCACCCTGACACGTCCGCGACACAGTTACAGCCGCGACAACACGGGCGCAATCGAGACGGGCGCAACAGTGACAATACGGGTGCAACCGTGACAAGACACTCGGCACTAGCCTTGGTTGTCGAAGCGGACCGTAATTCGCCCGGATGTCTCGGCCAGTTGCCTGAGCCGACGGCGGTTCTCCAAGACCGTGCGTGCTGCTCGCTGACCGAGGTTCTCCTTTTTGGAGGCGACGTAGGTGCCGATCGTGATGTACATGTCTGGCCAGCCGTTGACCACGAAGCTCGACAGGGCGCCGAAGCCCATGGCGATCATTAGGTCCGCGCATTCGTCGATCAACTTGGCATGCGTCCGGACTCCCGCTTGACGCGCGCCATCGACGGCGGTTTCCAGTGCCCGGTCCTCGCTGGCCCGCTGGGGTAGGTCGACGATCTCGGCTTGCACCGCCACGCGTACCAGCCTGACGTTTTCCGCCCAGAGCCTGATCCGCGCATCGTGACTCCGTTCGCCGAAGCCGCTCGCCCACAGCAGTTGCGCCATGAACCGTTCGCTATTAGTGACGTCGTGCGCCACCGCGACGCCGTCGCTCTCCAGCGCGGGAAGCAGCGGCATCCGAACGGGATGATGCAGAACCTGCAGGCCCGTCTCGCGCGCGACCAGATCGTGACAGCGGCCGCGGAACAAGATCGACAGCACATGTGCCGACGTGACCAACTCGCGCAGTTCGCTCTGTTCGCGCATCAGGCTCACATCGTTCGAGTGCCGCCAGGCGTCAGAGAGTTCCTCTTCGGTGATTTCCAGGATCGCGGCCAGAGACTTCGAGAACGACATGTCGAACAAGCCGCCGACACGCAGCCAGGTGGCCTCCAGGTTGTCGCCGAGTGCTGTCGAGAGCCACTCCTTGAATCCGCAGCCTGGCCCGTAGACGGCATCAGGATCGGACACGCACTGCCGGACGAGCGCGCGAATGTCATCGGCGTTTTCCTGCGCCCACCTGTTGACTTCCGCCCGCCACCGGTCCGAAACGGACTGCGGTGGTCGGGTGCTATCGACGTACTCGGTCACGGCTGCCCGCAAGACGTCATGCGGACCCTTGCTCGCCATTTCGCGATTCGAAGGATTCGGCAGGACCTTCAGCTGGGTACCGTGCACGATTCCGCACGTGACCTGGGTGCTAGCCAGCGCGGACCACAGATAGACGGAACGCATACTCCCGCGGTAGCTGTTGGCGACTTCCGTCAGCGATGCCCAGTCGATGAAGCCGTCAGCCACGACGCATCCTTCCGGGCATCTCGCGAGCACTCTGGGGTGATTTCGCGGACCGCCGCACGCACTTCGCCATGTAAGTGCAAGACTAACATCGCCAGGCAAGGGAATGCGGGATGGGAGCTGGAAGTGGATATATCGGCCACTGTGAAATCAAGTGCCGAACTCGTGGTGACCGAACTGTCCCGTGCTGTTTCGGATGTCGATTGGGAGCGGTGGGAAACGCTGCCCGGGTTGGTCCTCAAAGCTGACACGATTTTCGTGGTCGGCAACGGCCGGAGTGGGCTTGCGCTGCGCCTGGCGGCGATGCGATTCATGCACCTGGGTTGCGAGGCTCATGTCGTGGGCGAGACTACAACCCCGGCGATTGGCCCTGGTGACCTGCTCTTGGCCGCCTCTGGATCTGGTTCGACACATGGGACGCTGCACGCCGCTGAGACCGCCGCGAAACTCGGTGCTACGGTGGCGGCGATAACGGCCGATCCGTCGTCTCAGCTCGCCCGCGCCGCGTCGCACGTCCTGGTCGTCCCGGCCGCGGTCAAGACGGACCGGTCAGGAAGCCTATCGGACCAGTACGCGGGCACGCTTTTCGAGCAGATGACCCTGATTCTTCTCGAGGCAACGTTCCACGCGCTATGGAAGGACAGCGGTCAGACCGCTGACCAAATGTACAAGAGGCATGGCAACCTGGAATGACGCCAGGGCCGTCACCTGATTTCGCCGGGCTGGCCGGAAGGCCATGAGAACCGGACCAGGATTGAACCGGCAGCGGCTAGGTTGCCGATCGCCTCGGAGTGGGCGCTCATGGCCGCCGCAAACAGGTCTTCCTGCCCTTCGGCGGAACCATTCAGGGATTGCTGCCAGGCTGCCCTGAGGTCGGCACCGGCCTCGTCGAGTTCTGTGATAGCCATCTGAATCGACGCTGACGGGGAAAAACCTCCGAGGCGCCTCCTGGCCAGCCGATAGGCTCGGGTGTCCCAGGAATAAACCTCATCTGCCGTGACCAGCCCCTGCCGTTCCCGCGTCATCCTCTTCTGCAGGTCCTCAGAGAGGGCGATTAGTTTCGCGCATTCGGATTTGAGCAGTCTAACGCGCAGATCGGGCTTGCGGGAGAGACGGGCCACCTGGCGGAACGCAACGATGATGGCCGCGCCCGCCACGACCGCGAGAAGACCTTGGCCCTGTCCGGAAATCACTCGTAAGTCCTCAGGCTCATGAAGTCGGCCGTATGACTATCCTCATGCTCTATCGTAGATCGCTCCCAGGGAAGCGGCCCGATGGTGCTAGCTTATGGTCGAGTGTACGTGACTCCGCGATGATCGGGTACGCGTCGCGGGCCGTCAGACGCCCTACCCGCCGAGTACACCGGCCCGGCCTAACGGCAGCCAGAGGGCGGGTCCGGCCAGGCGAAGGCTGGTGCGGCGCGTGGCGAAGTCGGGGAAGGGCCGTTCGACCGAACGCCAGAAGTCCAGGCCCATTTTCGTGGTCCGCTTCTTTTGCCCCATGAGAATGGGGTGCTGGTGAAACCGATCCGCGCGGCGTTCGGCAGCGCCGACAGCAGGTTCATGTGCAAGGTGGACGAGTCGGAGCGGTGCGCCTCGTCAATCAGGACGACGATGGACTCGTTCGCGTTGAGCTCGGGGAAGTCAGGGGCCTTGCCCTCGGCGATGTCGTCTTTGTATCCGTTGCTCTTGGCTTTCTTTTGGGCTTTCATGGCGTCGGGGTCCTGCTGCTTCTGGATCGTCACGCAGACGACTGGGCCGTCCACCTTCTCCCCGGTCAGCTCAAGCGTCTCGCTGACCTGGTTTTGGAGTTGGTTCCGGTCGGTCACGATGACGATCTTGGTCTTGCGCAGACCGGGGACAGTGCGCACCTTGCGGACCAGGAAGAGATGGTCAGGCTCTTTCCGGAGCCCCTGCGTGTGCCAGACGACGCCGCCACGATGGTGTTTGTCGTCGCTGCTTTGGCTCCTCGTCCGGCCGTGCCGCGCACCCGGCACATCAACGGAATGTCGGTGGCTAGTGCCACACTGCGATTATGCCTGGATTCCGCCACGAGGCCACGGTTGAGATCTTCCAGGACGAACCGTTGCTTGTCCTGGCGCTGTTGAAGGATGCGTGGGCGCATGTGCGCCTCGGTCCAGAGGCCACCGCCATCTTGGCCGACAGCAACCTGTCTGATCGTGACCCCGAAGAGATCAAGAGCATGTTCGCGGACAATGTCTTCGTCTTCCGCGACGGCGGGCGCAGGATCGCCGTCGTCGCCGAGGTGCAGACCACGAGTCCTGACCATGAGCGGTCTCTGAAGTGGCCGGCGCACGCGGCGAACGCCCGTGCGCGGCATGACTGCCTGACCTACCTGCTGGTCTTCGCGACCTCGCGTGCCGCCGCCCGTGGTAGCGCGAAAGCCATCCGCATGGGCCATCCCGGCTGGAACCTGACCCCGCTGATCACCGGCATCGGCCGGACACCCGGGACTCCGGAAGAAAGCGGGCCTATGCAGCAGAGTTGACTCTGCTGAGAATCATCACCGGGGACCTCAGGCTCGATTCTCATGACGGCCGGATGTTCGCTCTCGCCGCGGTTAAGCAATCGCCCGCCGTGCGCCTGTCCCGTTACACTCGGTACCTGAAGCGGCTTGCTCCGCCCGCGGCGCGCCGGCCATTGGAGGACTTGATGAAGACCGTGTGG
>DASZJE010000142.1:0-58360 GCA_035948445.1 Trebonia sp. | reverse complement strand
AGTCTCCTCACCGAGGACTTCCGCACGCAGCCGGCCAGCGAGCGAAGCGGGTGTCGGATGGTCGAAGACGATGGTCGCCGGCAGCTTCAGGCCTGTGGCCTCGCTCAGGCGGTTGCGCAGCTCGAGGGCGCCGATCGAGTCCAGCCCAAGGGCCTTGAAGTCCCGCCCGGACGGCAGCTCGCCACCCTGCCGCGTGCCTGTCACGTCGGCGGTGAGCGCTGTCACCAGCGCCAGCAGGTGACGCTCGCGCTCCCAGGCGGACATGCTGAGCACCTGCCCGGCCCAGGACGTGTCACCGTCACCCTGGGCGCTGCCGGGTACGAGTGTGGTCACGCTGGCGGGAAGTTTCAGCCCCTTGACCTCGACGCCCGCGAATACTGTGCGCCAGTCGGGACGGGGACCGCACACGTGCAGCCGGGACAGGGCCAGCAGATACCGGGACAGACTTCCCTCGCCCCGGCGAATCGTGTCGAGCGCCCGCGCGTCGATTCCCTGATCCGCCGCGATCTCCTGCACGGCTAGGGTCAGCACCGGGTGCGGGCTCACTTCGACGAAGAGCCGGTGCCCGGATTCGGTGAGCTCCCGGATCGCGGAGTCAAAGCGCATGGTCTGGCGCAGGTTCCGATACCAATAGGCGGCATCCAGTCGGGCGGTGTCGACTTCGCCGCCCGTCGTCGACGAATAGCAGGGGACCCGCGCGGCACGCGGAGCGAGGAATCGCAGGTTGTCGAGGAGGAACTCCTCGACTTCGTCCATCTGCCGGGAATGCGATGGCGACCCCATGGGGACCTTCCGGGCACGGACGCCCTCGGCCGCCAGTTCCAGCAGCAACTCCTCGACGGCCCTTGAATCACCGGAGACCAGGACCGAACGCGGGCCGTTGATCCCCGCGAGGTCCAGTTGCCCGCCCCGCCGGGCTATCCGTTCGCGGACCTGGCCGGCTGGCAGCGAGACCGCGGCGACGTCCCCCCTGCCCTGGAGCCTGGCCTCGGCCTGACTCCACACTGCCACCAGGTGCGCGCCGTCCGTCAAGGACAGGCCGCCCGCGACGGTCACGGCGGCGATCTCCCCCACGCTCTGGCCGACGATCGCGGCCGGGACGACGCCGTGCGAGCGCCACATCGCGGCCAGCGACACCATCATGGCGAACAAGGCGGGCTGGGCTACGTCGACCCGGTCCAGGCCAGGCGCGCCGGGCACGTCGTTCAGCACGTCGTCTAGTGACCAGTCGATGAACGGCGTGATGGCCTCGACGCAACGGCGCATCGTTTCGCGGAATACCGCTGATGACTCACGCAGTTCACGGGCCATCCCGGCCCACTGGCCACCGTGGCCGGGAAACACGAACACCACGCGCTGGTCGCCGGCTGGCTTTCCCGTCACGACACCGGGACCTGTCCCGCCCTGGGCCAGCACGTCCAGTTGTCCCAGGAAGGCGTCCCGGTCCGCGGCCACCAGTGCGGCGCGCATGCTCCCGGCGCCGTCGGCGGCGTCGGCGGTCCCGCCGTCGAGCGCGAGAGACAGGCCGATCTCCTCGATCCCGTACTCCGCATGATCCGCCACGAAGTCCCGCACCTGGGCCGCGCGGGCGCGCAGCCCCGCCAGGCCAGGTCCGGACAGGATCCATGGCACGGGAACCGCCGGCCGGACCTGCCGTGAGGCCGGCCGCGACCCGCCGATGCCGTATTCAGAGTCATGCGTCATTGATTGAGGGACCTTTCGCCACCGCGGTGGATCATGGCACGCCGATGAGGCCCGCCATTTCTGGTGGGTCAATGCTCGGGAGTACCGTCATGAAACACTAAATGAACGTTTTTCGCAACCCCTTAATTGACCCCCTACCCCCCACTAAGCGCGCGCCTGAATACGGGGATTGGCGTTTCTTCCCCCCTATTTTTTGACCATTGCCTTCGCCCCAGGTAATGTCACTCGGACCGGCTAGCGCTGGACAAGCAGAGCGCGCGGTCAACACTCTTGCATAGAAAGGACCTGCCTGACAATGCCAATTACGGAACCGCTGCCCCCCGCTCCATCGGAGGCCGACCTGCCGTTGCGCATGTGGGGCTGGGACACGTATTCCGTGCAGCCGTGGGGCGACAGCTGGCAGATGGGCTATAACTCCCGTACGTGGCTGCTCAGGCACGACACCGATCTGCACGTGCTCAAGGCGGTGCCCGCCGACCGGCGGGCGGAGTTCACCTCAGGGCTGCGGGCCGCCCTGATCATCGACGCCAAGGGGGTGCCGTCGGCCGCTCCGCGGCTGACTCTGGACGGCGAGGTGGCAGGGGAGGACGGCGGGTGGTGCTGGGCGCTGCTCGACTACGTCGAGGGCGCTCCCGCCGACCCGACCGACCCTGACCAGCTAGCGCGCGTCGGCGAGACCCTGGGGCTCATCCACGCCGGCTTGCGAGATCTGCCGGCGCTGCCCGGAGTGATGGCCTGGGGTCACCTGGACTGGCTGCTGGCCGAAGAGCCGTTCCTGGACGGGCACCCGTGGATCCAGCACGCCATACGGGAAGCCCTGGACGCGCTCCCGCGCGACCTTACGGTCGGCATGATCCACTGCGGTGCCCGGGTGTCGGAATTTCGCATCCGCCGCGACACCGTAGGGCTTGTCGACTGGGGCGACGTGATGTACGCGCCCCATATCTACGATCTCGCCACGACGATCAGTTTTCTCCCCGCGGGCGTCGACCCGAAGCCCTTCCTGCGGGGCTACCTAGCCGAATCAGTAATAGGCGCTGAGGAGCTGCGCTATATCCCCTCCGCGCTCAAGCTGCGGGCCGGAATCGAGGCCTGGATTTATGCGCGGCGTTTGGGTTTCGGCATTTCGATCGGCCAAAAAGGAGCTCACGTAAACTCCACTCTCATGGAACGGTCACGTAAGAACATCGCTGCGGCGGAAGCGATGGACGAAACGTCCTTCCTGTCGTAACCCGCCTGTCAGAGAAAAGGAGTCTTACATGCCGCAAGAGCTTGCCGATCTGCCTGCCCTGGAATTGTCCGAGGCTAATTTCATCCAGGATCCGTACTCTCTCTATGCCAGGCTGCGTGAAACCCAGCCGGCCTGCCGGGTCCTGACACCCAACAAGATCGCGGTGTGGCTTGTCACCCGGTATGACGATGTACGGGAACTGCTGGCCAATCCCAGCCTCCACAAGGACATGCGCGTGACAGGGCCGCTGTTCGAGCGGCACACGGCTGGCGGAATCCGGCGCCAGGACTTCGGGGGAGAACTGGTGACTCATATGCTCAACAGTGATCCTCCCGATCACGCCCGTCTGCGACGGCTCGTGGGCAAGGCGTTTACCGCCCGTCGCATCGCGCTGATGCGGCCGCGGATCGAGGCGATCGCCGATGGGCTCCTCGAATCGCGCCGCTCCGGCGAGCGCGTCGACCTGATCGAGTCCTTCGCGTACCCGATGGCGATCACCGTCATCTGCGAGCTGCTGGGAGTGCCGGCCGAGGACCGTGCGGAGTTCCGGCAGTGGTCGGGCACGCTCGTCTCCAGCGTGAAGCCGGAACTGGCCAAGGCGGCCTCCGGAGCCATGGCCGAGTACCTGACCCGCCTGCTGGCGGCGAAGAGAGATGACCCGCACGATGACCTGCTCACCGCGCTCATCCAGGCCAGTGACGACGAGGACAAGCTTAGCGAGAGCGAACTCATTTCAATGGCATACCTGCTGCTCGTCGCCGGGCACGAGACCACCGTCAACCTGATCGCCAACGGAACCCTGGCCCTGATCAGCCAGCCCGATCAGCTCAGCGCGCTGGTGGCCGATCCCGGGCTGCTGCCCGGCGCGATCGAGGAATTCCTGCGTTACGAGGGCTCGCTCAACCTGGCGACCTTCCGCTACACCACCGAACCCGTGCGGGTCGGCGAGATCACGATCCCCGCTGACGAGTTCGTGCTGCTCGCCCTGGCGTCCGCCAACCATGATCCGCGGCGGTTCCCCGATGGCGACCGGCTAGAGATCACGCGGAACGCCGCCGGGCACGTCGCGTTCGGTCACGGCATCCACCACTGCCTGGGGGCGCCGCTGGCACGGCTGGAGGGGGAGATCGCCTTCACCGGTCTCCTGCGGAGGTTCCCCTCGCCGCGGCTGGCGGAGGACTGGGTGCCGCGCTGGCGCGCCAGCCTCTTCATGCGGAGCCTGACCGAGCTTCCGGTCGTGCTGTAGGGCTGCCGGAGCGAGAGGAGTAGTTCTTCGTGCGCGTGCTTGTGCTGCAGAAGCCGCGGTCCAGCGATCCGTTCGACGTCTGGCTGCGTGCGGCGTCCGATGACGTAGAGGTGAAGATAGTCACCGGTGCGAACACGGTCCGCGGTCGCGAACCCGTGGAGCCCGGGACTAGCCGGGAGTTGCTAGCGGACTACGACGGCGATGCCGCCACGGGGCGGATTCACGAGATCTGCGAAGAGTGGCGGCCGGACGTCGTGTTCGCCGACGCCGAGTCCGATGTGCTGAGGGCGGCGGAGGCACGCACGCTGTTCGGCATCCCCGGGATGCGGTCGTCGGCAGCGGTGCTCTACCGGGACAAGGTCCTGATGAAACAGCTGTTCGCGGGACTGTCGATCGAGGCGGTCGACTACCGGGTTCCCTCCAACGCAGACGATCTCCTGGCCGCCTGCGCGAAACTCGGGCCAGTCGTGCTGAAACCGCGTGACGGCGGCGGATCGCTGGGCGTGCATGTGTTCCGGACTCCGGGTGACGCTCGCCTGGCCCTGGCGGCAGCCCCCGCCCTGCTGGCCGAACTCCACCGGTCACGGCTGATCCTGGAGCCTTTCGTGCACGGGGACGAGTACCACGTGGACATTGTGCTGCGCGGTGGCACCCCGATCCTGATCTCGGTCTCGAAATACGTGGCTCCGCCGCACTGCTACCGGACGCACAACCGCGGCTCGATCATGCTGGACCCCGGATCGCCGGAACGCGGGACCCTCGTCCGCTACGGCGAGGAAATCGTGGCCAGCATGCCGGCCCAGCTGAGACCGATCGCTTTGCACCTGGAGGTCTTCAAGTCCGCCGGGGGAGATTTCCGGGCCGGCGAGATCGCCTGCCGGGGCGGCGGCGCCCTGATAAAGGACTGCATCAAGCACACGTACGGAGTTGACCCGGCGTGGGCGGCCTGCATGCTCGAAACGGGCCTGATGCCCGACGACCGTACGTACCTCGACCCCACCGGCCCGCTGTCCGGCTACCTGATGGAGACGTCGGTTCCCCTGTGCTTCGATCTCGACGATCCGCCGTCATGGATGCCCAAGCTGAAGATCGAGGCACGCAAGCCGACCGATTTGCTGGACGCCCGCTACCGCAAGCTCGTGATCGAGGGAGACAGCCACGCCCAGATCGAGGCGCGGATGAGAACCCTGTACGCACCCGGCACCTGGGATAACTGAAATGACATCGTCAAACCCGCAGCCGGGTTCCGCCAGGCTTTCGTCGCTCTGGCGGCTGCGCGCCTACGTCCGCCCGTACACCTGGTACGTAGTGCTGATGATCGCGGCCGGCCTTACGGGCTCGCTGATCGATATCGTCGTGCCGTTGCTCGTCCAGCACCTGATCGACGGGCCCGTGGCGCACGGCAACACCCGCGGGCTGTGGGTAATCGGCGCCCTGGCCCTGGTCTACGCCGCGTGCGAGTGGATTCTGGTGTTCCTGCGCCGGTGGTCGGACAGCAATGGCGCGCTGGGCATCGAGACCGACCTGCGCGACGATGTGTACCGCAGGCTCCAGCGGCTTCCGCTGGAGTTTCACGACCGCTGGCCGTCGGGCCAGCTTGTTTCGCGCATGACCAGCGACATCACCGCTATCAGGCGATTCGTCAGCTTCAGCTTCGTGTTCCTCGTCATCAACATCGTGACGCTGATCGTCGTCGGCGTGGTCCTCATCGTGATCGACCCGCTGCTCGGCGGGATCGTGGTCGTGTGCGCCGTGCCGCTGGGCGTCTTGACGACGCGCTGCCAGCGCCGTTACAAGACGACGATCCGAGCGGTGCAGCAGCAGCAGGGAAACCTGGCCACCGCCGTCGAGGAGTCGGCCCTGGGGATCAAGTCGATCAAGGCGTTCGGCCGGCAGGACCTGGTCTGCGATGAGTACGACGAGAAGGCACGCCACCTGCGCGACCTGCAGGGGCGCCAGGTACGCGCCCTCGGTGCCATGTGGAATGTCATCACCACGCAGCCGATCGTCGTGATGAGCCTCATCGTGCTCTTCGGCGCGATAGCCGTCGAAGAGGGGACGCTGTCACTCGGTACGCTCGTGGCCTTCGTCGCGCTCTTCCAGCTCACGCTCTGGCCGGTCCAGTCGCTCGGCTGGCTGCTCGCCAGCGTGCAGGACGCCAGCAGTTCCGCCGACCGTGTCTACCAGGTACTCGACGCGCCGCTGGCGGCGAGCACCGCTGCGAGCACGGCGGCGAGCGGCACGGGTGACCCGGACGCCGCGCCGGCGCCGGGACAGCCCTCGCCGGGGGCGGACGGCGGGCGTTCCCGCCTGCCGGCGGGCCGGCGATCCGCCGCGCCAGCGCGCGGGGCGCGGCTGGCGTTCGATAACCTGTCCTTCCGTTACCCGCTCGGTGACAAGGACGTGCTGCGCGGCCTCGACCTCGTGGTCGAGCCCGGCGAGACGGTCGCCGTCGTAGGCCCCACCGGATGCGGGAAGACCACGCTCACGGCACTGGTGCCCCGCCTGTACGACGTCACGGGCGGCCGGGTGACGCTGGGCGGCCGTGACGTACGGCGGCTGCCGCTGGCCGAGTTGCGCGGCCGGGTCGCCTGCGCCTTCGAGGACCCGACGCTGCTGTCGGCGAGCGTGCGAGAGAACGTGGTCATGGGCCGCCGTGGCGCGGGCGACGACGAAGTGCGCGAAGCGCTCGCGGTGGCCCAGGCCGGCTTCGTGGACGACCTTCCCTGGGGCCTCGATACCCGCATCGGCGAACAGGGCACGATGCTGTCCGGCGGCCAGCGGCAGCGCCTCGCCCTGGCACGAGCCGTGCTCGGGCGTCCGGAGGTCCTCGTGCTCGACGACCCGCTGTCCGCGCTTGACGTCGCCACCGAGGGGCTGGTCGAGGCCGCGCTGCGGAAGGTGCTGGCCGGAACCACCTCACTCATCGTCGCCCACCGTCCGTCGACGGTGCTGCTGGCCGATCGGGTGGCCCTGCTGTCCGGAGGGCGGATCGAAGCGATCGGCACCCATCAGTCGCTCATGCGGGACGTACCCGAATACCGTGACCTCCTCGCACTGAGGTCGGACCGGGACGAGCTGCTCGAACCGGAGGAAGCGTGACGAATAACCTGCTGCCGGCGCCATCGGAGTCCGACGACGCCGAAGAGCGCCTCGCCGCGGCGGACCGCGACTGGCGCGGTGTGGCCGCGCAGGCCCCGGATACGCCGGCCAGGCCGGATACGCCGGCCAGGCCGGGCATGGGCCCGCAGAGCCGCAGGCTGCTCGGCAGGATGCTGCGACCGCACCGCGGCGTGCTGACGCTCGCCGTCGCCGTCATCCTGCTCCAGACCGTCGCCTCGCTGGCCCCCCCGTACCTCGTATCGGTCGGTATCGATACGGGTATCCCGGCGCTGCGCCGGCACGACTGGGCGCCGATCGCCGTGGTATCGGGGCTCATCCTGCTCAGCGCGCTGGCCGCCGGGCTCCTGCAACGCTGGTACATGGTCCTGACCGGCACGGCCGTGCAGCAGGCGTTCCTCGAACTGCGCCGCCGGGTGTTCAGGAAATTCCAGCAGATGCCGCTCGCGTTCCACGAGCACTACCAGTCTGGGCAGGTCATCTCCCGGCTCACCAGTGATTTCGACGCGCTGAACGACATGCTCAACTCGGCGCTCGACGGGCTGGTCAACGCCGCCCTGACGGCCATGGCCGTGCTGATCGTCCTGCTGGTGCTGAACTGGACGCTGGCACTGGTCCTGCTGGCGTCGCTGCCGGTCCTGGGCTGGCTGCTGTACTGGTTCAGCGTGCGCTCGACGGTCGCCTACCGAGGGGCCAGGGAAAGCATCGCGACCATGACGGTGCACTTCGTCGAGAGCATGAACGGCATACGGGCCGTCCAGGCGTTCCGCCGTGAGGAGCGCAATGAGCGGATTTTCGGCACGCTCAACCGCGACTACCGGCGAGCCAACGCCAGGGCGATGCGGCTGCTCGGGATCTTTCTTCCCAGCCTGATCGGGACGGGCGGCGTCGTCACCGCGGTCGTCCTCGTGTTCGGCGGATACCGGGTGATAGAGGGTGACCTGCGGATCGGGGTACTGGCCGCCTTCCTGCTCTACCTGCAGCAGTTCTTCTCCCCGTTGCAGAACCTCGCGGGCTTCTTCAACTCCTACCGGTCCGCGACCGCCGCGCTGGAAAAGCTCGGCGGCGTGCTGGAGGAACCCGTGACGGTCACCGAGCCGGCGATGCCGGCAGAGCTTCCGGTCCCGGTGCGCGGAGCCGTCGAGTTCGACGCTGTGGCGTTCAGCTATCCGCATGGGTCGCAAGAGACTTCCGGGACGGCCGAGCGGGATGCGCCGGGCCGCTCGCCGGGTTTCGCGCTCTCCGATCTCAGCCTGCGCATCCCCGCGGGGCAGACCGTAGCGATCGTCGGCGCGACCGGCGCGGGCAAGACCACGCTGGTCCGGCTGCTGTGCCGCTTCTACGATCCGGCCCAGGGCGCGGTGCGCATCGACGGCGTGAACGTGCGGGACGTCGCCGACGAGGAACTGCGTCGCGCCGTCGTCATGGTGACGCAGGAAAACTTCATGTTCAGCGGCACGGTGCTCGACAATATCCTTTTCGGCAACCCGGAGGCCACGCGCGCCAAGGCCGAGAACGCCGCCCGGGCGGTGGGCGCCGAGGAGTTCATCCGGGCGCTTCCCGACGGCTTCGACACGGATGTCGGCAAGCGCGGCGCGCACTTGTCGGCGGGGCAGCGTCAACTCATCGCCTTCTCCCGTGCGTTTCTCGCCGACCCCGCGGTGCTCGTGCTCGACGAGGCCACCTCGCTGCTCGACATACCGGCCGAGCGCGGCGTCCAGCGGGCGCTGGGCACGATCCTGGCCGAGCGCACCGCGCTGATCATCGCGCACCGGCTGTCAACCGTGGAGATCGCCGACCGGGTGCTGGTGGTAGAAGACGGCCGGATCGTTCAGGACGGCAGCCCTGCCGCGCTGACCGGCCAGGGCAAGTTCGCGGAGATGCACGCGACCTGGAGCGCGACATCAGGCTGACGGCACACGTCAGCTGCCGGCCGGCTCACCCGGTACCGCGGGCGAGGCCGTCATTTCCATATAAGGCGAAGCGAGGTTTCATATGCCACCCAACATCTTGATCGTGAATACGGGATTCAAGGAGGCCGTCGCGCACGTCCGTGACGAGCTTCCGGACGCGCACGTGGACGTGATCGTCGAGCCGGCCTACGCGCCGTTGCACGGGGAGGGGGCCACGGTCCACGTCGTCGATGCCATCGGGGACCTGAGCGCACTGCGTGAGGTGGTCCTCGGCTTGATGCGCGAGCGGCGCATCGACCGCATCGTCGCCCCGTCGGAGCGAAGCATGCTGCCGGGCGGGTACCTGCGTTCGGTCCTGGGCTTCCCCGGAATCGGTTTCGATCTCGCGAACCGATTCTCCAACAAGGCCGTCATGAAACGGACGCTCAGCGCGCGCAAGGTTCAGGTGGCTGATTTCCGCCCCGTCGCGTCTCTTAGTGATGTGGCGGCAGCCGCGGAAGAGATCGGCTGGCCTGTGGTGCTGAAGCCGGCATTCGGCGCGGGAGCCATGCATACCTTCTGCCTCGGCTCCCATCGGGAGCTGCGGGAACTGGCTGAGTCGCCCAGCGCCGCGAAGCTCGCCGCCGCTACCTGCCTGCTCATGGTCGAAAAGTACATCGACATGGACGGCGAGTATCACTGCAACGGGATAGTGCAGAAAGGCGAGGTCACGTTCGCGTCCGTTTCCCGGTACCGCGAGCCTGTGCTGCGGATGATGACGGGCAAGTCCGGCGTCTCGCTCAGCCTCCCGGATAGCCACCCGGATGTCGCCCCCATCCTGGACCTGCACCGGCGGGCCGTCACCGCTCTTGGCCTGGACGATGGTGTCACCCACCTCGAGATCTTCAAGACGGCAACCGGCTTCCTGGTCGGGGAGATAGCCTGCCGGCCCGGCGGCGGCCACATTCCGGTCCATGTGCTGCTGCAGTCGGGAGTTGACCTCGTGCGGGCCTTCTTCGCCAGCGAACTGGGACAGCCAGTGGCTGAGATCCCCGGCCGGTCACCACGCGAAACGGTGGTGGTCAGTGCGCACCTCCCGGAGCGTTCGGGTCGGGTTACCCGCGTCTCCGCCGCGGAAGAGCTCACCGGTATCGACGGTGTCCTGTCGGCCTCGGTGTCTGCCCGGGTAGGCGATCACATCGGCAGTTACGTCCACTCCACGACGGCCACGGGAGAGGTCCATTTCGAGGTGGACAGCGCAGACCAGGCGGACGACAAACTGGGAGAGATCATGTCACGTTACGTACTCGAAGTGGAGTAAGGGCCGCCTCATGACTGCACTGACTGACCTGTGGCTCCGTGAATTCCACCCCGGACCCGGCACGGGCGCGCGCCTGATCTGCTTCCCGCACGCGGGCGGCTCGGCCAGCGCTTTCCTGCCGCTGTCGCAACTGCTCTCGCCTGAGCTGGACATTCAGGCCGTGCAGTATCCGGGGCGGCAGGACCGGCGCGCGGAACCCCCGATCGGCACCATCGAAGACCTGGCCCGCGAGCTGTTCGCCGTCCTGCGTGCGCACACCGACGACCGGCCGCTCGCCTTCTTCGGCCACAGCATGGGCGCCCTGGTCGCGTTCGAGCTGGCCCGGCTGCTGGAGCGGGACGGCGACAGGCCGCCCGTACGCCTGTTCCTTTCCGGGCGGCGGGCGCCGTCGGCCGAACGTGCCGGGAACAAGCACCCGCGCAGCGACGCGGCGATCATCGCGCAACTGCGGGAACTGAACGGCACCGACGCGCGACTGCTGGACGACGAGGAAATCGTGCAGATGGTCTTGCCGGCCCTGCGTGCCGACTACGCCGCCGTCGACGCGTACCAGGGGAGTGACGCGCAAGTGAGCTGTCCGATCACCGCCCTCACCGGAGATGGCGATCCGCAGGTCACCCCCGATGAGGCCCGCGCCTGGCGGAACCACACCACGAGCGAGTCCGACCTGCACATCTTCACCGGCGGCCACTTCTATCTCTTTCAGCACCTGCGCGCGATCGGCGACCTGATCGCCGGCCGGCTGGAGGGGCCAGGCACCCCGCGGGCGGCCGTCGCGTTCCCCTGGGGAGAATGTCATTAACGTAGTCGAGGTTCCGGGGGGAATCGCATGCGGCTTCTAGCCAGTCCGCGCCACCTGCCCCAGCGCGTCGCCACGGGCGCGTTCATCTTGAATTCGGGCGTGGGGAAGCTATCCGCCGACGATGAGGCGGCCGCCCAGCTACAGGGGTTCGCCGCGGCCGCGTACCCGTTCCTGGCGAAGCTCAAGCCCAGGGACTTCAAGCGGATCCTGGCGGCCAGCGAGATCACGCTTGGCGCGGTGCTGCTCCTGCCGGTGATACCGTCCGCCGTGGCGGGGGCCGGGCTGGCGGCATTTTCCGGCGGCCTGATGGGCATGTACGCTCGCGTGCCCGGGCTGCGCAAGCAGGGGTCTGTCCAGCCGACCCAGGAAGGGATCCCGCTAGCCCAGGACATCTGGCTGATGGGCATTGCCCTCGGCCTGGTCGTCGACGATCTCATCGACAACTGGAGCAGCAGGGGCGACACGCGCTCCGGATTAGCCCACCTCTTTGGCACCTGCCCGCGATCGGCGACCTGATCGCCGGCCGGCTGCCGGCCGGTGCCCGTTAGCTTTCGCACCCCCCGCGGGCGGCTGTCGCGTTCCCCTGGGGAGAATGTCATTGACATAGTCGAGGTTCCGGGGGGAATCGCATGCGGCTTCTAGCCAGTCCACGTCACCTGCCCCAGCGCGTCGCCACGGGTGCGTTCATCTTGAATTCGGGCGTGGGGAAGCTGACCGCCGACGATGAGGCGGCCGCCCAGATGCAGGGGTTCGCGGCGGCCGCGTACCCGTTCCTGGCGAAGCTCAAGGCCAGGGACTTCAAGCGGCTCTTGGCGGCCAGCGAGATCACGCTTGGCGTGGCGCTGCTCCTGCCGGTGGTACCGTCCGCCGTGGCGGGGGCCGGGCTGGCAGCTTTTTCCGGCGGCCTCATAGGCATGTACGCTCGCGTGCCCGGGCTGCGCAAGCAGGGGTCTGTCCGGCCGACCCAGGAAGGGCTCGCGATGGCGAAGGACATCTGGCTGATGGGCATTGGCCTCGGCATGGTCGTCGACGATCTCGTTGACAACCAGAGCAGCAGGGGGTGACATGCGCGCCGGATTAGCCCAGCCCGGCCGTGGGGACGTCGAGGGTGATGCCGGGGGCCAGCGGCTGCACCTGGACGAGCTTGCCGCTGCGCCACTGGGTGATGTAGTAGGGCGTAATCGCCGTGTGCGCGGACTGGCTGAACTTGATCAGCCCGGCGGTGGTCTGCGCGTCGGTGCGCGAGATCGCGGTGTTGAGCTTGGCGGGGTTCGTGCTGCCGGCCTTGGCGAGTGCGTCGGTCGCCACCTCCGCCACCGCGTACGTGACTGCCGCCGTGGCGTAGTCCGGGCTGCCCGCGTACTTCTTGCCGAGCGTGGGGGCGATCGTGGCGAGCTGTTCTGACGAAGCCTGGGCGGGGCTCCAGTAGCCGTCCGACAGGGTGCCCTGGGCGAGGCTGCCGAGTGACTGCCACCAGCAGCCGGTCTCCGACGCGCTGGCCACGAACGCCGCCTGCGGGCGGAACCCCGAGGATTTCAGCTGCTTCCACAGCGCGACGCCGTCGGCCGGGTCCATCTGCCCGGCTAGCAGCTGCGCTCCTTTGGCCTTGGCGCCGGCGATAAACGAGCCGCACGCCAACGGCAAGAGCGGCGCATCGCGATTAATGCGAAGGGATTAGCCTGCCGGGGCCAGTGCGTCACCTGATCACTGGGAGAACGCGGCCGTCTCCAGCGCCGTGAAGATTTAACTTAATGGTTAGCCATTAAGACCGTTGCACGGGCAGACGGCGCAGCGGTACCGGCCCCGGGCGGCCCGCGGAAGGACGGCTGCGCCTGCTGGCGGCCGCCGAGCAGCTGTTCGCCACCCGCGGGCTCGGGGTGGCGAACCGCGAGATAGTCACCGCCGCCGGCCAGCACAACCGGTCGGCGATCACGTATCACTTCGCGTCCCGGCGGGGTTGATCGACGCGGTCAGGGAACGGCACGAGACCCCGATCGCCCAGCACCGCCTGCACCTGCTCGCCAGGCTGCCGGGACCCGAAGATCGGACAACCCGCCAGCTGGTAGAGGCCTATGTTCAGCCGCTCGCGGCCGAGATGCTGCGCTGCGCCTCGTCGTACTGGGCGCGGCTGCCGGAGATGCTGCTGGTGGATCAGCCGCTGCGATTCAGCCGCGGCATCGAGCCTGCCGTCCGCTCCCTGCCGCGGCAGCGCGCCGACACGGCAGCGTCGGACCTGCTCGAACTCATGGCGGCGCACCTGAGCCGCCTGCCGGAGGCGGAGGCCGTCGCCCGGGTCGCGCTGACCGTCCGGTTCGCCAGCGGCGGACTGGCGCGCTGGGAGCGCGACAGCCAGGCCGACGTTGAGGGCGTCGCGCCGCTGGCGCCGTTCACGCTGATCCTGACCGACCTCGCGGTCGCCATGCTCGACGCGCCGAGTTCCGTCCCGCCCCAGATCGACGCGGACCTCCCGCATTCGCGCCTGGCCGGTCAGCAGGCGTTACCGGGTCGTTGGCCGTGCGGAGCCAGTCACCGGCACTTAACTCTCACTAAGTGTATCTGGATGATTACTATCTCCTCTTTCACACTAGTTCCCGCAAGTTATGTGCGGGTCGTCACTCACAGTGCTTTACGAGGAGACGTCATGACAGACCACAACGATTCGCCGCGCGACGACCGGCCCTGGGCCAGGCGATGGCTCAAGCCCCGCCACGCGGCCAGGGCCGGTCTGATGGCCGGAGTCGCGCTGCTTGCCGTCGCGGCACTCCCCGCCGCCGCGCTGGCGGGGACGGCGCCCCCCGCCGCAGCCGTGACCGGGCACCAGGTGGCCAGCGCGGCTGGCGCCAGCGTGGCCGCCCAGCGGACGGTTGCGTTCTGGACCCGGTCCCGGATGCTGTCCGCACGCGACGCGGACACCATCAAGACAGTCCCCGGATCCAGTGCCGCCGTCCCCGCCCGTGCGTCCGGCCTGGCCGGGCAGGTCGCGGGCACCGGACCGGAGCAGGCGCTCGCGGATCCATTCCTGCTCGTTCACGTGCCGGCCAGCGACGTAGCACGGCCGGAGGCCGGACCAGTCGGCAGCCCCTGGACGGGCAACCCAGGCCTGCCGCCCGCCACCACCACGGGCAAGGTGTTTTTCACCACCCATAATGGCGAAGAGTGGGTGTGCTCGGCCAGCACGGTGAACAGCAGCGGCAGGGACGCCGTGATCACCGCCGGGCACTGCGTCTACGGCAGCCTCGGCGGCGAGGTCCCCGGCGAGGGCTGGCACACGAACTGGATCTTCGTGCCCGGCTACTCGAACGGATCCGCCCCGCACGGGGTGTGGACGGCCAAGAAGTTGTCGACGCTCACCAGCTACTACGACAACCAGGATGAGGGCGACGACATCGGCGCCGCCGTCATGAACGTCAATTCCACCGGCCAGCACATCGTCGCCGTGCTCGGCGGACAGGGCTTCGCCTGGAACTGGGCGTCCGACCAGTACGTGTACGACCTGGGCTACCCGGCGGCCGCGCCGTTCAACGGCCTGACGCTGCAGTACTGCAACGGCAGCGAATTCTCCTGGTCCGCGGTGGCCAGCACGATGGGGCTGCGCTGCAACTTCACCGGCGGTTCGAGCGGCGGCCCGTGGCTGATGGACTTCGGCGGAGAGTGGGGGTACATCAACGGGGTCAACGACTTCGGCTACACGTCACTGCCCGGCTACATCTTCTCCGCGTACTTCGGCAATAACGCCGACGCGCTCTACAACTCGGTCGCCAGCCTGTAAGGCGGCTGCCGGCCGTTCACTACGGTGCCCGCCGCTGCCGGGGCCGGAGGACTCGCTCCGCCGGCCCCGGCAGCGTGCTGAGCAGCGTTGATTACATCTTGCTATCTACTGTTAACAGTGAGAAACTGCGCTTGTGACTAGCTGGCTGGACGGAACCTGGAAGCTCGTCGCGTGGCGCCGTATCACGGGGGACGAGCCAGTCGCCTTCCCGTTGGGGGCGGACGCGTCCGGGGAACTTATCTACACGCCGGGCGGCCGCATGACGGTGCAGATTACCGCGGCGAACCGGCCGGTGCTCGACACCGACGATCCGCTGGGCGGCGACGCCCAGGCGCGCGCCGGCGCCTATTCCACTTACCTCGCCTACTTTGGCACTTACGAAATCCAGGACACGACGGTTGTGCACCGGATCGAGGGAAGTCTGTACCCGAATTGGTGCGGCCAGACGCAGATCCGCCCTCTCGTCGTCCAGGACGGGGACCTAGTGCTCCGAACGCCGCCGATGCGGCTTGACGACGGAAGCACCGTGGTCAACGAACTGGCCTGGAGAATGGAGGAGAAATAGCCGATCGCCGGCGCTTTCCCCGAAGTTCACTAAGCGTCACTCACCATAGTTTCGCCGCTCTTGCCTTGCGGCATTGTGCCGCCTGCATCGACTTAGCGCGCTCGCTATGTCCGGGTGCTGGTAATCGATTGCGCGAACTGGCGGCAGAGAGGCAAACCCGGCGACCGGAAATTTTCCCGCTTCGGGTTTGCCGGGAGCGGCTCGGCGGTATACGTAGCTGCGGCGAAGAAAGATCCTTCATGATCGCCCGGCGAGCCTAAAGTCCAGAATTCAGCGGATTGAATTGGTTCAGGCCGTTTTAGGCTGCCGGCGCAGGGCCATTTAACTCTGCATGAATGTCGCTACCCGCTAAGCATGAATGTCGGTACCCGTCAAGGGGGATTCCTGATGACTGCGATGCTTTCCCATTCACGCACTCAGTTCGCGCGCTCCGCATCCGTTCCTGACCGGATCGCAGGTCCGCGGCAGCGCGTTCAGCCCGCCTTCCGCCAGGCGGACCTTCGGGCGGTCGCGCAGCACATGTACTCGCTGATGATCCGCAACGTCGCGAGCGACGGCTTCGCGTTCGTCGACCCGGTGAACCCGGAGAGGTTCTCCAGACCCGGATGCGTCATCGCGGCCCCTTCCTACCCCGCCAGCCAGCCCGGTATCGATCAGGACTACGTGTTCAACTGGACGCGTGACGCGGCCATCACCGCGATCGAACTCGCGGCCGCGGCGATACCGACCGCGCCGGGCGCAAACGTCCAGCCGGTGATCGACTACGTCAACTTCGCCAAGGCCTGCCAGGACAACGCGACGCCGACACTGGCCCACGCCTGCTTCACGATCGAGGGCGAGTCCCGCCCGTGGACCGAGCAGTCCGACGGACCCGCGCTGCAGACGCTGGCGATGCTGCAGGGATTCGGTCAACTGGACGCGCAGACCCAGGGTGTCGCGGCGGAGGTCATCGGAAAGAACGTGGACTTCCTGCTTGCGACCTACAGGGAGCCGACCACTAACCTGTGGGAGGAGCACTACGGCTACTCCTTCTTCGCCCGCTCGGCCCAGCTCAGGTGCTTGCGGGCGATCTCCGCCAACAGCTTCGGGATTGCCGTCCCGCAGGGCACTTCGGAGGCCATCGGCTGGCTCGAGTGGGCCCTGCAAGGCCACTGGAACGGCACCTTCTACGTGAGCGTGATCGATCCGTCTTCGGGGGAAGGCGATCCCGCGCCCGTCACCCAGTGGTATGACCCCAACATCGACATCGTGCAGGCCAGCGTCTACGGTGCCGTCGCGGTTACGGACACCCGGCTGCTGGCCACCGCGGGTCAGCTCAGGCGGCAATGGGCCGCCGGCGCGTCTGCCTCCGCCTACCCGATCAACATCGCCGACCGCAGCCTCGGCATCGGGCCGATGATGGGCCGCTATCCGGGCGACACCTACGACGGCGACGTGGCCGAGCCGGTGCTCGGGGGACATCCGTGGGCCCTGTGCACGGCCAACTTCGCCGAGCTGTATTACCGCCTGGCCAGCCAGATCGCGAGCACCCAGTCCCTTCCCTACGACGCGCTGTCCGCGGAGTTCTTCGGCCAGGCCGGGATAGCCGTCACCACGCCGTGGAACGAGGCCGCCGACGCGCTGGAGCGCGCGGGGGACGCCATGCTCAGGGCGGTCATCTATCACAGCGACCACCTGGAGCTCAGCGAGCAGTTCGACGGCACGTCCGGGTACGAGAAGAGCGTCCGTGACCTCACGTGGAGCTATGCGGCGTTCCTCTCCGCCGTCCGGGCGAGGACTGCGCGTCATGTCCAGGGTTGAGCGCGGCGTCCCCGCCGGCCCGACGCCGGGGACGCCGGGCGCCGGCGTCGCCGCGGACGAGCGCGCGGACGTGTTCCTGCGGCTGTCGGAGCTCCTGACCGGGTTCGGCGCCATCGATCTGCTGGGTACGGGACTGGCCGGCCGCTACTTGCGGGCCATCGACGACATACTGCCGCCTGGCGTGCTCGACGAACTTGCGGCCGCCTTCTCGCGGCTGCCGTCGGGCCCGGACCGCGAGGCCGCGGCGGCGACGACGATCCTCGCGGATCAGAAGCTGGGACCAGTGGCACGCAACATCATCCTGATGTGGTATCGCGGGACCTGGGCAAGGCTGCCTGAGGAGTGGCGCTCGGCCTACGGCACGTCGCCGTCCGACACCGATCACGTCGTGTCGGCCGAGGCCTACCAGGCGGGGCTCCAGTGGGTCGCGGCGGGCGCCCATCCCGCAGGTGCCCGCCAGCAGGGGTACGGGGCATGGGCCGCGGCGCCCGAGCAGACCCGGGGCAGCCCCGCCGCGGGCGCGTCGCCGGCGTCCCCGCGCAGCGCGGCCGCGAGCCAGGGGGCGGGCAGGTGAACGATCACGCGGCAGAAGCCGCGAACTGGGACGTCGTGATCGTCGGCGCCGGGGTATGCGGAGCGTTGCTCGCCAAGCAGCTCACCAATGCGGGCCTGCATGTTCTCGTGCTTGAGGCCGGCCCGGGCACGGCGGCACCGTTCGACGGCTACACCGATCACCTGGAGAAGTTCTACACCTCCGCCGGCAAGGGCATCGGGGCGCCGTGGCCGCCCGCCGTCGGCGCCCCGCAGCCGGATACGGCCGACATGCGCACGGGCGGCGGCTACTTCGTGCAGAAGGGACCGGACAAGTACGCGAGCAGCTACTCCCGCCTGGTCGGCGGATCCACGCTGCACTGGCTCGGGGTCTGCCTGCGGATGCTGCCGGCGGACTTCGAGCTGAGGTCCCGGTACGGCAGGGGCCACGACTGGCCGCTGGGCTACGCCGACCTCGAGCCTTACTACGCGCGGGCGGAGTGGGAGCTCGGCGTGTCCGCCGACGTCGCCGACCAGTCCCACCACGGCATCGAGTTCGCCGCGGGCTATGACTATCCGATGCGCCGCGTCCCGCTCAGCTACTCAGACCAGGCCCTCGCCGGCGCCGTCGACGGGATGCTCGTCCCCGCCGGTCCCGGCATGGTCGCGCTCAAGGTCCGCAGTTACCCGGCCGCGCGCAACTCGATCCCGCGTGACGGCTACCGTCCGGCCCGCGCCGTTGACCTGCGTGCCGACGGGCAAGCAGTGACCCGTTACCTCGGCGAGCGGTGTGCGGGCAACACTTCCTGCACCCCCATCTGCCCCATCGAGGCCAAGTACAACGCGGGAAAGTCGCTCGCGCAGGCCGACCGGCGGTACCTGAAGCTGACCGCCCAGGCCGTCGCCTCGAAGGTGCTGGTCGATCCGGTCAGCGGCATGGTCGAGGGCATCGAGTACCAGCGTTACACCGACCCCGCCTCACCCCGTCACACCGTCCACACGGCGTCGGCCCGCGCCTACGTGCTCGCCGCGCACGCTGTGGAGAACGCCAAGCTGATGCTGATGTCCGGGCTCGGCGGCGGCAACAGCCAGATCGGCAAGGGCCTGATCGACCATCCCGCGCTGTACGGATGGGGACTCGCGCCGGCCCCGGTCGGTGCGTACCGCGGCCCGCTGTCCACGGCGGGGATCGAAGACCTGCGGGGCGGGCCTTTCCGGGCCGAGCACGCCGCGTTCCGTTTCGACATCGGGAACGACGGCTGGCGGGCGAGCACAGGGGCGCCCGACACGACCGTCGCGGACGCGGTACAGCGGCGGGGCCAGTTCGGGACGGAGCTGCGCGATCACCTGCAGAGCATCCTGCCGCGCCAGGTCCGGTTCTCCATGGCGGTCGAGCAGCTCCGTTCGCCGGACAACCGCGTCAGCATCGACCCGGACTATCTGGACCCGTTCGGCAACCCGCGCCCGGTGGTCAGCTACCGGATCGACGACTACACCCTGGCGGGGATGTCCGCCGCCGCCGAGGTATGCCGCCAGGTGTTCCGCCGGGCCGGCCTGGAAGACCATACCGACCTGGGAGAAGAGGGCAACTGGTTCCCCGGGGTCAGCTACGGCGGACAGGTCTTTCACTACCACGGCATGGGGCACTTCGCCGGCACCCATGTGATGGGGCGGCACGCGGGGGAGTCCGTGGTCGACGACGGGCAGCGGTCGTGGGAACACCGCAACCTCTACCTGGTCGGCGCGGGCAGCTTCCCGACGATGGGGACCTCTAACCCCACCCTGACCATGGCGGCGCTGACCTTGCGCACGGCCGAACAGATGATCGCCGAGCTGGCTCGCTGAGCCAACCAGGAACCACAGGGGAAACCAGTGACCTTTGCAGACAGCAGCGACGCGGTGGTCTTCCCGTACGGGGCGGCTACGGAGACCACGCCAGAGGACGCGGCCGACAACGAGTACGACGTCGTCATCGTGGGCGGCGGCATGGGGGGCTCGATCATCGCCGACCAGCTGAGCCTGGACGGCCAGCGAGTGCTGATCCTCGAGGCCGGCCCCGGCAAGGACCTGGAGCTTGCCGGATACGAGTCCTACCTCTCCCGCTTCTTCGGGGCCATCACCAAGGACAACCAGTCGCCGTACGCGTTCAACCCGAACGCCAGGATGCCCAGGAGCACCGACGTCATGCCGGTGAAGCCTGACACCCCGGAGGACGACTACTACCTGGTCCAGACGGGCCCGTACAGCACCGACAGCACCTATACCAGGGTCCTCGGCGGCACCACCATGCACTGGGAAGCCAAGGCACTGCGCATGCTGCCCGAAGACTTCAGCCTGTCCACCCTCTACGGACGCGGCCTCAACTGGCCGGTCAGCTACGACGACCTCGAGCCCTACTACCGCCAGTCGGAACGGGAGCTCGGCGTATCGGCCGAGGTCGAAGACCAGGCCTACCTCGGCATGCACTTTCCCGACGGCTACGTGTTCCCGATGCACCGCATGCCGCTGTCCTACCTCGACCAGGTGGTCGCCAAGGGAGTGGACGGCATGGAGGTCGACCTGTACGGCGAGCGGTACGGCCTCCGGGTGCGGAGCTTCCCGCAGGCACGCAACGGCGTGCCGAACGCCGCCTACGACGGCGGCAACGGCTACTCGCCCGTCGGCGCGGTGAGCACCAGCCAGGTGCGGGAGGGCGAGCGCTGCCAGGGAAACACCAACTGCGTGCCGCTGTGCCCCGTCCAGGCCAAGTACCACGCCGGAAAGACGCTGGCCAAGGCCCTCAGCCGCGGCAACGTCGACATCGTGACCCAGGCGGTCGCGTCCGAGGTGCACATCGACCCCGCCACCGGCCGGGTGACCGGCATCACGTACAAGAAGTACGCCGACTCCCGCTCTCCCCGTCATACCACCCACACCGCGGACGGGACACTGTACGTACTCAGCGCGAACGCGATCGAGAACGCGCGCCTCATGCTGGCCTCGGACCTGCCGTCCACGAGCGGGCTGATGGGCCGCAACCTGATGGACCACGCATACCTGCTGTCCTGGGCGCTGCTGCCAGAGGTGGCGGGGACGATGCGGGGCACCATCTGCACGGGCGGGATCTCGGACCTGCGCGGCGGCCGGTTCCGCAGGCATCAGGCAGGCTTCGCCGCGGACATCCACAACGACGGCTGGGGCTGGGCAACCGGCTCGCCGTACAGCGACCTGCTCGCGATCGTGGACCGCCAGGGCAAGTTCGGGAAGGACTTGCGCACCACCCTGGCGGACCAGATCTCCCGCCAGCTGCTGCTGGCCTTCATGATCGAGGTGCTGCCCGAGCCGGGCAACCGGGTCACGGTCAGTCGCGACTACAAGGACGCACTCGGCAACATGAAGCCGGTCGTGTCCTACCAGATTCCGGATTACACCAAGGAAGGCGTCGTCTACGCGCGCCAGTTCGCGCGCGACGTCTTCGACAGGCTCGGTGCCGAGGACTGCACGGTCTACCGGCCGGACGACCCCGGCCGGATCTCCTATAAGGGCGAGGACTACGCCATCCGGGGCGGCAACCACCTGGCCGGGACGCACATCATGGGGACCGCGAAATCCACCTCGGTGGTCGACCACACCCAGCGGTCGTGGGATCACGAAAACCTCTACCTGGTCGGCGGGGGCAGCATGCCCTCGGTAGCGACGTCGAACATCTCGCTGACCTTGGCCGCGCTCGCGTTCCGGAGCGCGAGGTACATCATCAAGCAGCTCCGCGCCGAGAAGGCACCGGTGTACCTCTCGGCGCGGTAATCCCAGGCTCCATCCAGCCCATCCATGATTGGCGGGGAACATGACACTGCCGAAGACGACGCAAGCCACGGGCGACGCGCGGGCAGCCGGAACCACGGTGCAGACCGCTCCGGAGCCCCTGATCACCACGCTCGCCCAGCTGCACGATTACCTCTACCGCGGCCTGCGGATTGAGCACGCCACGCTCCCGCCCTACCTGACCGCCCTCTACTCGCTGGAACGCGAACGCAACTCCGACGCGTGGCACATCATCCGGGTCGTCGCCGTCGAGGAGATGCTGCACCTCACCCTGGTCGCGAACGTCCTGAACGCCGTCCGCGGCAGGCCCGATCTCACCAAGCCGGGGTTCGTGCCGAGGTACCCGACGGCCCTGCCGGACGGTGAAGACGATTTCCTGGTGCACTTGCGGCCGTTCGGCGAAGAGGCGGTCGACATGTTCCTGGAGATCGAACGGCCGCGCCAGGCTCCCGCCGCCAGGCACAGGGTCGTGGAGCAGCAGGCGCTGCCCGCGGAGGTCGGGAGTTCGTTCGGCCCGGAATCCGGCGTGGCCGGCGAGGCGCTCGCCGCCGTTCCGGGTCAGCCCGGCCTGAAGTTCTACAGCATCGGCGAGTTCTACGAGGAAGTCATCAGCGGCATCAACTACCTGGAAGACCGGGCCAGGGACCGCGGGAAGAGCATCTTCACCGGTGATCCCGCCCGCCAGGTCACGCAAGAGTACTTCTACTCCGGCGGCGGGCAGATCATCCCGGTCACCAACCGCGACACGGCGGTCAGGGCGCTCACCCTCATCGCGGAGCAGGGCGAGGGCCTTGGCGGCGGCATCTACGACGCGGAGGACGAGCTCGCCCACTATTACCGGTTCCAGCAGCTCAAGCTGGGACGGTACTACCAATCGGGCGACGAGCCGGGATCGCCGAGCGGGCCGCGGGTGAGCGTGGACTTCCGGGCCGCGCATCCCGTGAAAAGGGATCCGCGCCTGCGGGACTACCCGAAGGATTCCGAACTGCGGGCGGCGGCCGTGGACTTCAACGAGAAGTACGCCAGCTTCCTCACCATGCTCACCGAGGCCTACAACGGCAAGCCCGGCGTCCTGCTCGAGGCCGTGTGGGAGATGTTCCGCATCAGGGACACGATGAGCCGGCTCATGCGCAACCCGATCCCCGGCCAGCCAGGGAAAAACGCCGGCCCGACATTCGAGCTCTACCCCGCCACGCGGGCGGAGACGACATGACAGCGGACACCGGGCTACTCGAGCCGTTCGTGGCGTTCTCCGCCTACGTGACCGCGTTCAGCGAGTTCGACCTGCTGGGCACCGGCCAGGCGGAGGCGTTCCTGGAGACGGTCCAGGACCAGGCGGGGACGCAGACCTTGCGCGCGCTGCTTGAGGCATTCGGCCCCCTGACCGGCGAGCCGGACGATCCGGACGCACTGGCGAGCCGGGTGGAGCGGGACATCTTCGGCAGCGAAGAGATCGGCCCGCTCGCCAGGAGCATCATCAAGCTCTGGTACGCCGGCATCTGGTACGAACCGGAATGGGCACGCGCGGACGCCGTCAGGCGCGGCTTGCCGCGGCAGCGAACGCCGGGGCAGGAGCCGGACGGGGAACCGGCGACGCCGGGCAAGGACGGCAGGGAAGCACCGTTCGTCGTCTCTCCCGCCGCCTACACCGAGGGGCTGCTGTGGCGGGCGATCGGCGCTCATCCCAGCGGCGCCAAGGCGCCAGGCTACGGATCGTGGGCGATGGCGCCCACGATCGAGGACTACGCCGAAGGGACATTGCGGTGACCGCTTCCGTCAAGAATCTCGACCCCGACAGGGTGTGGCTCGGCGTGACGCCAACGCTCTGGTGGAACGACGACTTCCCGTCCATCGACATCGGCATCCCGTTCGAGCAATGTGTCAGCGAGATGGCGCTCGCGGGCTTCCAGGGGTGCAGCGTCGGACACAAGTACCCGTCCGACCCGGCCGTGCTCAAGGCCGCCCTCGACCTGCGCGGTCTGCGGGTGTCCGAACCCTGGGTGAGCACATACTTCACCATCAGCGAGATGGAACAGCAGACCGTCGACAACTTCGAGAAGCAACTGAACTTCCTCCAGGCGGTAGGCGGCACCGACATCGTGGTGGCCGAGTTCGGCCACTCATCGCACCTGCAGCCGATCGCCCTGTTCGCGAACCGCCCGGAGTTCGACGCGGGCGAATGGGGCAAGCTCGGCGACGGGCTCAACGACCTCGGCGCGCGGGCCGCCCGCCGCAACATGCGGCTGTGCTACCACCATCACATGGGGACCGGCGTGCAGACGGCGGAAGACGTCCGTCGCCTGATGGAGCGCACGGACCCCGAACTCGTGCATCTGCTCCTCGACACCGGGCACCTCGCCTTCGCCGGCGCCGATCCGCTTCAGGTCGCCAGAGAGCACGCCGCCCGGATCAAGCACGTCCATCTCAAGGACGTCCGCCCGGACGTGGTCAAGCGGGCACGGAAGCAGAAGCTGTCGTTCCAGCAGGCCATTGAGGACGGCGTGTTCACGGTGCCGGGAGACGGCGCGATCGACTTCGTGCCCATCCTCGACGTCCTCGCCGGCGCCGGCTTCGAAGGATGGCTGGTCGTCGAGGCCGAGCAGGATCCGGCGAAGGCGTGTCCGCTGCAGTACGCCAAGATGGCCCGCGCGTACCTGAGCAAGGTCCTGGGGTGGTGACCGTGAGCACGAGGGACGTATATCTCAGCTTCTTCATGTTCACGATCGACCTGCGGCCGGACGATCCGGAATACACCAAGGTCATCGTCAGGCACATGAAGGAACTGAGGAAACTCGGGTACACGGGCTTCGACATGCCGATATTCCCGACGGGATCAGGGAGCTTCCAGCGGGATGTCCGCGGCTACGCCAGGCTGCGCGAGGCCCTCGACAAGGCGGGCCTCGGGGACGTGGGCTGCACCACCAACGTGGCCACCACCCGGACGTTCGATCCCACCTCGGAATTCGCGGAGCAGCGCCGGCTCGGCCTGGAGTACCTCAAGTCGCGGGTCGACATCACCGCGGCGCTGCGGGGGACGATCATGGCCGGCCCGGTCCTCTTTCCCTACAACGTCTTCCCGGTCACCGACCTGGGCGACCCGCTGTGGAGCGATGCCCTCCAGGACTGGCTGGAGCCCCGGTACCGCTACGCCAAGCCCGTCATGGAGGAACTGGGCGAGTACGCGGAGTCCAGATGCGTCAAGGTGGCCATCGAGCCGGTCGACCACTGGGAGACTCCGGCCCCGAACATGCTGTCCGACGTGCTGGGCTTCCTGGGCGACGTGAACAGCCGGAATGTGGGGGTCTGCGTCGACAGCGCCCATGTCGTGCTCGGGAGCATCGGGCCCGCGACCTACCGCCGTGACGTGGACGAGATAGCGCGCCAGGACCGCCTGCATTACGTGCAGATCTCGGCGCCGGATCGCGGAGAGGTCAAGGACAGCTGGATCCCGTGGCGCGAATTCCTCGAGCCGGTGCTGCCCAGGTATGACGGGCCGCTGCTCATCGAGGTCTTCAACGCCGTCCCGCCCTTCCCGGGCTCGCTCCGCCTGACACGGCGGAAGTTCTGGATACCCGGTGCGGACAAGCCGGTGTCGCTCGTGCCGAACGCCTACGACGTGGCGCGCGATGCCATCGACACCCTGGGACGAGAACTCGGGAGCCTGCGATGACCGACATCAAGACCATCGCCGTCGTCGGATACGAAAACTGCGGCGAACAGGACACCATTACTCCCCTGGAGATCTTCAAGGGAACGGCGATGGTGCTCAGCGGCCAGATCAGCCCCTGGCCGCTAAATGTGGCGAAACGCGATATTTCCGTCAAGCTGGTGAACCTTGACGACGGCAACGTCAGCATGCAGATGGGCACGCAGGTCGTGCCGGACGCGACGCTCGGCGACAACGACCTCTTCGACCTCCTCTACGTGCCCGGCGGCGTCGGGTCCGGTGCCATGACCAAGGACAAGCGGATGCTCGACCTGATCCGCCGGCACCACCGCGAGCGCAAGGTCATCGCCTCGAACTGCTCGGGAATCGGGATCCTGTTCCGGTCCGGCATCCTCGACGGCGATCCGGTCACCTGCCAGGCCGCGGTGGCCAGGAGGCTGCGCGCGGAAGGCGTCAACGTCGCGGATCCGCGCCCCATGTGGCTCGGACTCCCCGGCTCCCGCCTGTGGACGACCGCCGGCTCCTACGGTGTCGGCGGCGGCACGGTCGCGCTGGTGGCCCACTACTTCGGCCGCGAGGTCGCCACCGTGGTGGCGATGATGTTCGACACGCTGGGCGGGATAGGCGAGGCGATCTACTCCGCCACGGGACCGGAGTTCTTCTCCCATCCCGACCTGGAAGCGAAATTCCAGGACTTCTTCGAGCCGGTCCTGCTGCCCGAGGACACGCAGTGACCGCCATCGCCGAACTGCTCGCCGTCGACGAAGGCAGGCGCGATATCGCCTGGCTGCGCCGCGCACTGCAGACCGCGGTCGAACTGGAGCACTCCACGCTCCCGCTCTACGCGTCGGCGATGCTGTCGCTCGAAGTGCAGAACTACGTCACCTACAACGCGATCCGCAGCGTGCTGATGGAGGAGATGGTGCACATGGCCATCGCCGCCAACATGCTCGCCGCGATCGGCGGTGCTCCCCGGATCGCCGGCCTGGACCCGCGTTATCCGCGGCACGGGCTGCCGGGCGACGCGGAACCGGATCTCGAACTCGTGCTCGCGCCGCTGTCGATCAGGCAGCTGGAGTCGTTCATGCGGCTGGAATCGCCGCAGTTCCTGCTGGGTGAGCAGTACCGCGGCGAGCATTACCCGACGATCGGCCGCTTCTACCAGGCGATCCGCGCTGCCATCAAGGCCGGCGCGGAGCAGGTGCGCAACGCGTTCACCCCGGGCGGGCCCGCCAGCCAGGTCGGCGACGACATCGGGTTCACGACCTTCATCCCGGCGCCTGGCGCCGATCCGGTGAAAATGCTCTGCGCGGGGATCGACGAGATCCTGCAGCAGGGCGAGGGGACGGGCTGGTCGCTCGAGACGGACGCGATGTATCAGCACGAGGAGTCGCACTACGCGAAGTTCGCCGAGCTACGGTACGGCCGCCGTTACAGCGGACCGCCGCCGGGCTCCGTGGTGACCAGCGGCAACGTCGACCGGTGTTTCGCCGGGCCGGTCATCGACTGGCCGGTCGTGGTCAACACCCTCGCCGTCCCGTCGGACGGCTACGCGGCCGTGCTGGCCGCCGACCCCGCCGGCGCGGACGCGGCGAAAGAACTCGCCGTCTTCGACGCCGCCTACACCGAGATCCTCGCCGACCTCGACCAGGTGTGGAACGGCCCGGCAGCGACGCAATGGCCGACGTTCGGCCAGGCCGTATCGGGGATGTCGGCCCTGCGGGTAACGTCGTGCTTCACGTTCATGCGCCGTCAGATCCCGCCCGCGGTCGTCTCCCGGCTGCCGGAACTGTACCGGGCGGAGTTCGACCTGCTCGCCTCGCATACAGACCTGTCACGGCCCGTCTTCTACGGTCCCCGCTTCGCGCTCACCGGCCCCGGAAACGACATAGCTCATCCTTGACAGGTTCAGCTTGCCGCGACGCGCGCCGGGCACGGCTGACAGTAGTTTGGGGGGTTATAACCCCCCAAACTACTGTCAGCCCCGAGCCGCTGCTCGCCAGGGCGGCCACCCGGAGCCTGCCGAAAGGTAGCGGGGGCGTGACAGCGCGCTAGTTGATGATAATCTGTCTAGACAAGGCTAGACAGATTTCGGATGGTGCTCATGACGTCACCAGTTCAGGACCACTGGCAGATTCAGGACGCCAAGCAGCGCTTCAGCGAGATGATCCGGGCGGTAACCAGCGAGGGGCCGCAGGTCATCACCCGGCATGGAGAGGATGTCGCGGTAGTCGTGGATATCGGGGAGTATCGCAGGCTGACCCGGCCCGCGGTGGACCTTGCGGACGTCCTGCTCGGCGGTCCGAAGCTCGACGACGGCGCCGCTGATGTCTTCGCGGAGATCGAGGCCGGGCGCAAGGCCGACTTCGGGCGTGCGGTCGATCTTGAGGCCGGGAAGTGACCTATCTGCTTGATACCAACGTGCTGTCGGAGACGCGCAAGCGCCAGCCGGCGGCGGGCGTAGCCGACTGGATCGCGGCCACGTCGCCGGACCGGTTGCATGTCTCCGTACTGACCCTGGGTGAGATTGAGCAGGGGATCGCGAGGATTCGCGGCCGGGGTGACCGCCAGCAGGCTTCTGCCCTCGAGTGCTGGCTCCGGGATGTGGAGAGCGGGTTCGAGGACCGGGTTCTCCCGGTCACTCTCCCGGTCGCCGCCGCCTGGGGCCGCCAGCAGTACGCGCAGCCTCTCCCGGTGATTGACGCGCTCATCGCGGCAACGGCGCGAGTGCACGGCATGACCGTGGTCACCCGCAACGTCAAGGACTTTGAGCTGACCGGGGTCCAGGTACTCAACCCGTTCGCCGACTGAGCCGCCAGGGAAGTCGCGCCGCGGCGGACGCTGGCCGCGACGCCGGCCGGGCACGGCTGACAGTAGTTTGGGGGATTATAATCCCCCAAACTACTGTCAGCCCCGAGCCGCTGCTCGCCAGGGCGGTTGCGCGCCGGTGACGTCCCTGAGCGCGGCGGTGAACCGCTCCGAGGTCCCCTCGTCCCGGACGGCGACGCGGATCCAGCCGGGTGCCAGGCCGGGGAATGTCTCGCCGCGGCGGACCGCGAATCCCGCGGAGTGCAGGCGGGTACGCAGGTCGGCGACCCCGGTATCGAGCAGGACGAACGAAGCCGACGCATCGGGGACGACGCGCACCGCGTCGATCGCGCTGAGCAGGCCGGTCAGGTGCGTGCGCTGCCTCGTGAGGGCGGCGGACCACTCGGCCACCTCGAGCAGCGCGGCATCGCTCGCCGTCGCGACGCACGCCGTGAGCGCCGGCGTGGACACCGGCCACAGCGGCTGGCCGGCGGCCAGTCGCGCGATGGTGCCGGCCGCCGCGAGCACGTAGCCGACGCGCAGTCCGGCCAGTGCCCAGGTCTTGGTCAGGGACCGGATCACCACGAGACCGCCCAGATCGGCGTCACTGGCGAGGGATTCCCGCTCGCCCGGCAGGCAGTCGGCGAAGGCTTCGTCTACGACGACCAGCCGGCCGGGCCGGACCAGGCCGCGCAGCACCGAACGCGGGTGCGCGGCCGAGGTCGGATTGGTCGGGTTGCCGACGAAGACCAGGTCGGCGTCCGCCGGGACCAGCGCCGGATCGAGGGTGAACGGGAACGGCAGTATCACCCGGTCGACTTGGTGGCCGGCCGCGCGCAGCGCGGACTCCGGCTCGGTGAACTGCGGGTGGACGACCACTGCGTGCCGGGGGCGCAGTGCCCGCGCGAGCAGGACGAAGGCCTCGGCGGCGCCGGCGGTCAGCAGTACCTCGCCCGGGGCACGCCTGTGCCGGGCCGCGACCGCCGCGACCGCCTCGTGCTGGTCCGGGTAAGCCGCGATGTCCGCGTCGCGGATGAGCGCGGCAAGCCAGGGCGGTGTCCCGCCCGGGCGCACGTTGACGGCGAGGTCGGCAAGCCCGGGAACCAGGTCGGCGTCGCCATGATGGGCCAGATCGGAAAGCGCGGTCACAGCTGTCAACGTATGCCACCGACGCGTTCGCTGATCTCCCGCCCGCTCATCCGCCCCCGCCCGCCCATCCGCCCCTGCCCGCCTATCCGCCCCTGCCGGACCACGAGGCCGCGCCGGGACCCCGGTAGTCTTGCCGGGTGCCAGCTCACCTTCACCGCCGCGGCAGCGCACGCGCCACGGCGCTCGGCCTCCTCGCCGGGGTGGCGCTCGATCAGTTGCTCGGCGATCCGCGCCGTGGCCACCCGGTCGCCCTGTTCGGTGCCGCGGCGGCCAGGCTCGAGACCCGGATGTGGCGCGACGAACGCGCGGCGGGCATCGCCTACGCCGCCGGCCTCACCGGCGCCTCCGCTCTGCTCGGCGTGACGCTGCACGGGCTGGCATCAGGCGGGCTGGCATCAGGCGGGCTGGCATCACGAGGGCTGGCATCACGCGGGCCGGCGACCCGCGGCCGTTCCGCGCTCTGGCTCACGGCAGCGACCGCCGCCGCCACCTGGGCCGTGCTCGGCGAGCGCTCCCTGGCGGCAGAGGCCGACGCGGTGACCGGGCACCTGAACCGGGGCGACCTGCCCGCCGCACGTCGCCAGCTCACCCACCTGGTGGGCCGGCGCACCGACACTCTCGACGAGGCGGAGATCGCCAGGGCGGCGATCGAGTCGGTCGCGGAGAATACCTGCGACGCCACGGTCGCGCCGCTGCTGTGGGGCGCGGTCGCCGGCCTGCCAGGGTTGCTCGCGTACCGGGCGGTGAACACCCTCGACGCGATGGTCGGCCACCACAGCCCGCGGTATGAGAACTTCGGCTGGGCCGCCGCTCGCGCCGACGACGTCGCCGCGTGCCTGCCTGCTCGGCTGACTGCCCTGCTCACTGCCGCCGTAGCGCCCGCGCTCGGCGGCAGCGCGCGCGGCGCGCTCGCCGTGACGCGCAGGGACGGCCGCCGGCATCCGAGCCCGAACGCCGGGATGTCCGAGGCGGCCTTCGCCGGCGCGCTCGGCGTCCGCCTCGGCGGCCGCAACGACTACGGCTCGCATGTCGAGGAACGTCCGGTCCTCGGCGGCGACGGCCGCGCTCCCGAGGTGGCCGACATCGGCCGCGCCGTCCGGCTGAGCCGAGCCGTCACCGCGGCCGCCGCGGCAGCCTGCGCGGTCATCGCGACCCGTGCGCTGGTACCGGTGAAAGTCAGCAGCTCCAAGACAGGGATGTGAAACGGGCCGTGGCTACCGTGAACGGCGCGTTGCTCGTCGCCGGCACCACATCGGACGCGGGCAAGAGCGTCATGGTCGCGGGGCTGTGCCGCTGGCTGGCACGGCGGGGCGTGCGGGTCGCCCCGTTCAAGGCGCAGAACATGGCGCTGAACTCCGCGGTCACCGCCGACGGCGCGGAGATCGGCCGCGCGCAGGCGATGCAGGCCGCCGCCGCCGGCGTCGAGCCCGAGGCGGTCATGAACCCGGTCCTGCTCAAGCCGGGCAGCGAGACCAGGAGCCAGGTCGTGCTTCTTGGCCAGCCCGTAGCCGAGGCCGGCGCGCTCGACTACCAGGAGCTCAAGCCGATGCTCCAGGCCGCCGTCGCCGACAGCCTCGCCGAACTGCGCCGCCGGTACGACGTGGTGATCTGCGAGGGCGCTGGCAGCCCGGCCGAGATCAACCTCCGCGACCGGGACATCACCAACATGGGCCTGGCCCGCGCCGCGAACCTGCCGGTGATCGTCGTCGGCGACATCGACCGGGGCGGCGTGCTCGCCGCGATGTACGGAACCCTCGCCGTCCTGGAACCGGCCGACCAGCGGCTTATCGCGGGGTTCGTGGTCAACAAGTTCCGGGGCGACCTCCGGCTGCTCGCCCCGGGGCTTGAGATGCTGAAGACGATGACCGGGCGGCCGACGCTCGGCGTGCTGCCGTGGCAGCGTGACCTGTGGCTCGACGCCGAGGACTCCCTCGACCTGGACTCCCGGCCCCGCGCCGCACTGCCCCCGGTCGGTGGCGAGAACTTGCGGATCGCGGTCGTGCGGCTGCCGCGGATGTCGAACGTGACCGACGTCGACCCGCTGGCGGCCGAACCGGGCGTTGTCGTCGAACTCGCCACGACCGCCGCCCAGGTGGACGGCGCGGACCTGGTGATCCTGCCGGGGACGCGGGCGACCGTCAGCGACCTGCGCTGGCTCCGGGACACCGGCATCGCCGCGGCCATCACGGACCGCGCCGGCCGCGGCCAGCCCGTCCTCGGCGTCTGCGGCGGTTACCAGATGCTCGCGACCAGCATCGAGGACGAGATCGAAAGCCGCGCGGGGACCGTGCCGGGCCTCGCACTGCTGCCGGCCCGAGTGCGGTTCACGGCCGGCAAGGTCCTGGCCCGCTCGTCCGGTACCGCGCTCGGCGAGCCGGTCCATGGCTACGAGATCCACCACGGGGCCGTCACCGTGGAGGGCGGCGAGCCGTTCCTCGACGGCTGTGCGGCCGGTTCCGTCCGCGGCACCACCTGGCACGGCATCTTCGAGAACGACGCCTTCCGCCGCGCGTTCCTCCGCGACCTTGCCGCCCGAACCGGCCGCGACTTCACCCCCGCCCCCGACGTCTGCTTCGGCGCCGTCAGGGAACGCCGCTACGACGCTCTCGCCGACCTGATCGACCACCACCTGGACACCGATGCCGTCCTCGGCCTCATCACCCGCGGCGCCCCGCCGGGCCTGCCGGCGCTGACCAGCCGCCTCGACGCCGGCTAACAGGCACGGGCAGTCGCGTCGCCGCGGCGACGCTGTCAGCGGTCTTCGAGGTCGCCTTCGGCCTCGAGGTACGCCTGCCGCAGGGTCGCGAGCGTTTCCGGGTCCGGCGTGTCCCAGAGCTTGCGGTCGGCGGCCTCGAGCAGTCGCTCGGCGATACCGTGCAGCGCCCAGGGGTTGGACTGGGCGAAGAACTCGCGCATGCTCTCGTCGCGGACGTAGGTGTCGGCTAGCTTCTCATACATCCAGTCCTCGACCACGCCCGCCGTGGCGTCGTAGCCGAACAGGTAGTCGACCGTGGCAGCGAGCTCGAACGCGCCCTTGTACCCGTGGCGCTTCATCGCCTCGACCCAGCGGGGGTTGACGACCCGCGCGCGGAACACCCGGGCAGTCTCCTCGGCGAGCGATCGGGTGCGGACGGTGTCGGGGCGGGTGGAGTCGCCGATGTAGGCGCGCGGCGCGTGGCCTGTGAGCGCCCGGACGGTGGCGATCATGCCGCCGTGGTACTGGAAGTAGTCGTCGGAGTCAGCGATGTCGTGCTCGAGGGTGTCGGTGTTGTGCGCGGCCACCGCGATCCGCCGGTAGGCGCGTTCCATGTCGTCGCGTGCCTGCCGGCCGTCGAGGCCGCGGCCGTAGGCGAAGCCGCCCCAGATGGCGTAGACCTCGGCCAGGTCGGCGTCGTCGCGCCAGTTCCGCGCGTCGATCAGCGGCAGCAGGCCGGCTCCGTACGCGCCCGGCTTGGAACCGAAGATCCGTGTGGTGGCGCGCCGCTCGTCACCGTGGACGGCCAGGTCGGCCTGGGCGTGCGCGCGGACGTAGTTCTGGTCCGCGGGTTCGTCAAGCCCCGCGGCCAGCCGGACCGCGTCGTCGAGCGCGGTCACCACGTGGGGGAACGCGTCCCTGAAGAAGCCGCTGATCCGGACGGTCACGTCGATGCGCGGCCGGCCGAGCTCCGCTAGGGGGATCGGCTCGAGTCCGCTGAGGCGGCGTGACGCCTCGTCCCACACCGGCCGCACGCCGAGCAGCGCGAGGACCTCGGCCACATCGTCACCGGAGGTGCGCATCGCCGCGGTGCCCCAGACCGAAAGGCCGACCGAGTCAGGGTAGCCGCCGGTGTCGGCCAGGTACCGCGCCAGGAGGGAGTCCGCCATCGCCTGGCCCGTTTCCCAGGCGAGCCGGGACGGCACAGCGCGGGGGTCGACGGAGTAGAAGTTCCGCCCGGTCGGCAGCACGTTGACCAGGCCGCGAAGCGGCGAGCCGCTCGGTCCCGCGGGGACGAACCCGCCGTCGAGCGCGTGCAGGGTCCGGGTGATCTCGTCGGCCGTCCCGGCGAGCCTGGGCACCACCTCGGTGGCGGCGAACGTGAGCACGGCGCTGACCGCGTCCGGTGCGCCGGCCGCGTCCGGTGCGCCGGCCGCGTGCGCGGGCGAGCCGAGCGCGGCGACGACGCCTGGCACTGCGGCGGGGTCCCAGCCGGCCGCCTCCATCGTTTCGACGAGGGCCCTGGCCTGGGCCTCGATCATGTCGGCGGCGGTCCTGTCGCCGGACTTCTCGGCGTAACCAAGAGCCTCGCGCAGGCCGGGGAGCGCCTGCGCCTGACCGCCCCACATCTGCCTGGCTCGCAGGATGGCGAGCACCAGGCTCACCCGCGCCTCGCCGGCGGGCGCGGCACCGAGGACGTGCAGACCGTCCCGGATCTGGGCGTCCTTGACCTCGCACAGCCAGCCGTCCACGTGCAGGATGAAGTCGTCGAACTCGGCGTCGTGCGGCCGGTTGTCGAGGCCGAGGTCGTGGTCGAGCTTGGCGGCCTGGATGAGAGTCCAGATCTGGGCGCGGATGGCGGGCAGCTTCGCCGGGTCGAGCGCGGCGATCTGTGCGTGCTCGTCAAGCAACTGCTCAAGGCGAGCGATGTCCCCGTAGCTCTCCGCGCGGGCCATCGGCGGCACCAGGTGGCCGATCAGGGTGGCGTGCGCGCGCCGCTTGGCCTGGGTGCCCTCGCCGGGGTCGTTGACGAGGAACGGGTAGACGAGCGGGATGTCGCCGATCGCGGCGTCCGCGGCGCAGCCGGCCGAAAGACCTGACGTCTTGCCCGGCAGCCACTCCAGGTTGCCGTGCTTGCCCACGTGCACGACCGCGTGCGCCGCGTACTTCTCCCGCAGCCAGTGGTAGGCGGCGAGGTAGTGGTGGCTCGGCGGCAGGTCCGGGTCATGGTAGATCGCGACCGGGTTCGCGCCGAAGCCGCGCGGCGGCTGCACCATCACCACGACGTTTCCCGCCCGCAGGGCCGCCAGGACGATCTCGCCGTCCGGGTCCTGGCTCCGGTCGACGAACAGCTCGCCGGGCGGCGGTCCCCAGTGGCCGGTGACCGTCTGCCGCAGCTCCGGGTCGAGGGTGGCGAACCAGGCCCGGTAGTCGGCGGCGCTGATCCTGACCGGGTTGCCTGCCAGCTGTTCCTCGGTCAGCCATGCCTCATCCTGGCCGCCTGCCGCGATGATCGCGTGCATGAGCGCGTCGCTGTCGCCGTCGGCCACGCCGGGGAACTCGTCGCCGCCGATGTCATAGCCGGCGTCGGCCATCGCCGCCAGCAGCCGGATCACCGACGCGGGCGTGTCGAGCCCGACGGCGTTGCCGATCCTGGCGTGCTTGGTCGGGTACGCCGACAGCATGATCGCGATGCGCCGCTCCGCCGGCGGGACGTGCCGCAGCCGCGCGTGCCTGACCGCGATGCCCGCCACCCGCGCGGTCCGCTCCGGGTCGGGGACGTAGCTGGTCAGCCCGTCGGGACCGGTTTCCTTGAACGAGAACGGAACCGTGATCAGGCGCCCGTCGAACTCGGGAATCGCCACCTGGGTGGCGGCGTCAAGCGGGGTCAGCCCCTCGTCGCTTCCGGCCCACTGGGCACGCGACGACGTCAGGCACAACCCCTGAAGGATCGGCACGTCAAGGCTGGCGAGCGCACCGATGTCCCAGTCCTCATCGCTGCCGCCCGCCCCGGCCGAGGAGGGCAGCAGCCCGCCGGCGGCGAGCACGGTCACGACGATCGCGTCCGCGCCGCGCAGCGCGTCGATCAGCGCTGGCTCGGCCGTCCGCAGCGACGAGACGAATACCGGCAGCGCCCGCCCGCCGGCCGTCTCGATCGCGTCGGCCAGGGCGTGCACGAAACCCGTGTTCCCCGCGACGTGATGGGCCCGGTAGTACAAGACGGCGACCGTCGGGCGCGGCACAGCCTTCCCGGCCGCCGCCTCCCCGGTCACTGGGGTCACGGTCACCGCCTCCCCCGTCCCCGCGGGGCGGTCGGGGAGACCCCAGGACGGCATGGCAGCCGGAGGGGCGAACCCCTCGCCGGTCAGCGCGACCGCGTCGGAAAGGAACCGGGCGAGCTGCCGCAGGTTCTCCGGGCCGCCGTGCGCCAGGTAGGCGTGCGCCTCCGCGACGATACCGCCGGCCACCGTCGACAGCTGCATGAGCTCGGCGTCCGGTGCCTGCTCGCCGCCGAGCACGACCGCGGGCACGCCGGAGGCGAGCACCGCGTCCAGGCCCTCTTCCCAGGCCCGTCGCCCGCCGAGGATCCGGACGACGACGGCGGTCGCGCCGTCGAGCAGCAGCGGCAGTTCCTCGACCGCGAGACGGGCAGGGTTGCCGAGCCGGTAGCGCGCGCCGCTGGCGCGCGCCGACAGCAGATCGGTGTCCGAGGTGGAGAGCAGAACGATCACGAAAGAGCCTCCTCCGGGATCCTGCGTCCCGACTCATAGTTAGGCGTCGCGACGGCGAAGTATCTGACTTGCCAGCTCGCGGCTAAGGCGGCTGGCTGACAGTGGCGCGACCGTGCTGGACTTGCACCAGCTTCCTTTGGCGCCGTCACGCAGTTCGGACGGTACAGGTGCCGTGGGACATGCGTCAATTTTGCGGGCCGGGACGCTGACGGAGCGCCGCGTACTGGCATACAATCCGCCCGTGCCCGAGACCAGCCACGACATAAGCGCCGGCCGCCGCCGCGCCGCCGGCGACAGGTGTCCCGGCGTGCTGCGGCTTGCGGAGGCGGCCGACGGCTGCCTGGCCCGGATCCGACTGCCCGGCGGGCTCGTCACCGGCGGGCAGCTCCGGCTGCTCGCGCGGATGGCCACCGAGCTTGGCGACGGCCGGATCGAGCTGACCTCACGCGGCAATGTCCAGTTGCGTGCCCTGGCGGTCGCCTCCGCCGGCCCGCTGACCACCGCCCTCATCGAGGCTGGCCTGCTCCCGTCGCTCGATCACGACCGGGTACGCAACGTGCTCGCCTCGCCGCTGGCCGGCCTGAACGGCGGCCGCGACCTGACCGGGCTCGTCCGCCTCCTTGACGCCGCGCTGTGCGCACGGCCCAGGCTGGCCGGGCTGCCTGGCCGGTTCCTGTTCGCCATCGACGACGGACGCGGTGATGTCGCCGGTCTCGGTGCCGACGTCGTCGCCCAGGTGGGCGCGGACCGCGCCGTCGTCAACGGGCTCGCGGTCAGGGACGGCGACGCGGACGCTGCCGTCAGCGCTGTCGTGACCGTGATGCTCGCGTGCGCCGAGGCGTTCCTCGACGAGCGGGCCGCCGCGGGATCGACGGCGTGGCGCATCGCCGACCTGCCCGGCGGGGCCGAGCGCGTCCGCGCCGCGGTTGCCGGACGATTCGGGCTGCCCCCCGTTTCGCGGCAGCCGATGCCCCATGAGCCGGCCCTGGCAACAGCAGCCCGGCCTGTCGGCATCGTGCCGTGCCGAGCGGCTGAGGGCGGGGTGGAACCACGGTCCGTTCCGTTTGACGGGTTGGATTCCGTCGTGCTGCTGGCTCCGCTCGGGCGGCTTACCGCGGCGCAGGTGACCTGGCTCGCGGACCGCGTGGCGGGGCGGACCGCGCGGATCACCCCATGGCGTAGCGTGGTACTGCCCGACCAGGCCGACGCGGCCGGCACGCTCCAGGCGGCGGCGAGCCTCGGGTTCGGCGTGGACGACGGCTCGCCGTGGCTGCGCGTCACGGCGTGCGCCGGGCGGCCCGGCTGCGCCCGCGCGCTGGCCGACGTGCAGGCGGACGCGGCCGGGTTCGCGGCCCGCTGGCCGGGGCGGATAGTACACGTGAGCGGATGCGGGCGGCACTGCGGCCGGCCGGCCGCCACCGAGATCGACGCGACCGCCACGAGCGAGGGATATCAGGTTGCCGGAGTTTGACTACGTCCGCGACGGCGCGGAGATCTATCGTCGTTCCTTCGCCACCATCAGGGCAGAGGCCGATCTGGCCCGGTTCCCCGACGAGGTGGCCACGGTGGTGGTCCGGATGATCCACGCGTGCGGGATGACCGACCTGCCAGGCGACGTCGGCTACAGCGATGACGTGGTGCGCGCGGCGCGGGCGGCTTTGCGCGCGGGGGCGCCGGTGCTGTGCGACGCGCAGATGGTCGCCTCCGGGATCACCAGGGGGCGGCTGCCCGCGGGCAACGAGGTCGTCTGCATGCTGAGCGACCCGGCCGTGCCGCCGATCGCCGCGCGGCTCGGGACGACGCGGTCGGCGGCGGCGCTCGATTTGTGGGGTGACCGGCTGGGCGGCGCGGTCGTGGCGATCGGCAACGCGCCGACGGCGCTGTTCCGGCTGCTTGAGCTCCTGCGCGCGGGCGCGCCGCGGCCGGCGGCCGTGATCGGCATCCCGGTCGGCTTCATCGGGGCCGCGGAGTCGAAGCGGGCGCTGGCGGAGTCGGGCCTGGAGTACCTGGTGGTGCACGGGCGGCGCGGCGGCAGCGCGATGACCGTCGCGGCGGTCAACGCGCTCGCGAGCGAGGCCGAATGAGCGCGGTGCCGGGAGTTCTCTACGGGGTCGGGCTCGGTCCCGGCGATCCCGAGCTTGTCACCGTGAAGGCCGCCAGGATCATAGGCGCGGCCGACGTGGTCGCCTACCACTCCGCCCGCCACGGGCGCTCGGTCGCCCGCTCGATCGCCGAACCGTACCTGCGCGGCGACCAGATCGAAGAACAGCTCGTGTACCCGGTCACCACCGAGACCACGACGCACCCGGGCGGTTACGAGGGCGCGATCGAGGAGTTCTACGAGCAGGCGGCCGGGAGGCTGATGGCGCACCTGTCCGCCGGGCGTGACGTGGTCCTGCTCGCCGAGGGGGACCCGCTTTTCTACAGCAGCTACATGCACATGCACAAGCGGATCAGCGGGCGGTTCCGCACCGAGATCGTGCCCGGTATCACCTCGGTCAGCGCCGCCTCGGCGGCGCTGTCGATGCCGCTCGTGGAGGGCAACGATGTGCTGACCGTGCTTCCGGGCACGCTCGGCGCCGACGACCTCACCGGGCGGCTGCGCGGCAGCGGGGCCGCCGCGATCATGAAGATCAGCCGCAGTTACGCCGAAGTTCGCGCGGCGCTGAAAGAGTCGGGGCGACTGGGGGAGGCGTACTACGTCGAGCGGGCCTCTGCTGGCTCCCGGCAAGTCATTGAGCCCGCCGGGAGTGTCGACCCAGCAGCCGTCCCGTACATGTCGCTCGTCCTCGTGCCCGGCGCCGAGGCTGCGGCTCAGCCCGAATCCGCTCAGCCCGAATCCGCGCGGGCCGAATCCGCGCGGGCCGGGGGCCTTTCCGAGGCGGGAACCGGGCGGGTGGACGTCGTGGGCCTCGGCCCCGCCGGGCGCGACTGGCTGACCCCGCAGGCGATGGCCGTGCTTGATGCCGCCGATGACATCGTCGGCTACGCCCCCTACGTCGAGCGCGTGCCGCTCAATCCGCGGCAGCGGCGGCACGGCAGCGACAACCGGGTCGAGGCGCAACGCGCGGAGTTCGCCCTCGACCTTGCGCTGCGGGGTCGCCGGGTCGCCGTGGTCTCCTCCGGGGATCCCGGCGTATTCGCCATGGCCACCGCCGTCCTTGAGGTGGCAGGCGGCGACGAGCGGTTCGCGGGCGTGCCCGTCGACATCGTGCCGGGGCTCACCGCGGCGCAGGCCGTCGCAAGCCAGGCCGGCGCGCCCCTCGGCCACGACTACGTCGCGCTCTCGCTGTCGGACCGGCTCAAGCCCTGGGACGTCATCGCTCGCCGCCTCGAGGCCGCGGCGGCCGGCGATTTCGCGATCGCGATCTACAACCCGGCGTCCAGCTCAAGGCGCCAGCAGCTTGTCGACGCCCGGGACCTGTTGCTTGCCCACAGAGATCCGGGGACGCCCGTAGTGATCGGCCGGGCCGTGGGCACCGACGGGCAGCAGGTCACCGTCACCACGCTCGGCGACCTCGACCCGGATCAGGTTGACATGCGCTGCCTGCTCATCGTCGGTTCAAGCCAGACCCGGGTGGTGCGCGCCGGAGGCCGGGACCGGGTCATCACGCCCCGCCGTTACCCGGGCTGATCCGCGCCGCCGCCGATCCACGCCGCGGCCTCGGCGACGGTCGCCACCACGCTGGCGCCGGCCGGCAGCGGCGGGCGCTGCACCACGATGACCCGCACCCCGAGGTCGCGAGCGGCCTGGAGCTTCGCGGCCGTCATCGGCCCGCCGCTGTTCTTGGTCACAAGCAGCCCGGCCCCGTGCTCCCGCATCAGCGCCGACTCGCCGTCAACGCTGTACGGGCCGCGGTCGAGCACCAGCGTCATGTGCGGCGGAACCGGGCCGTCGGGCGGGTCGACGGCCCGGACAAGGAAGCGGTGCTCTTCGTCAGCGGCGAAGGCGCCGAGATCCCGGCGGCCGGTGGTGAGGAACACGCATTCGCCGCCCCAGCCACGGACGGCGGCGGCCGCCGCGTGTATGTCGGGAACGGCGTCCCATGACGGGTCTGCCGGCCATGCCGGCCGCCGCAGCACGAGCAGCGGCACTCCCGTCCGGCTGGCAGCCTCGGCCGCGTTGCGCGTGATGGCGATGGCGAACGGATGCGTGGCGTCGATGATTGTCGTGATGCCTTCCGCGCGCAGGAACGCAGCGAGCCCGTCGGCACCGCCGAACCCGCCGATGCGGACCGGGCCGTCGGGAAGCCGCGGCTGCCGGACCCGGCCCGCCAGCGACGACAGCGAGTCGATGCCCGCTGCCGTCAGTTCGGCGGCCAGTTCCCGCGCCTCGCCGGTCCCGCCGAGGATGAGGATGCGCACGCCCACAGGCTAATCCGGGCGGCCAGGTGGGAGAGACTGGGCGGATGCGTGAACTACTCGTCATCGGCATGGGACCCGGCGACCCCGACCAGATCACCGTCGCGGCGGTGCGCGCGCTCAACCGGGTGGATGTCTTCTTCCGCATCGACAAGGGAGACGCGAAATCCGGGCTGAACGCGGCCCGTGCGGAGATCCTGCGCCGGCACGTCACCCGGACGGACTACCGGGTCGTCGAGATTCCCGAACCGCCGCGCGACCGGTCGCCGTCCCTGACCGGTGACGGCTACCAGGGCGCGGTGCGGGACTGGCACGAGGCCCGCGCCGAGCTGATCGAGGCGGCGATCGCGGCCGAACTGGGGGCCGATAGTGTCGGCGCGTTCCTGGTCTGGGGCGATCCGTCAGTCTACGACTCGATACTGCGGATCATCGACCGCATTCTCGCGCGCGGCCAGATCGCCTTCGAATACACCGTGATCGCCGGGGTGACCAGCGTGCAGGCCCTGGCGGCAGCGCACCGCATACCGCTGAACCGGATCGGCGAGCCAATCCACATCACGCCCGCCCGCCGGATCCCCGACGGCATCCCGCCGGGGCTCGACAGCGTCGTCGTCATGCTCGACTCAGGATTCACCGCGGCCGGGTTCGACGACCCCGCGCTGACGGTGTTCTGGGGCGCCTACCTCAGCACTGGCGACGAGGTACTGATCTCCGGCCCGCTGCGGGACGTCGCGGGCGAGATCGCCGCGACGAGGGCCGAACTCCGCGCCAGGCACGGCTGGATCATGGACACGTACCTGCTCCGGCGTGACCGTGACCGGGACCGGGACCGTGACCGGGACCATGGCCAGCCAGGTAACGACCGCGAGGCCTGATCGCGGGCGCGTTCCCTGCCGGCCGAGTAGAGATGGCTGTCGCGGAAGCCCTCCGCCGCGAGCACCTGGCCCACAATGATCACCGCGGTGCGCCGCACGCCGGCGGCGATCACCTTTGCCGCGATGTCGCCGAGGGTGCCGCGCAGCAGGACCTCGCCGTCCTGGCTGGCGTAGGCGACAACCGCCGCGGGGCAATCGGGTCCGTAGTGCGGCGTCAGCTCGGCGACCACGTATTCGATCCGCTGGACGGCCAGGTGCAGCACGAGTGTGGCGCGGGTGGCACCGAGGCCGGCCAGGTCCTCGCCCGCCGGCATCGGCGTGGCGCGGTGCGCGATCCGGGTGAGGACCACCGTCTGGCCGAGACCGGGCACCGTGAGCTCGCGCCGCAGCGCCGCCGCGGCCGCCGCGAACGCGGGCACGCCCGGGGTGATGTCGTAGCCGATCCCGGCCCGGTCAAGCCGGCGGGCCTGCTCGGCGACCGCGCTGAAGACCGCCGGGTCGCCCGAGCAGAGCCGGACCACGTCAAGCCCGGCGGCGTCCGCGTCCGCCATGGCCGCGATGATCTCGTCCAGGGTCAGGTCGGCGGTGTCGATCAGCCGGGCACCGGGCGGGCAGTGCTCCAGGACTTCGGCCGGGACGAGGCTCCCGGCGTACAGGCACACCGAGCATCCGGCGAGCAGCCGCTGCGCGCGAACGGTGATCAGGTCGGCGGCACCGGGGCCGGCACCGACGAAATGGACGGTCAATGGTTCTCCTGATTCGCGGGGGCGGGGACGCCCGCACCGGGCGTCTTACGGACGGACCACTGCACGACAGGCAGCGCCGGCCGCCAGGTCGTGAATGTGCCAAGCGGGCCGGCTCGCTCGACGGCGATCCTGGTCAGGTCACCGCCCAGGCGGCGGTGCCAGTCAGCCAGCGCCAGCTCACCCTCGAGGGTGACCGCGTTCGCGACCAGCCGGCCGCCCGCGTCGAGCGCGTCCCAGCAGGCCGCCACGACCCCGTCGGCCGTGACGCCGCCGCCGATGAACACTGCGTCAGGGCGCTCAAGATCGGCGAGCGCACCCGGTGCCGCACCGGCCACCACCACAAGCCCGGGCGTGCCGAGCGCGGCGGCGTTGCGGGCGATGCGGTCTGCGCGGTCGGTGCGGGGCTCGACCGCGATCGCCCGGCTCGCCGGGTGCGTGCGCATCCACTCGATGCCGATGCTGCCCGAACCGGCGCCCACGTCCCACAGCAATTGGCCGGGGACCGGGGCGAGCGCGGCAAGCGCCAGGGCGCGGATCTCGCGCTTGGTGAGCTGCCCGTCGGACTCGAACGCGCCGTCAGGCAGGCCGGGGGAGCGCGGCAGCGGCGCGGCGCCCGCGCCGGCGTCGAGCCGGCAGTCGATCGCGATGATCGCCAGCCGGCTGTGCGGCGTCCCGTCGGCGGGGCCGACGGCCTCCGCCGCGCCGCCGAGGTCCGCGAGCACCGTGACCGGGCTCGCGCCGAAGCCGCGGGCGGCGAGCAGCGACAGCACATCACCGGCCGCCGAGGACGAGGAGGCGAGCGCGAGCACCCGCCGTCCCGGCTGGAGCAGCGGGTGCAGCAGTTCGAGCGGGCGGCCGACCAGGCTGACCGTTTCGACGTCGTCGAGCGGCCAGCCGAGCCGGGCGCAGGCGAGCGACACCGACGACGGATGGGGCAGCACGGTCACGGCCGCCGCGCCGAGAATCCGGACGAGAGTCGACCCGATGCCGTAGAACATCGGGTCGCCGCTCGCCAGCACGACGAGCCTGGCCCGCGCGTGCGCCGTGACGAGCTCCGGCAGCCCGGGCAGCAGCGGGCTTGGCAGCGGAACCCGCCGCCCGGCGACGTCATCGGGCAGCAGCGCGAGCTGACGCGGGCCGCCGACGAGCACGCCGGCCCGCTCGATCGCGGCTCGCGCTCGCGGCGAAAGCCCGGCCCACCCGTCGGCCCCGATGCCGACCACGGTCACGGCCTGCGAGAGCGCCTGCGGGAGCGTCTGGGGGAGCACGCCCTACAGTCTGCCGCACGGCTGTGAGAGGATTGCCCGGAACGGCTGCTGAGGAACACCGGTGCGAGTCCGGGGCGGTCCCGCCACTGTGACCTGTCGAAAGACGGAAGCCAGGGCTATCGGCAGCCGTGCCGCCGGACCTGCCGTCCGGTGGTCGTCGCTGGCGGCGGGCGTGGATACCCGCCGGGTGAAGGGCGTGGTTGTGACCCAGTTCCCGTTTAGCGCGGTCATCGCGATGGATGACATGCGCTTGGCGCTCATCCTCAACGCCATCTCGCCGGCGATCGGCGGTGTCCTGGTCCGCGGCGAGAAGGGAACCGCGAAGTCGACGGCGGTCCGCGCGCTCACCGCCGTGCTGCCGCCCGTCGAGGTCGTCACGGGCTGCCGGTTCTCGTGCTCGCCAGCCGCGCCTGACCCGGAGTGCCCGGACGGACCGCACCACGGCCGTGCCAACGGGGCCAGGGGGGAACTTCGCCCGGCCCGGCTGGTGGAGCTGCCGGTCGGCGCGACGGAGGACCGGCTCACCGGCTCGCTGGACGTCGGGCGCGCCCTTACCGAGGGGGTCACCTCGTTCCAGCCGGGGCTGCTCGCCGCGGGGCACCGGGGCGTGCTGTACGTCGACGAGGTCAACCTGCTGCACGACCACCTCGTCGACCTGCTGCTCGACGCGGCCGCCCTCGGGACGAGCTACGTGGAGCGTGACGGCGTATCGGTGCGGCACGCGGCCAGGTTCCTGCTCGTCGGCACGATGAACCCGGAAGAGGGCGAGTTGCGGCCCCAGTTGCTCGACCGCTTCGGCCTCACCGTCGAGGCGAGAGCGCCGCGTGACCCGGCGACCAGGGCGGAGGTCGTGCGCAGGCGGCTGGGATTCGACGCCGACCCGGCCGGGTTCGCGGCCCGGTTCGCGGCAGACGAGGCAGCGCTCGCCGCGTCTATCGCCGCGGCCCGCACCCGCCTGCCCGATGTCGTCCTCGGCGACAAGGCCCTTGAACAGATCGCGGGCGTGTGCGCGAGCTTCGACGTGGACGGCCTGCGGGCCGACATCGTGATCGCCAGGACCGCCGCCGCGCACGCGGCCTGGCACGGCAGGGACACGGTCACCCGCGAGGACATCCGCGCCGCGGCCCTGCTCGCGCTGCCGCACCGCCGGCGCCGCAACCCGTTCGACGCCCCGGGCCTTGACGAGGGACAGCTGGACGACGCGCTCGGCGACGAGCCGGATCCGCAGCCGCCGGGCAGCGGCCCAGCCCGCGACGACACCGGAGACGACACCGGAGACGGCACACGCGGTGACGCCCCGCGCGACGAGACGGGCGCTCGCGACTCCCGCGATGAGCCGTCCGGGCCTGCCGAAGCCGACGGCCCCGCGCCCGCCGGCGACACCGCGCAGGCCGGCGACACCGCGCAGGCCGACGGCCCCGCGCAGGCCGGCGACACCGCGCAGGCCGGCGACCCGGATTGCCCGCCCGCCCGCCCGGCGGGGCGTGAGTCGGTCGTGGCGAGCGGCGCGACCTTCCGCACGCGGCGGCTTGAAGTCCCGGGCAAGGGACACGGCGCGGCGGGCCGGCGCTCGCGCGCCTACACCGACACCGGGGCCACCGTCGGCGTCCGCGAGCGGCGGCAGGCGGTGACCGACCTGCATCTGCACGCGACCCTGATGGCGAGCGCCCCGCAGCAGGCTCGCCGCGGGCGGACCGGACCTGGACTGATCCTGCACGCCGACGACCTGCGCGAGCGCCGCCGTGAGGGCCGCGAGTCCAACCTGGTCCTGTTCGTGGTGGACGCGAGCGGGTCCATGGCCGCCCGCGCCCGGATGCAGGCGGTCAAGGGTGCCGTGCTTTCCCTGCTGCTCGACGCCTACCAGCGCCGCGACAAGGTGGGCCTGATCTCCTTCCGCGGTGCCGGCGCGGAACTCGTGCTGCCGCCCACCTCGTCGGCGGACGCCGCCGCGAGACGGCTGGAGAACCTGCCGACAGGAGGACGTACCCCGCTGGTGGCGGGGCTTGTCGAGGCCTACGCCACGCTGCGCCGTGAGCGGCTCCGTGACCCGATGCGCCGTCCGCTGCTCGTGCTCGTCACCGACGGCCGGCACAACGCCGGCGATGAGCCCGCCGCGGCCGCCGGCCTGCTGCGCCGGGACGGCGTCGCGGCCGTCGTCATCGACTGCGAGTCAGGGCCGGTCAGGCTCGGCCTGGCCACGAGCCTCGCGGGCGCACTCGGCGCCGACTGCGTGACCGTCGCCAGCCTGTCCGCCGACGGCCAGCCCGCGAACGGCGGGTCGGCGAGCCGCCGGCAAGCAGACCGCGGGCCGGGCGGCGACCTGTCCGCCGGCGTCCTCGCCGATTCAGTTCGCGCCTACCGGGAGGTGGCCTAAGCCATGCCGCAGGGAGTACCGGAGACCGTCCCTGACGACGGCCTGACCACCAGGCAACGGCGCAACCGCCCGCTTCTCATCGTGCACACAGGCGCTATGAAGGGAAAGTCGACCGCCGCGTTCGGCATGGCGCTGCGCGGCTGGAACCAGGGCTGGGGGATCGGCGTCTACCAGTTCGTCAAGAGCGCCAAATGGCGGGTCGGCGAGGAGGCCGCCTTCCGCGCGCTCGGCCGCCTGCACGAGGAGACCGGCGAGGGCGGCGAGGTCGCCTGGCACAAGATGGGCGACGGCTGGTCCTGGATCCAGCGCGGCGACCCGGACGACCATGCCGCGAACGCCCGCGAGGGCTGGGCGCAGATCAAGCGGGACCTGACGGCGGAGCGGTTCGGCATGTACATACTCGACGAGTTCACGTACCCGATGAAATGGGGCTGGGTAGACGTCACCGACGTCGTCGAGACCCTCGCCAGCCGCCCCGGCCACCAGCACGTGGTGATCACCGGCCGCGACGCGAACCCCGACCTGATCGCGGCCGCGGACCTCGTCACCGAGATGACGAAGATCAAGCACCCGATGGACGCCGGCCAGAAGGGCCAGCGCGGCATCGAATGGTAACCATCCCGCGTGTCGTCATCGCGGCGCCGGGCAGCGGTCACGGCAAGACGGCCGTCGCCACCGGGCTGCTCGCCGCGCTGCGCCAGCATGGCCTGAAGGTATCGCCGCACAAGGTGGGCCCGGACTACATCGACCCCGGCTACCACGCGCTGGCCGCGGGACGTCCCGGCCGCAACCTCGATCCCTGGCTGGTCGGCGAGGACCGGATCGCGGCGATGTTCGCCCACGGCGCGACCACCCCGGTGCCTGCCGACGTCGCGGTCATCGAGGGCGTCATGGGCCTGTTCGACGGGGCGTCAGACCGGGGTGACTTCGCCTCGACCGCGCACGTGGCGCGACTGCTGCGCGCGCCAGTCGTGCTCGTGGTCGACGCGTCAGGCATGAGCGCGTCGGCCGCGGCCCTGCTGCACGGCTTCGCGACCTTCGACCCGGCGACGCGCATCGGCGGCGTGATCTTCAACAAGGTCGGCTCCGACTACCACGCGCACCTGCTCGCGAAAGCCGCGCAAAGCGCGGGCGTCACCGTTCTCGGCGCGATCCGGCGCCTGGAGTCCCTCGCCGTCCCGTCCCGTCACCTGGGGCTTATCCCCGCCGCCGAGCGCGGCAGCGAAGCCCTGGCCGTGACCGACGCCCTCGGCGCGGCCATCGCCGCCGGTGTCGACCTGGCCGCTGTCCTGCGCCTCGCCCGCTCGGCACCCCCGCTCCCCGCCGCCGGAACTCAAGAAGGCCAAGCGGAAATTCAGGGCCAGCCGACCGAACGGACCGTGGCTTCGCGTCCCCCCGTGACGATCGCCGTCGCCGGTGGTCCGGCGTTCACCTTCGGCTACGCGGAGCACCCGGAACTGCTCACCGCGGCCGGTGCCGAAGTAGCGGTCTTCGACCCGCTCCGCGACGAGCGCCTGCCAGACGGCACGGCTGGCCTGGTCATCGGTGGCGGCTTCCCCGAGGTCCACGCCGCGCAACTGTCCGCCAACGCCGCCCTGCGCACGCAGGTGGCCGAACTGGCCACGGCGGGAGCGCCGGTCCTCGCCGAGTGCGCCGGGCTGCTTTACCTGGCGCGGACTCTCGACGAGCAGCCAATGTGCGGGGTCCTCGACGTCGATGCTGTGCTGACCGGCAAGCTGACCCTCGGCTACCGGGAAGCGGTCGCCCTCGCGGACTCCCCGCTCGGACCGGCCGGGACGCGCGCCCACGGGCACGAGTTCCACCGCACGGCCATACGCGACGACGTCGCCGCGACCGGGAGTCGCGCGGCGAACGCGTGGCGGTGGCAGGCCAGGGACGCGGTTGTCACCGAGGGCTTCATCCAGGGCGGAGTGCACGCGTCCTACCTGCACACGCACTGGATCGGTATTCCAGGCGCAAGCGACCGCCTTGTCGCGGCGGCCCGCGCGTACCGCGGCAGGAACGGCGGCGACGGGCGGAGCGGCACCTGATGATCGGGATGTGCGAACTTCGGGTGAACCTCGGCGACGACGGTGAGCTGCCGGTTCCGTACGTCGATGTCGTCGGCGAGGCGGGCAGCGGCCCGCACGTGACGGTCATCGCCGGAGTGCACGGGACCGAATACACCTCGATCGCCGCCGCGCGCGAGTTGCTGGCCGAACTTCGGCCGGCCGAGCTGTCCGGAACCGTGACGGTCGCGCCGGTCGTCAACCTCCCGGCGTTCTGGGCGCGCACGCCGTTCGTCGTCCCGCTGGACGGGAAGAACCTCAATCGCAGTTTTCCCGGTGACGCGGGCGGCAGCGCGGCGGAACGGATCGCCGCGGCGGTCACCGAAAGGCTCATCAAGGGCTCTGACTATCTGATTGACCTGCACGCGGGGGACGTGCCCGAAGCACTCGAGCCGTTCGTCCTCTACGACGGTTCGCCCGTCGAACGGCGGGCCCGCGAGCTCGCCCTGGCCTACGGCCTCGGGCACCTGGTGCGCCAGTCGCCGCGCGACCGGACCGTCGCGGGAAGCACCTCGGCGGCCGCCGCGGATCTCGGCATCCCCGCGATCACCGCTGAGTCCGGCGAGCGCGGCATGCTCGACCCCGAAGCCGTCGACAGGCATCTGCGCGGCCTGCGGAACGTCCTGCGCTATCTGGAACTGCTTCCCGGCCCGGTCACGGAATTCAGCCGTCCGGCCGAACACGAAGGCTGGATCTGGATGCGGACGGACGACGCCGGATGGTGGCAGCCCGCGGTGCGGCCCGGCGCGCCCGTCGCCGAAGGGGATCTGCTGGGCACGGTCTCGCCGCTTATCGGCGGCACGCCGGCCCGGATTACGGCGCCCGCCCCGGGGGTCCCGCTCTTCATCACTTCGAGCCCGGCGCTCAGCGCCGACGGGCTCCTGCTCGGGCTCGCTCTCAGTCCGGGAGAGGACATCACCGGGCGGGCAACGGGACGCTGACTCCGGGACCGCAGGACACCAAGCACGACACCAAGCACGACAGGAAGACGATCACCATGCAGATTTTCGAAGTGGCATTGCTCGAGGGAGGACCGAGCCTGGCGCTGCACGGCGGGGCCGGCTCTAGGTCGGAGGAGCTGACCCTCGCGCGACGCGCGCCGTACGCGCAGGGACTGCGGGCCGCCTACCGTGCCGGATGGCAGGTGCTCGCCTCGGGCGGCGATGCCCTGGACGCCGTGTGCGCGAGCGTGGAAGTACTCGAGGACGACCCGCTGTTCAACGCCGGCCGTGGCGCCGCGCTCACCGCGAAGGGGAATGCCGAGCTCGACGCGTCGGTGATGACGGGATCCGGGCTCGCGGGTGCGGTCGCCGCCTCCAAGTACGCGAGGAACCCGGTCCGGCTCGCACGCGCCGTGATGGAGCAGACCGAGCACGTCCTCATCGTCGACCCGGATGCCGAGTTCCTTGAGCGCTACGGACTCGAAGTGGCCGAGCGCGCCTACTTCGTCACGCAGGCGCGCCGTCAGCAGCTGGACCGGGTGCTGGACGGCCGCGCGGCCGCCGCCCGGCACGGAACGGTCGGGGCGGTGGCGCGCGACGCCGGCGGCCGGGTGGCCGCCGCCACGTCCACGGGCGGGATGACCGGGCAGGCCGACGGGCGGGTCGGAGACAGCCCTATCGTGGGCGCGGGCATTTACGCCCGCGACGATGTAGCGGCGATCTCGTGCACCGGGCATGGCGAGGCGTTCGTGCGCGGTGTCGTGGCATACGACGTCGCCGCCCGGATCCGCTACGCCGGCGCGGACCTCGCCGGGGCGATCCGGGAGACCTTTGCCCGCGAACTCACGGAGCGCGGGTTCGCCGGGGGCCTCGTCGCCGTCGGCGGTGACGGGCGCGTCGTAGCGGCGCATAACTCGCAGGCGATGTTCTCCGCGCGCGGCACGGGCCCCGAGCCGCTGCTGACGACATGAGCTCCACGACAGGACGGGACATGACATGACCGGCAGCGACACTGGCACTGGCACTGGCACCGGCACCGGCACCGAGACCGCGGCTGAACTCGCGCGGCTCGGCGAGGCGTATTTCGCCACCCAGCACAGCTACGACCCGTACAACGCCACACTGCTCGGCGTCGACGAGTTCGACGGGCTGTCCTTCGACCCGAGCCGGGAGGCGAGCGAACGCGCCGCGCAGGCGCTCGCGGCGATCGGCCGCCAGGTCAGCGAGATCGGCATCGGCGGCCTCACCGACGCCCAGCTCGTCGACCGCGGAGTACTCGCCGCCCTGGTCGAGGGCGCCCGGGCCGACGCCGAGCACTCGCTCTGGGCCGCCAACGCGTCGGCGAAAAGCTACATCAGCCGGCAGGGCCTGATCTTCCAGGCGGTGCCGGCCATGACCGTAGCCGGCACCGAGGCCGCCGCACGCTACCTCAGCAGGATGTCGAAGATCGGCGCCACCCTCGATGCGCTCGGTCAGCGGTACATGGCGGAGGCCGCGGATGGACGGACGCCCGCCGCCGTCGGCGTCGATCAGTCAATCCGCCAGCTCGAAGGGTATCTCGCGCTTCCAGTATCCGAAGATGCCCTGCTCAAGCCCGTGCTCGACGCGGAGACCGCGGTAAGGCAGGCCGCGGCGGCCCAGGTGCGGGACACCATCAGGCCGGCGATGCGGCGGCTCGCCGAACTGCTGCGCCGCGAACTGGCGCCGCTCGCCCGGCCGGATGACCGGGTCGGCATCCGTGAGATTCCCGGCGGTGAAGCCGGCTACCTGGCCGCGGTCGCACGGCACACCACCACCACGCTCTCGCCCGAGGACATCCACGCGATCGGCCTGGCGGAACTCGACGAGCTGGCCGGATTGTGGTCGCGGATCGGACAGGAAGCACTCGGAGAGAGCGATTTCGCCACCATCGCCGCGCGGATGCGCGACGACCCGGCGCTGCGCTTTCGCACGCGCGGCGAAATCGTCGCGGTCGCCCAGGACGCCCTGGACCGTGCCGAGGCGGCCCGCGACACCTATTTCCAGCACTACGACATCCCCGCCTGCGTCATCGAGGAGATAAACCCGATCGACGCGGACAACGCCGCGATGGCGTACTACCGGCCCCCGGCCGTCGACGGCAGCCGGCCCGGCGCGCACTGCCTGCTGACCACCGGCCCGGCCGGACGTTACCGCTACGAATACGAAGCGCTCGCGTTCCACGAATCGGTGCCCGGGCACCACCTGCAGCTCGCGACCGCGCAGACGCTTGACATCCCGCGCTACCGGCGTCACATCGACGCCGAACTGTGCGCCTTCAACGAGGGCTGGGGCCTGTACGCCGAGCGCCTCGCCGACGAGATCGGACTGTACAGCGGCGAACTCGCGCGGCTGGGAATGCTCTCCTTCGCGGCGCTGCGTGCCTGCCGGCTCGTCGTGGATACCGGCATGCACTACCTGGGGTGGTCGCGTCAGCAGGCGATCGACTTCATGTACTCCCACACCGCGACCACGCGCGACAACGCGCGCAATGAAATCGACCGGTACATCGCCTGGCCCGGCCAGGCGCTGGCCTACGTGACCGGCAAGCGCGAGATCGTGCGCCTGCGCGAGCGGGCGCAGCGCGCGCTCGGGCCGCGCTTCGACCTGCGCCGGTTCCACCACGCGGTGCTGCGCAACGGAGCCGTCCCCCTCACCGTGCTCGATGAGCAGATCGACCGCTGGACAACCCCGCAGGCATGACAACCCCGCAGGCATGACAATGGCCGGGCGGGCGCCGGGCGGGACGCGCGGCGCGCGGGACGCCGGAGTATGCGGGCTTACGCGAACGCGGCCTTGGCCTCCCGGCGGCGGCGGTGCAGGATCGGCTCGGTGTAGCCGTTCGGCTGGGCCGCGCCCTCGAAGATGAGGTCGGCCGCGGCCGCGAACGCGATGCTCGCCCCGAAGTCCGGCGCCATCGGGCGGTAGGCGGGATCGCCCGCGTTCTGCGCATCGACGACGGCGGCCAGGCGGCGCAGGCTCTCGTCCACCTGGTCCCGGGTGATGACGCCGTGCCGGAGCCAGTTGGCCAGCAACTGGCTGGAGATGCGCAGCGTCGCGCGGTCCTCCATGAGGGCCACGTCGTTGATGTCTGGGACCTTGGAGCACCCGATGCCCTGGTCCACCCAGCGGACCACGTAGCCGAGGATCGACTGGACATTCAGGTCGACCTCGTCCTGCCGGTCGGCCTCGCTCCACCCGGCCGGGTCGGCGAGCGGGATGACGAGCATGTCGTCGAGGGACGCGGGAGAGCGGCGGGCGAGTTCCGCCTGCCGCTGGCCGACGTCGACCTGGTGGTAGTGCAGCGCGTGCAAGGTGGCGGCGGTGGGGGAAGGGACCCACGCGGTGGACGCGCCCGCCAGGGGATGCGCGGCCTTCTGCGCGAGCATGGCCGCCATCAGGTCCGGCATGGTCCACATGCCCTTGCCGATCTGCGCGCGGCCGGCCAGGCCGTGCGCCAGTCCGACGTCGACGTTGCTGTCCTCGTAGGCGAGGATCCACTGCTGCGAGCGCATGGCCGCCTTGCGGGTCATCGGGCCGGCCTCCATCGAGGTGTGGATCTCGTCGCCGGTGCGGTCCAGGAAGCCGGTGTTGATGAACACGATGCGATCCCGCGCCGCGTGCACGGCGGCGGCGAGGTTCAGCGAGGTGCGGCGCTCCTCGTCCATGAGCCCGATCTTGAGGGTGTTCGGGGCGAGCCCGAGCAGTTCCTCCACCCGGGCGAACAGCGTCACGGTGAAGGCCACCTCGTCCGGCCCGTGCTGCTTCGGCTTGACGATGTACACCGACCCGGTCCTGCTGTTGCGCGCTTTCGCGTCGGTTTCGAGCCCTGGCAGGGCGGCGAGGGCGGTGACGATCGCGTCCAGGATGCCCTCGAAGACCTCCGCCCCCTCGGCGTCCAGGACGGCGTCGGTGGTCATCAGGTGGCCGACGTTCCTGACCAGCAGCAGCGCCCGCCCCGGCAGGGTGAGCGTCCCTCCCGCCGGGGCGGTGTAGGAACGGTCCGGTTCCATCCGGCGGATGAAGGACCGGTTTCCCTTAACGACAGTGGCGCTCAGGTCACCCGCGTTGAGCCCGAGCCAGTTGCGGTACGCGGTGGTCTTATCCTCGGCGTCGACCGCCGCGATCGAGTCCTCGAAGTCGACGATCGTGGTGACGGCGGCCTCGGCAAGCACGTCCTGGACTCCGGCCGGGTCGGTCGCGCCGATCGGTCCTTCCCGGTCGATGACGATCTCGACGTGCAGGCCGTGGTGGCGCAGCAGCACGCTTTCCGGCGCGGCCGGATCGCCGCGATACCCGGCGAAAGCGCCGGGGTCGCAGAGGCCGCGGAGGCCGTCCGCGGTGGTGGCGGCGAGGGTGCCGTCGGCGACGCGGTATCCGGTCACGTCGCGGTGCGACGCGCCCTCCAGCGGCAGCGCCTGGTCGAGGAAGTCCCGCACGGTGTCGATCACCCGCCGGCCGCGGACGGGATTGTAGGCGCCTTCCTTGCCGGCCCCGTCGGTTTCAGGGATCGCATCGGTGCCGTAGAACGCGTCGTACAGCGATCCCCAGCGGGCGTTGGCCGCGTTGATCGCGAACCTGGCGTTGGTCACAGGGACCACGAGTTGCGGGCCGGCCACCGTCGCGATCTCGGGGTCCGCGTTCTCGGTGCCGATCTCGAACGGCCCCGGGTCGGGGACCAGGTAGCCGATCTCCTCAAGGAACGCCCGGTATTTCGCGGGGTCGCGTCGCTGGCCGCCCTCTCCTGCGTGCGCGGCAGCGCGGTGCCAGGAGTCGATCGCGGCCTGGAGTTCGTCGCGCCGGCGCAGCAGGTCGCGGTTGACGGGCGTCAGGTCCGTGACGATCCGGGCCACGCCTTCCCAGAAGGCGGTTTCGCCGAGCCCGGTCCCGGAAGCGGGCAGCGCCTCGTCGGCGATGAAACGGTAGAGGCTGGTGGCGACCTGGAGGCCGCTGGCCACGGTGCGCCCGATCACGGTGCTGCCAGGCACGGTGCTACCAGGCACGGCACTTCCAGAAGCGGCGGGTTCGGTCACGGCGATCTCCTCCGTTCCCGGGGCGGCCCTGGCCCCAGATTAATTTCGTACTGTGGAATCAGTCGACCGTATCATGAAATACTGTTCTGGACGATAGGGTTCCGGGCGCGTCGTCGTCAAGCCGCGTGGCGAGCGGCAGGCGGCGTGCCCGGCCAGATTCGGGCGGTACCTGCCAGGGAGAGGCGCGGTAGAGGTGTGCGTTGAGGGAGATGCGCGGTGGCCGAGGTCACGGTGACGGGGGGCAGGCAGGCGGACGGCGGGGTGCAGTCCGTGCACAGGGCACTCGACGTGCTGGAGGCGCTCGCGGCGGCTGGCGGCACCGCGAGCCTGTCCGACCTCGCAGCCGCGTGCGGCCTGCCGGCCCCGACCATGCACCGGCTCGCCGCCACGCTGGCCGATCGCGGCTACCTGCGCCAGTCGCCCGACCGTCGCTACAGCCTGGGCTCCCGGCTCATCCCGCTCGGTGCCGACGCGCACGCGCTGCTCGGCGCCCGGGCACTGCCCGTGCTGCGCGGGCTCGCCGAACTGGCGGGGGAGTCGGCCAACCTCGCGGTGCTGACCCAGGGACGCGCCGAGTACGTGGCACAGGCGCCCGGCAGGCACGCGATGCGGATCTTCACCGAGGTGGGCAACCGCGTGGAACTGCACTGCACCGGCGTCGGCAAGGCGCTGCTCGCCGTCCTCCCGCCCGCCCAGGCCGGCAAGCTGCTCGCCGCGCCGCTGACGGCGCGGACACCCGCGAGCATCACCGACCCCGCGGCGCTGGAAGCCGAGATCGCGCTGATCCGGGACCGGGGCTACGCGCTGGACGAGGGCGAGATGGAGGCGGGCGTCCGGTGCGTCGCCGTAGGCATGCCCGGCGCGGCCCCGATGGCCGTATCCGTATCGGGCCCCGCCGCGCGCATGACCGACGAGCTGATCGCGACCGTCGTGTCCGGGCTCCACGCGGCCACCGAGCAGCTCCGCCAGTACCTCGCCTGAGTCGGGCCGGCACCTCGCCTGAGTCTGGATTACAAGGCGAATCGGATAGCCTGAGGCGCAGTGGAACGGCTGCCTCCGCCTGCCGCGCTCCTAGTATCTGCCCGCTAGCGTGGATTGCGGCGGAGGTTGAGGAGATTGCGCGTGCGTCGTATGAGGCTCGGTCCTGTCAGCATAGGCAAGTTGGGTTATGCGGTCGCGTGCATGGCCTCGGCCATCGTCTTGGTGGTGGCGGGTTACGCCCACAAGGTCATCGGCCTGACCGACGACCTCGGCCAGGGCGCCGCGCTGGGCGGCGGCCCGTCGACCGGGGCGATGAACATCCTGGTAATGGGGCTGGAGAGCCGGACCACGTTCCAGGGGCAGAACCTGTCGGTCCAGCAGCTGACGGAGACGCACTCGGGGAACGAGTCGTCGGTCGCGGCCGGCCTTGAGGGCTCGCAGGACACCGACACGCTGATCTTGATCCACATCTTCGCCGGCGGGCAGAAGGCGGTCGGCTTCTCGATCCCCCGCGACGACGTGGTCAACTATCCGCACGCCACCTACGACGGGCTCACCGAGGGCAAGATCGACGCGGCCTACGCCTACGCCTACGACGAGTCGCTGCAGCAGACCGCCGATGAGCACCTGAGCCAGGATCAGCGGTACCTGGACGCCAACCAGGCCGGTCAGCTGTTCGAGGTGCAGACGGTGGAATCGGTCACCGGCGTGCATGTCGACCACTTCATCGATTCGAACATCATCGGCTTCTACGAGATGTCCCAGCAGATCGGCGGGCTGGAGATCTGCATCCAGCCGGCGCCCGCTCAGGGCGGCCTGGGCTACGGGGCGAACCTCACCGACTACGACCCGCTCACCGGCAGCGATAACTCGGGCTTCGACGCCTTCACGGACGGCTACAACGGGAAGAAGGGCGGCAAGCAGTACCTGCACCTGTCGGCCGCGCAGTCGCTGGCCTACGTCCGGGCGCGCGACACCCTGCCCGGGGTGGACATCGGCCGCACCGCCCGGCAGCAGGCCGCCATCGAGTACATCCTGTGGAAGCTGGAGACCGGCGGCGTGCTGAACAGCCTCAGCGAGCTCACGTCCATGCTGTCGAACGCGCAGAGCTACCTGATGTACGACAGCGGCTGGAACCTGATCGACTTCGCGCAGGACATGCGGGCGCTGTCCGGCAGCGGGCTGCACTTCACCACGCTGCCCGAGATATCCACCAACAACGTGGACATCCCGGGCTACCCGGGCCTGCAGAGCGCGGACTACATCGACGTGCCGCAGCTCCAGCAGGAGGTTAACCAGGACTTCTACGGGACCTCGATGATCCCGTCGACGGCCTCGCAGGTGACCGTGGACGTCTACAACGGCAGCGGCGCGGCCGGGCTGGCCGGGACCGTGTCGCAGGACCTGGCCGCGATGGGCTACAAGACCGGCGCGGCGGCGAATTCTTCCGCCCAGTCCCAGCAGACGCAGGCGGACACCGAGGTGTTCTACGGCTCCGGCGGCGCCGCGCAGGCGAACGCGCAGGTGATCGCGAACGTGCTGGGCGTGCAGGATGGTGCCAAGCAGCTGTCGTCGCTGCCGGCCGGGCACGTGGAGGTGCTGCTCGGCTCCCAGGTCACCGCGCAGGCGCCGGGGCTGGAGATGTTCGGCGCGGATAGCGTCGACGCCGCCGACTACGTCAGCGCCGCGCAGCAGAACAACCAGTCCCTCCCGGCGGGCGTGCAGGCCGCCGCCAACACAGGCTCGCAGTCCGACGTGCCCGCCTACTCCGAGTCGAAGGCCGCCCCGTCCTCGTCCGGGTCGCCCTCCGCCTCCGGTTCCGCGTCCGCCTCCGCTTCCCTGTCGTCCTCGTCCGGCGCGTCCGGCTCGTCCGCGGGCGAGACGGGCTCCCCGGCCGGGATGTCCACGCTGACCTCGGCGGAGAAGACGGGCAGTTCGACCTCAACCTCGGTTTCGACCTCGAGCGCGCCGTACGGTCTCACCAGCTGCCCGTACTGATCGCGCCGCCCCCGCGGGCAATGAGAGGATGTGTGGTCGCGGCCGGGCAATGCACGGCGCGGGTAGAAAGACCGAGCTACGCAGACGAATGAGGGAGTGCCAGATGACCATCGGCCTGGAGACCGCTCAGTCAGTCACCGCGGGGGTGCGCGCCGCGGGGCGAGCGCACGGGCTGAAGCCGCTGACCGTGGTCGTGCTCGACGCCGGCGGCCACGTCGTGAGCGTCGAGCGGGAGGACGGCTCGTCCAACAACCGCTTCGAGATCGCCTTCGGCAAGGCGTACGGGGCACTCGCGCTCGGCATGGGCTCGCGGTCGCTGATGGCCCGTGCGCAGCAGCAGCCTTACTTCATCACGTCCGCGGCGGCCGCGATCGGCGGCAAACTCGTCCCCGTTCCCGGCGGCGTGCTCGTCAAAGACGCGGCCGGAACGGTCGTCGGCTGCGTCGGCGTCTCCGGCGACACGTCGGACAACGACGAACTCGCGGCGATCGCCGGGATCAAGTCCGTCTCCCTCGTCCCGCAGCCGGACTGACAGTCCGAAGACGTCCTGAAGGTCTTGGACACGCGCGGACTGAACCCGTCCGCGAAGCAGCGTGCGCGGGTTGTCGCCTCCGCTGGTCTCGGCCAGTTGGACCGCTGGCTTGAGCGGGCGCTGACGGCCGTCACCGCTGATGATGTCTTCAAGGCTGACGATGTCGTCGAAGAGACTCGCGCCGACTAGCAGGCCGACGACGCGCTCGATCAGCTCCTGCGGGCGCAGGTCACCGCACTTCAGGGTCGTGATCACGCGGCTCACGGCCGGTCAAGCGCGCGCCCGAAACCGGCGACCTCGGCGAGCCGATCTACTGTGGGGCACTTCCGGTGCCTATATGCCGGTGCCCGGCGTGTCATAATGGCAAGTAATTGCCAAAGTTAACATCTGATTTCGAGATTGGACTTTAGAGCGATTTGCCTGCGGCGAAAGAATTAGTCGCATAGCGTCACTGCATGCCTACTCTTACCGTCACTCATGAGGCTCCGCTGGAGCTGATCCGTCAGCACCCCCAGCTGGCGGTCGATCTCGTGCGGGCGATGACCGACGTGCCCGTGCCCGACCACGCACTGGCCCGGCCCGGCCCCACCAGCCTGAACGCGGTCGTGCCCGCCGAGTTCACGGCCGACGCGGTCGTCACCGTGTACGACGAGGAGACCAAGAAGCCCGTCCTGGTCGTCATCATCGAGCCGCAGGGCCGCGACGACCGGACCAAGGCGTACTCCTGGCCCGCCTACCTGGCGAACGTCCGGGAGGCTGTCCAGTGCCCGCGCGCGATCCTGATCGTTGTCTGTCCCGACCCCCGCGAGGCGGACAAATGCCGCCAGGTCATCCCGATGGGCCATCCCGGCTGGGACCTGTGGCCGATCGTCGTCGACCCGCTGCATCACCCAGAGGAGGCGGGGGCAGGGCCGTACCTGATCTTGTTCCTCGCCTGCCTGCCAGCCTTGGACATGGAGACCGAGGTCGGCGCTCGCCAGGTGCTGGTCGCGATCCGCGAGACTGGCGCCTCGCATGCCGACCGCAAGAGGCTTGCCGCGATTATCCTGAAGAGAGCGTCCGATGCTGCCCGCCGGATCCTGGAGGACATGATGGCCACGACTGAGTGGAAAGACGACTTCATCGAGAGCTACGTCAAGATCGGCGTCGAACAGGGCCTGGAACAAGGACGGGAACAAGGCCTGGAACAAGGACGGGAACAAGGGGCGGCCACGGCCAAGGCCCAGGCCGTCCTGAAGGTCCTGGACGCGCGCGGACTCGGCCCGTCCGCGAAGCAGCGTGCGCGGGTTGTCGCCTCCGCTGGTCTCGGTCAGTTGGACCGCTGGTTTGAG
>DASZJE010000141.1:0-5141 GCA_035948445.1 Trebonia sp. | reverse complement strand
TCCGACACCGCGACGCCGCGGACGTTCGAGGACGATCACCGGATCACCGGCGCCGGCTTCACCACGTTCTACGCCGTGGTCGGGTATGACGTCGGGGTGCGGTACGCCGTGCACATGATGCAGGTGGCCGGGCTGAGCCGGTCGCAGGTCTACGAGAACCTGGCGATTTCTTTCCTGGTCGGCGGGCCGCGCGGGATGGAGACCATCGCCCTGGCGCTGAAGGATTACGAGTGGATCGAGCCTGCCCGGCCGGCGACCTTCCCTGACGGATGGGCGCACCGCCCCGAGTTCCTGCGCTCCGGGCTGGACTTCTCGACCCGTGAGGCCTCCGCGGTGGAAGCCGAGCTGATGCGGAGCTGGTACCTGCGCACCATCGGCGAGGTGCCGCCCTACGTCGAGCTGCTGCTGGAAGTGCGGCCCGAGCTGCTGAAGGCGTACCGCAACCGGTACGAGAACCTGCTGCATGAGCTGCCCACCGAGTTCATCCCGGCCAGCCTGTTGCATTACGACGTCATCCGCGGGTTCGGCGAAGGCATCCGAGAAAACGTCCTGCTGCTGCGGGCCCTCGGGGTCTCCCGGCAGCTGGTGGTGAACATCGCGGGGTCCGCGAGCCTCAACGGCGGTATGGCGGGCTTCAGCGTGATGGCCAAGGCCGCCGGAGACGTCCTTCGGAACTGGGAGGAAACCGATGAGTGATGACGTCGTAGTGGTGGGGTCGGGCGCCGCGGCCCTCACCGCCGCGCTGTCTGCCGCGCTGCGCGGCGCGCACGTGACGGTCCTGGAGCGCGCGGGCTTGTTCGGCGGGACGTCGGCTATCTCCGGTGGCGGCATGTGGCTGCCGGGTAACGGGCTCGACCCGGACTTCACGGACTCGGCCGATGATGCCCGCCGCTACGTCAAGCAGCTGACCCTGGGGCTGGTCGACGACGCGGTCATCGACCGTTACCTCGCGGAGGCACCGGCTATACCAGCGTTCCTGTCCCGGCACACCGCGCTGTCGTTCTGGACGCAGATCGGGCGCCCCGACTACCACGCCGACTTCGACGGTGGCTCCCTGACCAGCCGGACGGTGTTCCCGGACACCTTCGAGGTGGCCGCGCTGGGCGACCTGGCAGCCAGACTGCGCCGACCGCACTGGCCGGGCGGCATTCCGCCGCTGCGTCACGATGAGCTCCAGCAATTCATCGCCGCGGGCGATCCGGACGGGTGGAAACGGCTCGTCGAAGAGCGGATGGCCAAGGGCATCGTGCTGCGCGGGTGCGCGCTGACCGGCGGGCTGCTTGAGGCGTGCCTGCGGCTCCGCGTGCGGCTCTCGGCGCGGACGCGGGCTCGCGAGCTCATGATCGAAAACGGCCGCGTGGTCGGCGTCCGGGCCGAGCGCGACGGTGTGCTCGAGGACTTCCCGGCCCGGCGGGGAGTGGTGCTGGCCAGCGGCGGCTTCGAATGGAACCGCCAGCTCTGGGACGCCCTGATGCAGATCCCGTGGGACGGCCCGGCCAGCCCGCCGAACAACGAGGGCGACGCCCTGATCATGGCGAGCCGGGCCGGAGCGCGGCTGGCCAACCTCAACCGCGCGTGGTTCACGCCCGCCCGGGACCTCGGCGAGACCTACGAAGGCCGCCCGCTCATCCGCATCGGCATGTACGGCAGCGCGCCCGGCGAGATCCTGGTCAACCGAACGGGCAGGCGTTTCGTCAACGAGGCCCTGAACTACAACGACATCGGCATCGTCATGACGGCGATGGATCCGAACGGTTACCAGTTCGCCAACCACCCGACGTTCGCGATCACCGACCGGCGGTACAAGGAAAAGATCGCGGCCTTCGACGCGCAGACGCTCAGCGGTGACCGGCGCACCCCGGAGGGCGTGACGGAGGCGTCGACCCTGCGCGAACTCGCGGAGAAGCTCGGCATCGACCCGGACGGCCTGGAGGCCCAGGTCGAAGAGTTCAACAAGCACGCTGCCGACGGCGCCGATCCGGTGTTCCGCCGCGGCGAGACGCCCTGGGAGCTGTACATCCAGCCGCGCAGCGACCTGCCGAACCGGGCTATCGCCCCGATCCTGGACCCGCCCTTCATCGGCTACACCGTGCGCGCGGGCGTGTTCGGCACCAAGGGCGGACCGGTGATCAACGAGAACGCGCAGGTCGTCGGGATGGACGGGGCGCCGATTCCCGGGCTGTTCGGCGCGGGGAACGCGGTGGCCAGCATCTTCGGTGCCGCGTATCCGGGCGGCGGCGCCACCCTCGGGCCCGGCGTCACCTTCGGGTATGTCGCCGGGCTGACGCTCACGTCCTGAAGGGAGCTCTTGCCATGGCCCACGGATGGGATAGGTCTGCCGATCTGGTCGTGGTCGGTTTCGGCGGCGCCGGCGCGGCGGCCGGCCTGGCCGGCGCGGGACTCGGCGGCACGGTGCTGATCCTGGAGAAGCAGCCAGAAGCGCGCCATACGCCCAGCACGTCGATGTCCGGGGGCATCGTCATGGCGACCAACGACGTCGAGCGCGCCACGGCGTACCTGGACCGGTGCGCGGGCGGCATGATCCCCATCCAGGTGTCCCGGGCCTGGGCGGCGAAGGGGATCGACCTCGTCCGGTGGCTGGACCAGGTCGGTGCCGACCTGGCGCTGGAGCGGATCGGCGGTGCCGAGCATCCGGAGTTCGAGGGCTCCGAGGCCATCGAGTCCTGGGCCCAGTCCCGCCCGAGCGAGCGGGTACCGCCCGGGACGGCGGCCCGGGAGCACAAGCCCGGAGCGCCAGTGAACGTGACGGTCGGCGGTGCCGGTGCCGGTGACGGGGCCGGACGGCGCGCGCGGCGTATCGGCTATGAGTACTTCGCGGGCCTGCGCAACGCGGTGTACGCGCGCTCGGAAATCGGCGTCTTGTACGAGACACCCGCTCGGCATCTCATCCAGGACGGCAGAGGCCGTGTCATCGGCGTCGAGGCCGTCCAGCACGGTCGGACGGTCCGGATCCGGGCGTCACGCGGTGTCGTGCTGACCACGGGCGGCTACGAGTTCAGCGACGAGATGAAGATCAACTACCTCAAGGCGTCACCGATGTACTTCTACGGCAATCCGGGCAACACCGGTGACGGGATCCGCATGGCGCAGGAGGCGGGGGCCGATCTGTGGCACATGAACCAGATGGTCGGCCGTGCGATCGGGCACTTCGAACTCGACGCGCAGGAGCTGAACTTCGTCATCGGGATCCACCCGCCCGGGTACGTGATCACCGACAAGTACGGGCGGCGCTTCGCCAGCGAGTACCCGCAGGCGGAGATGAAGCACAGCTTTTACTACGAGCTGCTCACCTACGATGCCGAGAAGAACGAGTACCCCCGGAACCCGTGCTACTGGATCTTCGATCAGCGGCACATGTCGAACGGCCCTCTGGTGAGCCGCCTGGGCGGGACGGTCGGCGCCGGCTACTACGACTGGAGCCAAGACAACTCCCGGGAGGTGGCGCGCGGCTGGATCAGCCGGGCCGACACGATCGAGGCGCTCGCCGCGGCGGCGGGGTTCACCGACCCGGCTGAGGTGGTGCGGACGGTCGAGGAGTACAACAAGGGATGCGCCGCCGGCCAGGACGCCTTCGGTCGGCCGGCGGACTCGCTGATCCCGCTCGACAGCCCGCCGTACTACTGCATGCCGCTGTACCCGGGCGGCCCGAACACCTGCGGCGGCCCGCGGCGCGACGAGCACGCGCGCATCCTGACCCCGTTCGGCCAGCCGATCCCGGGGCTCTACGGCGCGGGCGAGCTCGGTGAAGCGGTCGGGCTGCTGTACCCGGCGAACGGCGGCAACCTCTCGGAGTCGGTGTGCTTCGGCCGCATCGCGGCCGAACACGCTCTGGGTTAGTCCATGGGTTTTTCCTTGGGGGCCAGCCCGGCCAGCATGTATTCGACGGTGGCGGACATCAGCTCCTGGGCTGAGATCGCCCCGGCGGGCGTGAACCAGCGCAGCAGCGAGTTGGCCGTACCCATGGCCAGCCGGGTGGCCAGGTGCGGGTCACCCGGCCGGATCTCACCCAGCCGCTGCCCTTCCAAGACGACCTCGGTAATCAGCTCGTGGTAGAGCCGCTCGCCCCGCTTGAGCCGCAGGTCCCGCTTGCCGGAAAGCTGATTCCGCTCGGCGAAGTAGATGCGGAAGGCGTCCACGTTCTCCAGGAGGGTTTCCACGTGCCGCTCGAAGAGCCGGGTGAGACGGCGGGTGGGGGGCTCGTCCGCGACGGCGATAGGCCGGGCCTGCTCGAGCAGGGTGTCACCCAGATGCCCGATGATGCGCCAGAGCAGGTCTTCCTTCGATTCGAAGTAATAATAAAAGAGAGGCCGGGTGATGCCGAGCTCGTCGGCGATCTCCTGGAGGCTCGTCTCTCGGAAGCCGCCGCGGCTGAACAGCTGGATGGCGTTGCTGAGGAGTTCTTCCTCGCGCGACACCTTGACCGCCTTGGGCAAGGTTCCTCGATTCGTCGGGGCGTTGCCTGAACGATTTTACTCATCAGTACACGTCCCGGAGTGCTCTGAGCCGCGTCCGTACACCAGCGCGGCATGGGACTCGCCGATCGCTCAGATTTTACTTATTGGTAAGTTGCTTGTCCAGAGCGCTTAGCCTAGTCCTCGTTCGCGTTTGCCCAGGTAATGGCGGTACCTCTCATACACAGACTCGGTCCGCAGGCCTGCGGCAGCGCAGCACAAGCGATCTCCTTGACTCATGTGTCAAGACTGCTAGGGTAATGCTCAGGCAGGCGGGAAAGAGGCGGCAATGGCTGACGCGAACCGGTATCGGTTGACCACGACTCCGATCAAGCTCGGAGCGGTGGAGATCAGGAACCGCTTCTACCTGTCCCCGCACGGCGTGGGGTACAACGTCGGCTACGAGCCGTCGGACGTGTTCGCGGAGTACTACCGCGTCCGCGCCGCCGGGGGCTGCGGGCTGCTGGTGCACGCGATGTCGACGATGCCGAAACGCGCCGGCGGGAGCGTGACCACGCCGTACCTGGAGCGCACCATCCCGTCGTTCCGAGCGGTCGCGGACGCGGTCCACGGCGAGGGCAGCAAGATCTTCGCCGAAATCCACTACTCCCGGGTCGGGAACCTGTGGAGTTACGAGCCCGGCAGCTCCAACGCCCCGCTGTTCGGGCC
>DASZJE010000140.1:0-3777 GCA_035948445.1 Trebonia sp. | reverse complement strand
GACGCCGTCGATGAGGAGATCTTCGACTTCGCCGACCCGTCCGCGCTGGAGGACCCGGGCTGGCTGGCGGTCCGCACGACACCCGGGTCGGTGGCGTCGGTCGTGGACGGCCGGCTGGCGATCACCGGCCATGCCGGGCTGGACGACCCGCGCCCGCAGTTCGTCGGCCGCCGCCAGCAGCACCTGACCGCCACGGTGTCCACCACCGTCGACGCCTCCAGCGGGACGGGCGGACTCGCCGCGCGGTATGACGAGGAGCACTGGATCTGTCTCGAGGTACGCGGCACGGTCGTCACCGCCCGGGCTCAGGTCGCGGGCCTGGCGCAGAGCTGGCAGGCCACCGTCCCGGCCGCCGACGTCGAGCTTTGCATGGAGATGATCCTGCCGTCAGCAGGCCTCAACTTCGCGGCGATGGGTGGTGACCGCATCCGCCTGCTGGCCGCCGGCACGCTGATCGCCGAACTCGACGGGCGCTACTGGACGGCGGAGACGTGCGCGTCCTTCACCGGCCGGGTTATCGGGCTGTACGCATCCGCGGGCACGGTCAGCTTCGCCGGCTTCCGGTACCGAGGCACCGAGGCCTGATGGACCGGATCGGCTTCGGCGCCGCGTACTACGCCGAGTACCAGCACCGCCCCGACCTGGAGGCCGACTTCGAGCTGATGGTAAAGGCCGGCTTCTCGGTGATCCGGGTGGGCGAGTCGGTCTGGTCGACCTGGGAACCGGAAGACGGACGATTTGAGCTTGACTGGCTCGAGCCGGTTCTCGACGCGGCCCATCGGCACGACATCGGGGTGATCCTAGGTACGCCGACCTACGCCATCCCGATGTGGCTGGCCCGTCGCTATCCCGGGATCGCCGCTGAGACGGCTTCCGGGCATCGGATCGGCTGGGGCGCACGACAGGAGGTGAACTTCGCGCACGCGGCCTACCGGTTCCACGCCGAGCGCGTGATCCGGCAGGTGGTAGGCCGTTACCGGGATCACCCGGCCATAACCGGCTACCAGGTCGATAACGAACCCGGCCTCCGGCTGCTCTATAACGCCGACGTCTTCGAGAAGTTCGTGGACTGGCTGCGCCGCCGCTACGGCACCGTCGACCGACTCAACGAGGAGTGGGGTCTGGCGTACTGGTCGCACCGGCTGTCGCGATGGAGCGATCTGTGGCGCCCGCAGGGCAACTTCCAGCCGCAGTACGACTTGGCCTGGCGGCGCTTCCAGGCCGAACTAGTCACCGAGTTCATCGGCTGGCAGGCCGGCATCGTCCGCGAAGTCACCGGCGGGCGCGGGTTCGTCACCACGTGCATCTCCTACGAGCAGCCCGGCATAGCGGACGCCGAGCTGAGCCGGGTTCTCGATGTCGCGTCCGGCAACGCCTACTACGAGATGCAGGACTCGCTCGCACACCCGAATACACTGCCGCGCTCAAGCGGCCCGATGGGCTGGGTCGTCCGCGGGCCGTGGGCGGTCACCCAGCTCGCGGACCTCATGTACTCCTCAAAGCAGGCCCCGTTTCTGGTCACCGAGACCAACGCCGGCTCGATCGGCTTCTCCGCCATGAACGAGTCGCCCTACGACGGTCAATGGCGCCAGCTGGCCTGGCTACTTATCGCGCGCGGGGCGCGGCTCATCGAGTACTGGCACTGGAACACCCTTCCGTTCGGCACCGAGATGTACTGGGGCGGCGTGCTTCCGCACAGCGGCATCCCCGGCCGCGCCTACCACGAGATCGCACGGATCGGCCAGGAGCTGCGCGAGGCCGGCGGTGCCTTCGCCACGGCCGAACCCGACTACGACATCGCGGTGCTTTACGACTCCGACAGCAAGTTCGCGCTGTCGACGCAGGGACCGCTGCGGGGTGACCCCTTCATCGACCCCGACTCCTATCGGCACATCCTCGCGGCCTTCTCCCGGGGCATCTTCGATGCCGCGCGGCAGCAGCGGCTCGTCCGGCCGCAACACCTGCTGCCGTCGCGAGGCGCCGAGCACGACGCCGCCGAGGCGGCCGCGCGCTATCCCCTGCTGATCGCCGCCGCGTTTTACACCGCGGCCGACGAGGACCTGGACTTCCTGATCGACTACGCGCAGGCAGGAGGGCACCTCGTCGTCGGGCCGCGAACGGGCTACGGGGACAGGGAGGGAAGGGCGCGCACCGCGCGAGCGCCGGCCCGGATCACCGACGCGGCTGGCGTCTGGTACGAGGAGATGACGACGCTGCCGTCACCGATGCCGGTGCACGGCTTGTTGCGGGGCGCGGCGACCGGATTCGCCGAAGGGCTCGTCGCTTCGGACGCGGAGGTCCTCGCCTCTTATCAGCATCCGCACCTCGGCCGCTGGGCCGCCGTCACGACAAAGCCCGTCGGCGCGGGCCGGGTCACGGTAGTCGGTACTGTCCCGGCTCAGAACCTGGCCGCCGACCTGGTGCGGTGGTTGATACCGCATGCTGTGGGCGGATGGACCACCGACGACTCAGTCACCGTTTCCACCAGCACCGACACGAGCGCCGCTACCCGGGTGCATGTCCTGCATAACTGGAGCTGGGATGAGGCGGCGGCTTCTCCGTCCTGCACGATGAGTGACATACTCAGCGGCGAGCGCCATCTCCCTGGTGAGAAGATCACGTTCCGGGCGTGGGACGTCCGGCTGTTCCGCAGCGACGAAGCACATGACCATGACCCGGCCGCACAGGCGAGAGGTTAGGACACCTCGGCTGTCTCACAGGACCCGGTTGTTGCCGCCGTCGATCACGAATTCAGATCCAGTGATGTAGGCGGTCGCCACGCGCCACCTGAAGAGGCCGAATCGTCACAATCTTGTGCCGATTGGGGAAACTCCGAATGTCGTGACAGTGGTGTCATTACGGTCGCGTTAACGTGTCTCGTTATTCAGCGGACAGCTCCCATCTGTGCGGCAGCGGGAGCAGATGACGAATGGGGCCGCTCGTGCTGCCCAGATGCGGTGTGCGGAGGTCGCTGACCGGCAGGGGCCACAGCGGGAGGTTGCTCGCAGGCCGAGCGGCGCTCGTGCTGCTGGCTGTCATTTGCCTTGGCGCGACATCCTGCTCCAGTGTGGCCAAAAAGGATCCGCCTGCGCCCGCCCCTCTGGCGTCACATACCCGCCTGCCCGCCGCCACGACCTCGGTGCTGACCGGCACACCAGAGGTGATCGCGGAGAGCGTGGCACGGGACTTGTTCGCGTCTGCACCGGTCATTGTGATCGCCAGCCCGAGCAAGTCGGCCGAAGCGACTGCCGCCCGCCAGGCGCTGCAAGTTCACGCGCCACTGCTGCTCACCGCGGCGGGACCGGGGCAGCCTGTATCGGGCGGCACGACGACCGTGGCCCTGCATACCGGTACAAGGCCCGCTTCTGGTTCTGCCCGAGCTGCTGCGGCGGTGATCAGTGCCGTCCTCCGGGCTCGGGTCAAGGCCCTGGATCCGCGGCTCGTGCTGGCGGTCGGAATACCTGCGAAAGTGCTTGCGGCCCAACTGCCCGGCACGCGCGTGGTGACCAACCCGGCTATGCTTCCGGCCACGAAAGCGCCCGCCCCGCTGAGCCAGCTGGCGCTGCTGGTGTCGGCTGGTGACAGCGACGCCGCTACGCTAGCGGCGGTCACCACTGCGCGGGTAGCCGGAGCGAGGGTGATCACCGTCCGCGGCGGCGACCCGCGGGCCGACCCGGACGTCATCACCGCGCTCTCGGCCGCCCCGCCGCAGCAGGTGCTGGCCGTCGGATCCGGCTTCGGGACGGCAGCCCAGCTCGCATCGCGTATCACCGTCGC
>DASZJE010000139.1:0-2378 GCA_035948445.1 Trebonia sp. | reverse complement strand
CGGATTCTCGGGAAGCTCAGATGAGCGTCGGCCGGTGCGCCCGGCCCCGGATGCTCGCCCCACACGACCGTCACCTCGGTCCCCGAAGTGGCGTACCGCTGGTCGATCAGCGTCAGCGACAAGATCGTCCCCACCGGGTCGAGGGACCCGGTCTGGTACGTGAGGCCGACGAGCCCGCCGCCGGCCTCCACTTCGCCGCCGGCCTCCACTTCGCCGCCCGTCTCCACTTTGCCGCCCGCTTCTACCCGGTTCCTGGCGTAGTTGAGCACGAACCCCGCGTCGTCGCCCATGACCTCGCGCACGTCCTCGGCGTCGAAGACCAGCGTGACCTTCCGCCGCGAGGGGTTGTCCCCGGCCTTCTCCAGGGCGGCGCGGCCGATGAAGTCGTGGTTGAACGAGATCGACTTGCCGTAGCCGAGCTCGTAGGGCGAGCAGTAGTAATCCTCGATGTTCTCGGAGTAGAAGCTGCCGTGCAGCGGCCGCTGCCCCTCGATGCCGTAAAGCGGCAGATACTTCCGGTAATCCAGCAGGTCCGGGTCGGTGTAGATGGCCGGGATCGGCGACGGGATCCAGCCACTGGCCACGCTGGCCGTGGCGTACGCCCACGCGCCGACGTGGACGAGGCCGAACGGCTCACCCGCCCGCATCAGCGCGTCCTTCACCGCCGCCGCGTGTTGCCAGTCGCCGATGAACTCAAAGCCCGCCTGTCCGGCCATGCCGTGGCGGAACGCGCGTAGGTCCCTTCCCTCCAGCGAGACCGGGATCGAGTGGAAGAACCTGGCCGGGGGCAGCGGTGCGCCGAAGGCACGCTCGACAAGCGCGCTCGCCAGCGGCCCCTGGATCTGGTAGCGGAAGAGCTTCGGGTCACCGCCGCCGCGGAAGGCCGAGGACGGATCGGTGACGAAGGAGACGTCGTATCCGCCCTTCTCCCCGTGATACTTGACCCAGTTCTGCGCGGCGGGGATCCCGCTCAGCGTGTAGGTGTTCTCGGCCTCGCGCATGAGGATGCCGTCCGTGATGATGTTGCCGTCCTGCGTCACCGGGACGAACTGCTTGGCCTGGCCGACGGCGAAGGACTCGTAGTTGTTGGCGCTCACCGCCGTGAGCAGGCGGGTGGCGTCGGGGCCGGAGATGAACGTGTCGAACATGTGGTGGGAAACGTCCGAGATCGACACGCTGTCATGCCAGGCATTCTGCTCCTGGCGCCAGCCGGCGTACTCGGGCTCGACGACCTCCGGGAGCCACGGCGCGGCGTTCGGCTTCCACAGCAGCCGCACGGGCGATCCGGCCCGCTCGATGCCGTCCTGAAGGCTGGGTGGTGCCATGGGGCCTCTCCCTCGCGTCGACACCCTGGTCAGGGCAGACTCCCCGCCGTCAGAGCTAGCACGGTCAGAGCTAGCACGGTCGGGGCTAGATCGATATAGTAAATCGATCTAGCGATCATAGGAACAGAGTGCCCACCACGTCTAGACTTCGAGTCGCGCGTGTCTGGGCAGCCTAAGTGTTCGGATCGTGCACAGCCCGGATCGTAGATTCAGCAGATGGGGATGGACGCTTCGAAAAGGACCACGCTCAGTGACGTCGCGGCGGCGAGCGGCGTGTCGCGTGCGACGGTGAGCTTCGTGCTCCGGGACGACCCCCGCCAGGCGATCTCGGCGGCCACGCAGGAGCGGGTGCGCCGCGCCGCGCGCGAACTCGGCTACGTTCCGCACGGGATCGCCCGGGCGCTGCGCGAGGGATCCTCCCGGATCGTCGTGCTGAACGTCGACTCCGGGCTGGAGACCAACTACACGCGCAGCTATGTCCGCGGTCTCGACGCCGAGCTGGCCACGCACGGCCATGTCCTGCTCGTCCGGCACGGGCCCGCCACGCCCCAGGCCACGCAGCAGGTGTTCGACGCGATCGCGCCCCGCGCCGTGATGCAGTTCGGCGAGGCGTACCTGACGCCCGGTCACGAGTTCGACGACGGCGGCTGGGACGGTGGCCTCGCCGGCAACACCGCCCTCCAGGTCGGCTACCTGGCCGGCCGCGGCCACACCCGCGTCGCGCTGGCGCTCCCGGACGGGGATGTTCCGCTGGCCGAGGTGCGTCTGCGTTTCGCCCGCGAGGCCGCGCGGACGCATCACCTCGCCCCGCTCACCTCGGTGGTCGTGCCCTCCTCGCGGGCCGCGGCCGCCCGCGTCATCCGGGATTTTCTCGACACCGGGCGCGCCGCGACGGCGGTGGCGGCCTTCGACGACGACGTGGCCCTCCGCATCCTGACCGCGCTGCGCGACCTCGGGCGCACCGCGCCGGAGGACCTGGCCGTCATCGGGTTCGACGACACCGAGTACGGCGCCCTGACCACCCCGGCGCTGACCACGGTGCACATCGACGCC
>DASZJE010000138.1:0-15084 GCA_035948445.1 Trebonia sp. | reverse complement strand
CCCGGCTACTGGGGCAGCCGCAATATTTCCACCGACTTCTCGCGCATCTCGACCTTGCGGACCTTGCCGGTGACGGTCATGGGAAATTCGTCCGTTATGTGCACGTAGCGCGGAATCTTGTAATGGGCGAGTTTTCCGGTGCAGAAGTCCCGTAGTGATTCTGCTGTGATGGGTGTGGCGTCCGGGCGGAGCCTGATCCAGGCCATGAGCTCCTCGCCGTACCTGGCGTCAGGCACGCCGATCACCTGAGCGTCCAGGATGTCGGGGTGGGTGTAGAGGAACTCCTCCACCTCGCGCGGGTAGATGTTCTCGCCCCCGCGAATCACCATGTCCTTGATCCGGCCGGTGATCGACAGGTAGCCGTCGTCGTCCATCACCGCCAGGTCGCCGGTGTGCATCCAGCGGGCGGCGTCGATGACCTCCGCCGTCTTCTCCGGCTGCTCCCAGTAGCCGAGCATCACCGAGTACCCGCGGGTGCACAGTTCGCCAGGTACGCCGCGCGGCACCGTCAGGCCGGTATCGGGGTTGATGACCTTCACCTCCAGGTGCGGCCCGGCCCGGCCCACGGTCGCCACCCGGCGCTCGATCGAGTCGTCGACCCGGGTCTGCGTCGACACCGGGGACGTCTCCGTCATGCCGTAGCAGATCGACACCTCGGACATGCCCATCCGGTCGATGACCTGCTTCATCACCTCGACCGGGCACGGCGACCCGGCCATGATCCCCGTCCGCAGCGACGACAGGTCGAACGACCCGAATTCCGGTGCCGCCAGTTCGGTGATGAACATCGTCGGCACCCCGTACAGCGACGTGCACCGTTCGGCCTCGACCGCGCGCAGCGTCGCCACCGGGTCGAACGACGGTGCCGGGATCACCATGGCCGCGCCGTGGCTGGTCGCCGCCAGGTTCCCCATCACCATCCCGAAGCAGTGGTAGAACGGCACCGGGATGCAGATCGCGTCCCGTTCGGTGTAGCCGCACAGTTCGCCGACGAAGTACCCGTTGTTCAGGATGTTGTGGTGCGAGAGCGTCGCGCCCTTCGGGAAGCCGGTCGTCCCGGACGTGTACTGGATGTTGATCGGGTCGTCAGCGGAAAGCTCGATCGCGTCCAGCGCCGCGCGATCCGCGGCGCGCCCGGCGGCGAGCATGGCGTCCCATTTCCCGCCCTCAAGCAGCACGACCTGCTCCAGGCGCGGGCAGCGCGGCCAGACGTCGTCGATCATGGCGGCGTAATCCGACGTTTTGAACCGCCGCGCGGCGACCAGCAGCTTCGCTCCCGACTGGTTCAGGACGAACTCAAGCTCGCTCGTCCGGTACGCCGGGTTGATGTTGACCAGAATCGCGCCGATCTTCGCGGTGGCGTACTGGGTGAGGGTCCATTCCGCGCAGTTCGGGGCCCAGATGCCGACCCGGTCGCCCTTGGCGACGCCGGCGTCTAGCAGGCCGAGCGCGGCCGCGTCCACGTCGACGGCGAGTTCCGCGTACGTCCAGCGCCGTCCGGACGGCACGTCCACCAGGGCGATCCGGTCACCGAACCGTGAGACCGTCCGATCCAGGTTCTGCCCGATCGTGTCGCCGAGCAGCGGGACTTCTGACACCGCGGATGTGTAACTCTTCTCGGCCATGGCCAGTGTCCCCTCGTCTTCGAGATCGCTGGCAACAGGATGGCGCTGCCCCGGCGGGCCGGGCAAGGGGGGCGCTCGCGCGATCGAGCCGATCTCTGTGACGCGGAAGCGGGGCCTGGGCGGGGGAGGCAGGAGAGGCGGGGAAGGAGGGGTGTGTCACGGTGGAGTTGGGAGTCACCGGTGTCGTTCGGCTAATAGGTTTAGAAGTTATGGACACTGGTGTAGCTATCTTTCCGACGCATGATGCCGTCTCTCCCGGCGACCTGGCCCGAGTCGTCGAGCAGCGGGGGCACGAGTCGCTGTTCTTCCCCGAGCACACGCATATCCCGGCGGTGCGCGAGTCGCCGTACCCCGGAGGGGAAGCCCTGCCCCGCATGTACGTGCACACCTACGACCTGTTCGTGGCGGTGACCGCGGCGGTGAGCGCGACGTCCCGGCTGCGGGTCGGGTCCGGGGTTTGCCTGGTGATCCAGCGCGACCCGATCATCACCGCCAAGGAGGTCGCCTCGGTGGACTTCCTGTCCGGGGGGCGGTTCGAGTTCGGCGTGGGCGCCGGGTGGAACCGGGAGGAAATGGCCAATCACGGCACCGACCCGCGGCGGCGAATGGCGCTGCTGCGCGAGCGGGTCGAGGCGATGAAAGAGATCTGGACGTCCGACGAGGCCTCCTACGAGGGCGAGTTCGTGAAGTTCGACCGCATCTGGTCGTGGCCGAAGCCCGCGCAGCGGCCGTACCCGCCGGTCCTTGTCGGCGGCAACGGGCCGACCGTCGTCGACCGGGTGCTGGCGTTCGGGGACGCGTGGATCCCCAACCACTCGCCATCCGGCATCCTGGAGAAGGCCGCCGAGATCAGGGCCCGGGCCGATCGTCCGGTGTCGCTCCAGGTGATGGGGGTGCCCGCCGATCCCGCGGTGCTCGAAACGTACGCGAACGCCGGGTTCGACCGGGCGGTGCACTGGCTGCCTTCGGCGCCGCTTGGGCCGGTGGAGCGGGAACTCGACGCATTCGAGTCCGCGGTCGCGGAGGTCAACGGCGGCTGAGTCCCGCGCCGGGGGTCAACGACGGCTGGGTCCGCCGTCGCGGAGGTTAACGGCGGCTGGGTGGCGCCGTTCGTGAGGGCGCGTGGCCGCGCGGCGGTCGTCATCCAGCAGCGGAATAAGGCTAACCCGAAAGACAGTTCTGTGATGGAGTGTGGCAGAAGAAACGAGTTGTTATCACCGGGTTCGGGGCGGTTACGCCCCTGGGCAACGACCGGGAAACCACCTGGCAGAACCTGATCGACGGCAACTCCGGCGTCGGGCCGATCACCGCGTTCGACGCGAGCGGCCTGGCCGTGCGCATCGCGGCCGAGGTCCGCGACTTCGATCCCGCGGCTTTCCTGGACCGCAAGCGGCTGCGAAGAACCGCGAGGTTCGCCCAGTTCGCGATCGCCGCCGCGCGTGAGGCCGTCGCGGACGCGAAACTGACGATCGGCGACGGGGCGGACGCCGGCGTGGCGGTCAACGCGGCGGTCGCGGGATTCGACACGATCGAGGCCGCCACCCGGCAGTTCGCGGACGGCAAGCCGCTGAGCCCGTACTTCGTGCCCTCGTCCCTGACGAACATGCCAGCTTGCGAGATCGCGATTGACCTCGGGATACACGGGCCCGTGCACGCCGGCGCCTTCGCCTGCGCGAGCGGCAGCGAGGCGCTGCTGCGTGCTCGCCAGCTCATCCTCGCCGGCGAGGCCGAGGTCGTGATCGCGGGCGGGACGGACGCGGCTATCACGCCGGTCACGTTCGGCGGGCTCATACCGTCCGGCGCACTGTCACGGCGCAACGACGACCCCCAGGGCGCGTCCCGGCCGTTCGACGCCGAGCGGGACGGGTTCGTCTACGGCGAGGGCGCGGTGATCGCGGTCGTCGAATCGGCCGAGCACGCCGCCGCGCGGGGCGCCGTGCCATACGCGGAGATCAAGGGCGGCGCGCTGACCTCCGACGCGATCCACGTGACCGCGCCTGAGCCCAGCGGCAAGTACGCGGCGGAGGCTATGCGCCTGGCCATCACGCGATCCGGGATCGCGAGCGAAGACGTGGACTACGTCTGCGCCCACGCGACCGGCACGAAGGCGGGCGACCGCGCCGAGACGCTCGCCATCAAGACCGCGCTCGGCGAGAAGGCCGCCCATGCCGCCGCCGTGAGCAGCCCCAAGTCGATGACCGGTCACCTGATCGGCGCGGCGGGGGCGCTGTCCGCGATGGTCTGCGGGCTGGCGATGAGGGACGGCGTCGTGCCGCCCACGATCAACCTCAAGACGCCCGACCCGGAGTGCGACCTCGACTACGTGCCGAACGTCGCGCGCCAGATGACGGTGACGACGGCGATCACCGACACCTTCGGGTTCGGCGGGCAGAACTGCGTCACCGTGTTCTCCGCTCCCTGACGCGCGAACATCTGACGCGAAATCCGGAACGTGAGGATTCAATCACAATGTCACAGCAGCCCTATGTGTACGACCCGTCGGCCCTGCGCGACGTCTTCGACCACACGTTCACCTTCTCCGCCGGGTTCTGGCGGAACGTGGACCGATACGCCGAGCGCCTGGCGATGCTCGACCCGGCGACCGGCAAGTCCTGGACGTACGCGCAGCTAGGTGACGACGTGCTCGCGCTCGCGGCGGGCCTGGCGGATCGCGGCGTGAAGCCTCGTGACGTGATCACGTTCCAGCTGTTCAACTCGCCGGAGTTCGCGCTGCTCTACCTGGCGGCCCACAGGCTGCGCGCGATCGCGGCGCCGGTGAACTTCCGGTCCTCCCCCGGCGAGACCGCGTACATGCTGGACGACAGCCGACCCGCGGCGCACGTCTTCGACGCGACCCTCGCGGACTCGACCCGGGAGGCACTGGCGATCGCCAGGCACACGCCGGCCCTGCTGGTCGCGTCGGGGGGCTATGGGGAAGGCCCAGGGACGTTCGGGGGAAATGGGACGTTCGGGGAAACCGGGGCGCGGGAAACCGGGGCGCGGGAAACCGGGCCGCTGGGGGAAATACCGTTCGGGGAGCTTCTGCGGACCGGCGCGGACCTGCCTGATACGGGGACCGGCACCACCTGGGATGAGTCGACGCGGCTTTACACGTCGGGGACGACGGGGATGCCGAAGGGCGTGCCGCTGCCCTCGGTCGCGGAGGTGCTGACCGCGCATGACGTGATCATGCACTTCCCGCTGTCGCCGGAGGACCGGACGCTCAACATGACGCCGTGGTTCCACCGGGGCGGGCTGTACCCGGGCGGCCCGAACCCCGTGTTCTACGTCGGCGCGTCCTGTTTCCCGATGCGGTCCTTTAACGCATCGGCCGTGCTGGACTGTGTCGAGAAATACGGCATCACGTTCCTGGTGGGTGCGCCGACCAACCTTGAGATGCTGGCCGCCGAGCAGGAGGCGCGCCCGCGCGACCTGTCGTCGCTGCGCGGGATCGTGACGATGGGGGCGCCGCTGGAGCGGACCGCGTGCCTGCGGTACCAGTCGGTGCTGACGCCGCGCATCTTCAACGGGTACGGCACCACGGAGGCGTTCTGGAACACGTTCCTGCGGCCCGCGGACCTGCCGGAGCACGCGGGCAGCGCGGGCCGCGCGTGCACCGACGACGACGTGGCGGTCGCCCGGCTAGCCGGCGAGGGCGAGGCCGGCGACCCGAATGACACCGTGCCCCGGGACGGGACGACGATCGGCGAGGTCGTGATGCGCTCGGTCAAGTCCGGGTACGCGTACGTGAACAATCCGGCCGAGGAGGCGGCGCGGTTCCGTGACGGGTGGGTGTTCACCGGCGACCTTGGCACATGGGACGCATCTGGTTACGTCACGATCGTGGGCCGCAAGGACGACATGATCATCTCCGGCGGCGAGAACGTGCATCCCGTGCAGGTCGAGGAGGCGCTGAACGAGCACCCGAAGGTCGCCGAGTCGCTCGTCGTCGGCATCCCCGACGAGCGCTGGGGCGAGGTGGTCGTCGCCTACGTCGTGCCCGCGGCGGAGGGCCTGACGGCCGCGGAGTGCGACAAGCACCTGCTCGCGCACCCGATGCTCGCCAACTTCAAGCGCCCGCGCGGCTACAAGTTCGTGCGGGTGCTCCCCCGCACCGCGACCGGCAAGCTGATGCATTACAAGGTTCGCGAAGAAGCGCAGACCGCGGCGGGACTGGGCGAATACGAAAAACCGTAGACGTTCGGGGGACTGTCCGTCCGTCGGCTGGCGCCCGGCATCTGGCGCCCGGCATCTGGCGCCTGGCGACGCTTATGGCGTTGCCACCAGTCCCGTGAACAGGCGGTCCAGTTCGGCCGCGGGATCGTCGGTGACGCCGCTGTGGACGGGGCCCGGCTGCACGACGGCGGAACGGGGAGCGGTGAGCCAGCGGAACCGCTCCCCCAGCGGCCGGTCGGCGAGCGGCCCCTCGGAGCACGCGCGGCCGAACGCGGCGAGCGCTGCCCGGACCGCCTCGATGTCCGTACCGGGCGCGAGGGCGAGCAGCCGTGCCTCGTCCAGCTCGATCTTCGCGTGCAGGTACCGGAACGGCTTGGCGTAGACGATCACGCCCGCGTTGATCAGCTCTCCGCGGTCCACCCTCGGCACGACGCGGATCAGCGCGTACTCGAAGACGTCGCTCATAGCCTGGTCACCTCGGCCACCAGGGGCGCGCGCTCGAGCAGCAGCCCGGCGTAGGCGTCCGCGCCGCGCTCGCCGAACCATTCCGGCGGCACGCCGGCCATGACCTCGGCGAGCACGGCCTCGGTGACGAGCGGGGCGAGCCGTTCGTGCGCTTGCGCGAGCTTCGTCGCCCGGTCCCGCAGCACGTGCTGCGTCGCGTCGAACGGCTTGGCGGCCTGCGCCCGGGACCAGTCGTGGTGGAAGTACAGCGCCGCGCCGTGGTCGATCAGCCAGATGTCGCCATGCCAGACGAGCAGGTTCGGATTGCGCCAGGTGCGGTCCACGTTCTGGATGAGCGCGTCGAACCACAGCAGTTCGCTGGCGAGCTGCTCGGCGGCCGTCCAGCCGAGCGGGTCGAACCCGGCCGAGCCGGGCAGGAAGTCCACCGCGAGGTTCAGGCCCTCGCTGGCGCGCAGCAGGTCCTGGATCTCCTCGTCCGGTTCGCTGGGCGCGATCCGCGGGTCCAGCCACGCCAGGGCCAGTTCGGGGGTCTTGAACCCCAGGCGGCGGGCGAGTTCACCGCCGACGATCTCCGCGACGAGGGCGAGCGTGCCGTGACCAGCGCCGCGGAACTTCAGCACGTAGGTGCCGAGGTTATCCGCCTCTACGAGGCCTGGCAGGCTGCCGCCTTCGCGCAGCGGTGTCACGTAACTCGTGACCGTGACGCGTTCGAGCACGGGCGACAGACTACCGGTTCACGACTGGAACAATAGGGCCGTGGATGACAGTGAACTTCCTGTGCGGCTGGCAGGCCGCGTGATCGTGCTGGACCCGGACGGCCGCGTGCTGCTGTTCAAGTACGATGACCCGCCCCCCAACGGGCATCACTGGAACACGCCAGGCGGCGGCCTCGAACCGGGTGAGGACTACCACTCGGGCGCGCAGCGGGAGCTCATCGAGGAGACCGGCTGGCACGACGTGCCCGTCGAGCCCGGGGTGATCCATCACCGCACCGTGGTCATGGAGCACGGTAACCGGATCGTCCGCCAGGTCGAGGAGTTCTTCGTGGCACGGGTGCCCGTCGCCCAGCGTCCCCTCGGCGACGTTGGTTCGATGCACATCTGCGATGGCATCGACGGCTCACGCTGGTGGACGCTGGGCGAACTGGACACTACCGACGAGAAGATCTGGCCCGAGGGTCTCGCGAAGCTGATCAGGAGCCTGCGATCATGAACTCGTCCCCTGCTAGGGGCGCTTGGCCGGGTGCGCCAGTTCGGGGACGAGGTAGAGCGCGTTGATCGTGCCGACACCGGACGCCAGGCTGTAGCCCGGCCGCGCGCTGAATCCCTTGACGGTGACGAGCTTGCCGCCCTGCTTGAACGACACTGTGTTGTTCCCCTTGGTGACGTCCACGATGCCGCGCGCACGGGTGGCCGACAGGTAGTACAGCGTCGGGTTGATCAGGCCGAGCGGGTGGCCGGCTACCTGGTCGGCCAGGGCCACGATCCCGGCGAACTCGGGCGTCGCCTCGCTGGTGCCGCAGATCGTGGACCAGCCCGCGGGCGCGCCGCCGAAGCTGGTGTAGATGTCCACCGCTCCGTCACACGCGGCACTCATCGAGACGTCCGGCACGCCGCGCTTGTTACCGGTGATGTTCGCGACGCCGTTCTGGTAGGACGGGCGCGTGAAGAACTCCGACAGGCCGCCGCCGCCCGCCACCGGGTTCGGCGTGTTCCCGACGATGTGCTTGTCGTAGGTATCGTTCCAGACCACGGACGTCCAGGTGCCGTTCTTGCCCTCGATCAGCTGTGTCCCGCCTACGCCGGTCACGAGCGGGTCGCTGTCCGGCCACGACGTGACCGGCCGGGTGTAGAGCGTCGAGCCGTTCGGCCCGAAGTCGGTCGCACCGCTGTCACCGGAGGCGGCGAGGACGGTGACGCCGTGGGCGTACGCGTCCGTGTAGGCGGCGCGCAGCGGCGCCAGTTGCCTGGAGCTGGCGAACGTTTCCTCGGTGGCGCTGAAGCTCTGGCTGATCACGTCGCCGAGGCGATGGTTGATCACGTACTCCTCGGCCTTGACGATCTGCGGGAAGCCCGTCACGCCCTCGGTCTCCGAGACCGGGGTTTCGACCAGGAGGATGTTCGCGCCCGGCGCGATCGTGTGCGCGTACTCCACGTCCAGCGTGGTTTCCGTCGCCCAGCCGATCATGTTGGCGTTGGTCGGGTTGTAGGCGGGAATCTTCCCGGCGGGGGTGATGATCCGGAACGACGGCGGCGCCGGGAAGCGGAACTGCCTGTCGAAGGTGGCGAGGTCGCTCTTGATGGTCGGCGAGCCGAACGAGTCGACGATCACGATCGTCGTCCCCTTGCCGGTCACGCCCTTCGCGTAGAGCGCGGGCAGGCTGTAGGCCGAGCGGATCTGGGTCGGCTCGTAGCACGCGACGCCGAAGGCCTTCTGGCACACCGCCGTCGTGGGCGGCGCCAGCCGGCTGGTCTGGCCGACATCCACGACCCCGGGCGTGACGACGATGCGCGGAAGATCGGCCGTGCCCGGCGTTGCCAGCGCGGCGCCGTCCGAGGTTGTCACCGCGGGGGCGCGCGGCGTTGCCATCGCGGCGACGCGCGACGTTGCGGCCGCGGGGGCGCGCGGCGTTGCTACCGCGGGGGCGGGCGGCGTTGCTACCGCGGGGGCGGGCGTGGTCACAGCAGGCGCTGTGGTCCCCCTGGCCACGGTAACGCCTGAGCTCAACGCCACCACACCAGCCGCGAACACAGCAAACGCTGCTTCTCTCATAGTACTAAACGTAAATCAACAATTCACCTCGCGCCACCCCCGGTTTACGGAACGAAAGTCGTAGCGCAACCCATCTCGCGCAATCGCGACCAGGCTTTCTGACGTGCTGCCCCACACCCGGCCGTCCGGCAGCGTGCGCCGCGCGACGATCGCCCGCGGGTCGTCCGGCGCCAGTCCGTCCCCGTCCGTCAGCGTGAGCCACTGCCCCCAGGCGTCCGGTATCGGCGAGGCGGGGTCCCCGGACGGGCGCGCGGCGGCGAACCTGGCCGCGAAATGAGCCGCCTTCGGTTCGGTGACCTCCGGCTCGGGATAGGCGTGGCCCGCGTTCGTCAGCATGTGCGTCCCGGGCGCCAGGTCCGCGCACGACGCGCCGGCCCCGTCCCAGCTGAGCAACAGCACGGATCCCGCGTCGGCGCACACGAGATGGAAGGGGTCGTAGGCCGCGAGCGCGGGCGGATCGGCCGCGAGGTCCTTCAGGGTTCCGGGGCCGTCGAGGGCCGCGCGCAGCGGCAGTTCGCCCCTGCTGCGGCGCACGGCTGGGGCGGCCGGCGCGCCCCGCCCGTTGAGCAGGCACGCGACCCGGGGCACCGCCGGATGCACCGCGAGCCAGGTTCCGCCCGCCTGCTCGTCGATGCCGCCGACAAGCGGCGACCCGGCCCAGTGCCGGGCGGGCGGGCGCCAGGGGCGGCCGATCATCTCGTCACGGACACCGAGCAGCAGCAGCGGGACCTTGTCCCCGGGCTCGAAACTGAGAACTACCGTGCACACGCTCCAAGCCTACGGGCTTGCGTCCGCGGGACTTGTCGTCCGCGACTGGACGCAAAATAGAAGTTGTGACGCAGGCGCAACTGGCACAGGACGCGGAACTGAGGAGTATCCCGGGATCGTTCGGGATAATGGTTGATCTGCTGCGGGACGGCGGCGCGGTCGTGCTGAGCGGCGCGGGGCTGTCCACAGAGTCGGGCATACCGGATTACCGGGGACCGAGCGGACAGCAGCGGCGCGGGCAGCCGATGACCTACCAGACGTTCACCGGCAGCGAGGAGGCGCGGCAGCGGTACTGGGCGCGCAGTCATCTCGGCTGGCGGAACATCACGGACGCGGCACCCAACTCGGGACATTTCGCCGTCGCCGAGCTGCACCGGCGCGGGAATGTGACCGGCATCATCACCCAGAACGTCGACGGACTGCACCAGGCCGCGGGCGCGGGCAACGTGACGGAACTGCATGGCAGCCTCCACCGCGTCACCTGCCTGTCCTGCTGGCGGCGCACGTCGCGGACGGCCCTGCACGAACGGCTGACCGCCGCGAATCCGGGCTGGGGCGAGCGGTCGGACCTGGTGGCCAACCCCGACGGCGACGTCGCGCTGGAAGAGACCGGCGGGTTCGCCGTCGTCGACTGCGAGGCGTGCGGCGGGGTACTGAAGCCGGACGTCGTGTTCTTCGGCGAGAACGTGCCGAAGCAGCGCGTCGAGGCGTGCTACTCGCTCGTCGGCTCGGCCCGCTCGCTGGTCGTCCTCGGGTCATCCCTGACCGTCATGTCGGGATTGCGGTATGTCCGCCACGCCGCGAAGGTCAGCATACCGGTCGTCATCGTTAATCAGGGAGTCACCCGGGGCGACGAGTTCGCGACCGTCACTCTCGACGCGCCGCTCGGCGTCACGCTGACGTCCGCCGTGGATTCGCTGGCCGACACGGGGTCGTGATCCTGACGGCTCGCGTGGGCGGGGGCTTCTGGGCGCGGGCTTCCGGCGGGCGGGCGCGGGCTTCTGGGCGCGCGTGGCGCGGGCTTCTGGGCGCGCGTGGCACGGGCTTCTGGGCGCGCGTGCTCAAATGCGCGTTTGAGCCGGTAGCCGAACGGGCCCAAACGCGCATTCGAGTCGACTATTGCGTGCTTGAATGCGCATTCGGGCCCGTTGGGGGCTCGGGGACGCGGCGGGGCGGGGGCCCGTTGGGGGCTCGGGGGCACGGCGGGGCTCGGGGACGCGGCGGGGCGGGGCGGGGCGGGCGGCGGGGCGGTGGCGGGGGCACCGCGGCGGTGGCGGATGTTAGGCGAGGAAGTCCAGGAGGGCGGATGTTGTTGCCTGTGGGGCCTCTTCCGGGATGTAGTGGCCGCAGGGCAGGGGGGCGCCCTCGACCTTGTTCGCGTACTCGCGCCAGATCGCGAGGACGTCGCCGTAGTTGCGTCCGACGAAGCCGTGCTCGCCCCATAGAGCGAGCATCGGGGCGGTGACCTTCTGGCCGCGCGCGGCCGCGGCGTCGTCGTCTTCCAGGTCGCCTGTCGCGGCCGCCCGGTAGTCCTCGCAGGACGCGTGTATCGCGGCCGGGTCCCGGAAGCACCGGATGTACTCGGCCACCGCCGCCGGATCGAACGGGACGCCGCCGCGGCGCAGCGCGCTGATGCGACCGCGCACCCAGCCCTCGGGGTCCGCGCCGATCATGTGCTCAGGGAGCGGTTCCGGCTGGGCGAGGAAGAACCAGTGCCAGTAGGCGAGACCGAAAGCGGCGTCGGCTTTGCTGAAGGCGTGCCTGGTCGGGACGATGTCCAGCACCGCCAGACGCGTCACCGCCTGGGGGTAGTCCAGGGCCATGCGGTGCCCGACCCGGCCGCCGCGATCGTGTCCCGCCACCGCGAACTGGGGGAATCCGAGTTCGCGCATCACGAGCACCTGGTCCCAGGCCATCGTGCGCTTGGCGTATCCCTCGTGCCGGGCGCCGCCCGCCGGCTTGCCGCTGTCGCCGTAGCCGCGCAGGTCGGTGAGCACTACGGTGTGGCGTTCGGCGAGAGCGGGGGCGACGTGATGCCATATCAGGTGGGTCTGCGGGTAGCCGTGCAGCAGCAAGACGGGACTGCCCTGCCCACCCACTACGGTGTTGATGCGGACCCCGCCGGCCACCAGCGTGCTGCGGCGGAACGTGTCGGGCAACGGTACGGTCACGCGGGGTCCTCTCGGTTGGCTGCCTGGCAGGATATTTCACTGCTAACCACGGCAACACGGTCATCGTCATAAAGAACGCAAAGGATCGAGAGAGGATTTTGATGAAATTCACCGCACGAGCCGCCTTCCGAACGTCGATGACGGGTTCGGCACTCGTCGTCGCCGCGATTCTCGCGGCCGGCTGCTCGTCGTCCGGTACCGGTTCAGGCTCGACGCCGGCGGCATCGCCGTCTTCGGGGGCCGCCGGGACCGCGGGGACATCGGGAACCTCGGGGACCCCGGGAACCTCAGGGACTGCTGGGACTTCGGGGACTGCGGGGGCCTCGTCCGGTGCCTCCAGTTCGCCGGGCACGCCCGGCTCGTCGAGTTCACCCGCGGCCACCTCCGCCGCGTCGGACTGCGTGACGACGGACCTGAACGCCTCCACCGGCGCCAGCCAGGGCGCCGCCGGCACGATCTACTGGACGATCGACTTCACGAACATCGGCGGCAGCACGTGCACGCTGTACGGGTACCCGGGAGCCTCGCTCGCCGACTCCTCCGCCACGCAGATCGGCGCCGCCGCCACGCGCAGCAGCACGCAGTCGGCTACCGTCGTCACTCTCGCCTCGGGCGCCAAGGCCAACTTCGTCCTGGGCGTGGCCGAGGCCGGGAACTACCCGTCCGCAACGTGCCAGCCGAAGTCGTCCGCTTACCTGAAGATCTACCCGCCGAACCAGACGCAGTCGATGGAGATCCCCTTCAAGACGACGGGCTGCGCGAGTTCCTCGGCCAAGCTGCTGTCCGTGACCGTCGTGTCCTCGGGCGCCACGAACTCCGCCGGCTAGGCGCCGGCGAGCCGCCACGAACTCGGCAACCCGCAACCAAGTCCGCCTGCTGGGCCCCGGCAACCTGCGTGACCGGCTGGCTAGACGGCCGGGATCGCGGCGAGCAGGGCCCTGGTCCAGTCGCGGTAGCCGTCCTGGCTCGGGTGGAACGAGTCGCACCCGAACTTGCCCGTCCACGGCGCCGTGAAGTTCGCGGACACTTCGGCGAGCGGAAGCTCCCGCGCCGCGGCGACCTCATGGATGACGCGGTTGATCCGCTGGACGTAGGGGATGCTCATCCGGCCGACGATGCCCGCCAGGCCGCTGGGCAGCGGCAGGTCCAGCATGACGGTGCCTTCCGGTACCTTCGCCAGCAGCGTGCGCATGTCGGCGAACAGCCGGCCGGGAGAACTGTAGAAGACGTCGTTCGCGCCGACCCCGCACGTCACGAGGTCGGCCGTGACCGGGATCTCCGGGAGCTGGTTCGCGAGCACGTCGCGGATCAGCGCCCCGGAGACGGACAGGTTGAGCACCCGCCAATGCCGGCCGGTCCTGCGCCGTAGCTGGTTCAGCGCCTGCCCGACGTAGCCGCCTTGCGGCCCGGGCGCGCCGAGGCCCTGGGCGGTGGAGTCGCCGAGCGCCACCCACAGCGGACCGGGGTCCCTCGCGAGGTCGGCGAGAACCTTCTGGTTATGCGCCTCCCAGTAGGCGGCGAACGCCACGCGGTCGGCGCGCATCGCGGTCACGCCGTCGGTCCAGCGGCCGAACTTGCTGGCGCGGATGCCGCAGGCGCCGGCGTAGGGGCTGTGCGTGAGCATCGAGGACGCGGTCGCGACGATCTCGACGGGGGACTTCCTGTCAGGTCCGCCTGACAGCCCGGACAGAACATTTGCCCAGGGAGGACGCGATACCGCCGATGAGTGCAACATGTTCTCTTACCCCCATCGCGGGATAGACGCCAGGTGAACGACCGTAGACGTAATTATAGATAGATGTCAACGAATTGGCTGCCGGGCGATTATCTCCGCCACCCGGTCCCGGGGCAGCGCCGGTGAGCGGTGGCCGTCACGGCCGGTCATGTCGTCGTTGGCGGTGAGGGCGTTGGCCACGGCTTCTTCGGTGGCCTCGACGACGGCCTCGAAGAAGGGGTCGAGGAAGCCCCACGGGATGAACGTGAGGGTGTCGTACCGCCCTTCCGCGGCACGACGGACGTCCGGGTCGCCGGCCGTGAACCCGCCGGGATTCGCGGTGGAGAACGCCAGGAACAGGTCCCCGGAGAAGTGTGAACCCGTCGTCCCTGTGCGGGCGAGACCCAGGGTTACCCGCCGTGCCATGGCCTTGCACTGGCTCGGGAACAGCGGCGCGTCAGTGGCAACCACGGCGATGACCGAGCCGGCTCCGGGGGGCGGAGGATTCAGCGGGGATCGTTCGGCCAAGGGGTTGTCGTCTTTGAGCTCTTCGCCTAGGTAAATGCCGGTCAGCGTGAGGTCACGGCGGCGGCCGAAGTTCGCCTGGAGGAAGACACCGACCGTATACGGGGTGCCGCCGTACTCGACGACGCGGGACGCGGTGCCGTTGCCGCCCTTGAACTGGTAACAGTTCATGCCGGTGCCGCCGCCGACCGAGCCTTCCTCTATTGGGCCGGTTTCGGATGATTCGAGGGCATTAACGACGGTTTCTTCGGTGACGTGGTGGCCGTTGATGTCGTTGAGGTAGCCGTCCCATGTCTCGGCGGCGACGGGGAGCAGCCAGAACTCGGTGTTCTTGGTGGCGTGCTTGTTGGCCCAGGCGATGATGCCCGCGTGCGCGACGCCGACCGCGTGCGTGTTGGTGATCGCGATCGGGCCCTGGAACGTGCCGGACTCCTCGATCCACGCGACGCCGGTCATCTCGCCGTTGCCGTTCAGGCTGTGGAACCCGGCGGCGACCGGATCGCCGCGATCGTCCTTGCCGCGCGGGTGGATGGCGGTGACGCCGGTGCGCACGTTATCGCCCTTGATCAGCGTTTCGTACCCGACCTCGACACCCGGCACGTCGGTGATGGCGTTGTACTGGCCGGGGGTGCCACGGTACTTCAGGCCGAGGGCGCGAGCGCGGGGCTTGCCGGACGGGGTCGCGAGGCGAGGGTCGGTGCTCACGGGACCCAGGCTACGAGTACGCCGCATGGGGCTGAAGGCTGTAAGCTATCCACGTTCGGTTCGCGGGACTTCGGTTCCGCGAAGCGTGCGGGGCTATGGCGCAGCTGGTAGCGCGTCTGCATGGCATGCAGAAGGTCAGGGGTTCGAATCCCCTTAGCTCCAC
>DASZJE010000137.1:0-1865 GCA_035948445.1 Trebonia sp. | reverse complement strand
CGCCTCCCTGAGCAGGGCCACGTAGCCAAGCAGCATGAACGTCGGCGGCACGACCACCCACCAGGCCGCCAGCTTGGTAAAGGCGAGGGCACCCGATCCGATGACCAGGATCACGAGCATGCCGAGCAGCCGTCGGCGCGCGGCCAGGACCCGCCTGTGCTCCTCCTCACGCGCCCCGCCCCGGGCCTCGCGCCGAGCCCCCGGCACCTCGGCCCGGGCTTCCGCACGCACCTCGGCCCGGGTTTCCGCACGCACCTCGGCCCGGGTTTCCGCACGCACCTCGGCCCGGGTTTCCGCACGCTTCTCACGCCGGGTCGCCGGAGCAGGATCCTGCCGCCGCGACCGGGGGGCGGGCTCCTCGGCCGCCGCGTCCGGTTCCGCCGTGGTGAGATCCTCAACCGAGCCAGCGGAGGAATCCCGGCGGAGCCACCGGGGAATGAGCACGCCAGCCCAGATGGCGACGATGGCGACATACAGAATCGCGCTGCTCAACGGTCCTCCCCTCGGCGTGGCGGGCGCCGGGCGGCCCGGCGGCGGATTCCACGGGCCTCGGGTGCGGGCACACTGCTAAAGCGGAGCATCCCCACGTGACGCAAAGTAATAGCTGAAGACGGCTTAACCGAGCACCCCGAACGGTGTGTCGCAACATTGGTCCCAAGACAACCTCACCCCGCATTGGACCGAGACGCGAGCAGGATGCTCCGCCACCTGTCCATCAGCCCCTGCGGCATCTCCTCGGCGGTCAGCGCGTAACACACGTGGTCGCGCCAGGCTCCGTTGATGTGCAACTGCCGCACCCGGATGCCTTCCTCGCGGAACCCGAGCTTCTCCACCACCCGCCGCGAGGCGTGGTTTTCCGGCCGGATCGACGCCTCGAGCCGATGCAGGCCGACGACCCCGAAGCAGTGGTCGACGGCCATGGCCAGCGTGGTGGGGATGATGCCGCGGCCGGCGTACGCCTCGTCGATCCAGTAACCGACCTGCCCCGACCGGGCCGAACCCCAGGTGATTGACCCGATCGTCAACTGCCCGACGAACTCCCCGCCGAACGTCACCACCCAAGGGATCGCCTGCCCCTGCCGCGCTTCCCTGCGCATCGCCCGGACCATGGCGATGTACGGCCCAAGGCTCGACCGGTACAGCGGCGTTTCCGGGTTGGTCGGCTCCCACGGGCGCAGCCACGGTGCGTTCCTGACCCGGATCTCGCGCCACATGCGGGCGTCGCTCACCCGCACGGGGCGCAGCTCTACCGGCTGGTCGAGCAGATGAGGCTCGGTGAGGGTGACCGGCCAGCCTCGCATGCGTCCCACGTTCCCATCATTCCCCTGTAGCGCTGCTGACGCTACGCAATCCCAGCTAAGCGTTTCGCACCGGAGTCCGCTCGGACGTGGTCGCCGCCGTTGATCTGCGAGACGGCGTGCCCGAGCACGGGCGCCAGCACGGCCATCCCGTCGCGGACACCGCCGCTTGAGCCGGGCAGGTTAACGATCAGGGTACGGCCCGCGACCCCCGCCACGCCACGGGACAAGATCGCGGACGGGACTCCAGCCGCGGCCCCGGCCGAGCGCAGCGACTCGGCGATCCCCGGGATCTCCCGCTCGACCACGCGCCTGGTCATCTCCGGGGTGAGGTCGCCGGGGGTGAGCCCGGTCCCGCCGGTGGTGACGACGACGTCGTAGCCCGCGGCCAGCGCCTCGCGCAGCGCCGCCTCGACCGGCTCGCCGTCCCCGATGACCAGCGGGCCGTCCACCGTGCAGCCCGCCGAACGCAGCAGTTCGGCGAGCACCGGTCCCGACCTGTCCTCGTACACCCCCGCCGACGCCCGGTTCGACACCGTGACCGCGAGCGCCCTGATCACGACGGCG
>DASZJE010000136.1:0-3403 GCA_035948445.1 Trebonia sp. | reverse complement strand
TGACCGGCCGGCGGTCGGGGTGTACTGCGGCTCGGGAGTGACCGCCGCCCACGAGGTGCTCGCGCTGGCCGTGGCCGGCGTTCCCGCTGCCCTCTATGCCGGCTCCTGGTCGGAGTGGATCACCGACCCGTCCCGCCCGGTAGCGACGGGCGGCTCGCGCGGCTAGTTCGCCTCTAGACTGTCGGCGGAGCACGGGTCGGCCGAAGGCCTGAGAGCGCGGCCTCGTGTGAGGATCCCGTTTTTCGTGCTGTGCGCGGGACGGCCGGGATCCACCCTGGTGCGGTTCCTGCTCGACAGTCATCCGGTCTCACTTGCCCCGCGGAGACGAAGCTGCCTACCGTGCCTGTGCGGGCTGCTCGCGTCGGCGTGGCCGGTGGTCGAAGACGTGTCGCTGACGGCGCCGGGCAGCGCCCGGGAAACCTCGCCCGCCGGGACCACCACGGTAGACCGATTGCGTCTCATCGCCTGACGATCATGCGGGCACCGCCGGGTCTCGCGCGAGCAGGCAGGAACGCCCGGTCCAGTGCGGTGCGCCGCCCGGCAGGTCGATGATCCCGTGTGCGACGACGGCGAGCAGTTCCACGTGATTGCGCACGCGGGCCTTGCGCAGCATCGACGCGATGTGACGTCGACGGGTGCTTGCTCAACCGCAGGGCTGTGGCCGCTTCTCTGCTCGCGGTGCCGGCCGCGAGCATGCGGAGCATCCATATTTTGCATCAAATACCTAACGAAAATGAGTATTTATCCGGGTACTCAGGTGTCGGTTTCTGATTAAGAAGGTCCGGCGGGAGCGATTTCTCCCTGTCTTGTCGCCTGCTGCCCGGGGAGGGTGCGTGAGCCGGAACGGGGCTTCCCGGAGTGTCCGCTGGTTTGGCCCGCTCGTTCTTGTTGCCGTGCTGGCGCTGCTGGCGGGGGGTTTGCCGGCGTTGCTGGCGTCGCCGCCGGGGGGTTCGGGTTCTTCCGGGCTGGCGGTGCAGGCGGCGGGGTCGTCCGGGTCGGTGCATTCGCTGCCGTGGTGGGATCCGCGGGGCTGGTTCGGCGGCTCGTCCGCGCCGTCGTCGCACGCGGTGGCCGGGACGGCCGCGGCGATCGCGTATCCGGCACATCAGGTGCGGCAGGTGAAGGCGGCGCCGGCGCGGCGGGTGCGGGAGCTGACGTCGGAACGAACCGAGTACAGCAGCACTTACGAGATGTCGGACGGGACGCGGCAGGCGGTGATCTCCGGCGGCCCCGTCAATTACGAGACTTCCTCCGGGCAGTGGGCGCCGATCGACGTGTCGGTGCGGCGTTCTTCGAAGCCGGGGTTCGCCTATCAGAATGTGACGAACACGTTCGGGTCGTATTTCGGCTCGTCGGGATCGCAGCTGGTGCGGTTCGACGCGCCGGGCGGCGGCTGGGTGAGCATCGGCCTGGCCGGCGCGCATGTCATGGCCCCGAAGGCCGACGGCAGCACGGTGACGTACGCGGTGTCGCCGGGCGTGTCGCTGTCGTACACGGTGACTCCGCAGTCGCTGGTGGAGCGGATCAGCCTGGCGTCCCCGGCAGCCGCGAGGTCCGTGTCGTCGCTGCGTTTCGCGGTGCGGGCGGGCGGGGGCCTGACAGCGCAGCCGCAGGAGAACGGGTCGGTCACCTTGTCGAGGGGCGCGATGCCGGTGCTGACGCTGCCGGCGCCGTTCATGACCGATGCCCGCAAGGACGCGTCGTCGCCGTACGGGTTCGCGTGGAGCCCGAAGGTCGCCCAGCATGTCGCGCGGGACGCGGAAACCGGCACGCTGACGCTGTCGGTCGCCCCGGACGCGGGCTGGCTGGCCGCCCCGGCGCGGAAGTACCCGGTGGTGGTCGATCCGACGATCGAGATCGCGCCGACCCCCGCGGATGCGCAGAACACGATGATCGAGCAGGACACGCCGACGACGAATTACGACTCGATCTGGCGGCTGTCGGTGGGCACGACGGCGGGCGGGGCGGTGCGGTCGCTGCTGTCGTTCCCGCTGTCGTCGATCCCGTCCGGCACCCCGATCAGCTCGGCGGACCTGCGGCTGTACACCGACCAGTGGTTCGGCGCCGCGTCGGGCGCGGAGACGATCGAGGCGGACGAGGCGACGTCGGCGTGGAGCGCGTCGACCGCGGACTGGAGCAACGCCAGCGGCAACGTCGGCACGCTGGGGCAGGACGAGGTGGACGTCGACGACTCGGACACCGCGGACACCTCGGCGTCCGGCACGTGGGCGACGCAGGCCGACAGCAACGCGATCAACGGCGAGTACCGGTACAACCAGGACACCACGGCCGGGGACACGTTCACCTGGGTGCCGCAGATCACCGAGTCCGGCGACTACTGGGTCAGCGTGCATTACGCGCCGGATTCGGCTGCCGCACCGGATGCGCCGTACACGGTGGACTACAGCGGCGGGTCGGCGAGCAAGACCGTCGACGAGCAGACCGGGACCGGCGGGCAGTGGTCGGTGATCGCGCAGGAGCCGTTCGCCGCCGGGACCGCGGGGAAGGTGGTGGCCGGCGACGGCCCCGCGACCGCCTCCACCCGGGTGGAGGCCGATGAGATCCTCTTCGCCTACTCCCGGGCGACCGTCAACCCTGCCGTGCAGGACGTGTGGGACACGCTGCCGGTCCGCAACATCGTGCAGTCGTGGGTGGACGGGGCCAGCGCGAACGACGGGTTCGTGGTCAAGGAGGAAAGCGAGTCGACGCTGAACCAGGGCGGGCCGCGGTTCGAGGGGTCCGGGAACTACTACAACGGGGAGACCGCCACCTACCCGCAGCTGGTCGTCAATTACGGGACGCCGGGCGTGACCCTGAACCCGGTCACCACCATCCACGCGACGGGCGCGGCCCTGTCGTGGAGTTCGTACGTGAATCCCCCCGATGACCCGGGCATGGACATCGCGGAGTACCAGGTGCACCGCAGCGTGTTCCAGGCGTTCGCCCCGGCCGCGAACACCCTGGTCGCCCCGGTGCCGTCGACGTCGACGTCGTTCACCGACACGACGGCGACCCCGACTCCGCCGGGCGGGCTGGGCAACGCCTACTACTACATGGTCGCGGTGAAGACCGAGAACGGCACCATCATCCCGGGCCCGACGCAGCTGGTGCGGCTGCCCACCGCCGGGTCCACGGAGCAGATCATCAACGCCTCCGGCGCCACCACCCTCTCATCGGCGGCGCCGGCGTCGAACGAGCAGCACCTGACGGGGCAGCCGTGGCTGTCGGTGGGCGACGATTCCTCCGCCTACGGCACGACCCGGTCGGTATTCTCCTTCCCGTCCATGTCCAGCGCCGGGGTTCCCGCCGACGCGACGGTGTCGGAGGCGCACCTGAAGCTGTGGGGGTTCTACAACTCCACGGCGGCGGGGGCGGCCTATGACGCCTACGAGCTGACCCAGTC
>DASZJE010000135.1:0-1709 GCA_035948445.1 Trebonia sp. | reverse complement strand
GATCTTCTCCGCGACGGCACGGCAGCCCATCAGGTAGGCGGTGCACGGCCTAAGGTCGCTAGCCACGGTCGTCCGCGGTGTCAAGTCCGCGCGCCAGCACAGGACGAAACCATGCGGGCGGGGCTCGCCCTGTTCTGCTGCGATGCTTCCCGATAGGCGAAATCACGCGAATCGGACGAAGCCTGCTCGCCTTCCCGGCCCGAGGTTGGCAGTCAGGGACGGCCTCCCCGCATCGCATATGCGCGGGTGAGGAATGATCTTGAACAGGGAAGAGGGATTGTGATGGTCGATTTCGACTACGTCATCGTGGGCGCCGGGGCGGCCGGCTGTGTGCTAGCCGATCGGCTGTCTGCGGACCCCGAGAACCAGGTGCTGTTGCTGGAGTACGGCGGCCGTGATACAAACCCCATGCTCTACGTTCCGAAGGGGTTCTATTTCACTCTCCGGCGGCAGCGCTACACCTACCGCTACTCGACGCGGCCGATCGGTCCCGATCGCAAGGTCGAGGATTGGACGCGCGGCAAGGGCCTGGGCGGTTCGACCGTCGTCAACGGGATGATGTGGATGCGTGGCGCGGCGGCCGACTGGGACGGCCTGGCCGCACGCGGCAACCCCGGATGGACCTGGCAGCGCGCGCTGTCTGCCTACCGGGCGATGGAAGACCATAATCTCGGCGCCGCGGACATGCGCGGCGCCGGGGGCCCGCTCGGGGTGTCGGTGGTCGAAGAGGACGACGAGCTCGTCCAGGCTGTTCTCGCCTCCGCCCAGGACATGGGCTGGGAGCACGTCGCCGATGTCAACGCGCACGACAGCGAGCGCGTCGGGTTCTCCCCGTCGACCATCAGGCACGGCGTACGTACGAGCGCCTACAGCGCGTTCGTGCGCCCGGTCCGCCGGCGCCGTAACCTCACCGTGGCCACCCGGACCCGGGCCGGCTACCTGCTGTTCGACGGCAGCCGCGTGGCCGGCGTGCGTGCCATGACGGGCGGGCGGGCGGTGGACTACCGCGCCCGCAAGGAGGTGATCCTCAGTACTGGCACGGTGGAGACCCCGCTGCTGCTCGAGCGCTCCGGCATTGGCCGTCCCGAGGTCTTGCGCCGGGCCGGCGTGGACGTGCGGGTCGAAAGCCCCAACGTCGGGGAGGGGGTCATCGAGCAGCGCATGGTGAGTATGCAAGTCCGGGTCAAGGGGAACGTCGGTCCCACCCAGCAGCTCAACACCCTGCCCAAAGATGCGTGGGAGGGGTTCAAGTACCTGTTCACCCGCAGCGGGCCCATCGCCACGAGCGGTTTCGACTTGGTCTGCCAGTTCAAGTCCTCACCCGACCTGGACCGCCCCGACATCCAAGGCCTGTTCGTGCCGATGGCGCTCGACCCCGGCGGCGGGGGCCTGAAGCTGGCCAGGCATTCCGGCGTCATGTTCGTGGGTTACCAGATGCGCCCCACCACGACCAGCTCGGTCCACCTCGGCGGCCCGCAGCCGGAGAACCCGCCCGTGATCGATGCGCATTTCCTCGAACACGAGGCCGACCGCAAGGCCACCGCACCGGTGCTCGGCGTCGCCCGCGCGGTATTCGCCAAGGGCCCGCTGGCCGACTACGTTGCCGGCGAGGACTTCCCCGGGCCTGCTGTCTCCAGCCCCGACGACGTGGTGCGCTACGCCCTCAACACCGGCTCGGGCATCTACCACGCCGTCGGCGCCAGCGCCAT
>DASZJE010000134.1:0-5929 GCA_035948445.1 Trebonia sp. | reverse complement strand
CCGGTTTCCGCCGGACGCGGCCGGACAGGAACACGACAGCCCCGTGACCTCATCTGTGCTGGTCACGGGGCCGTTTTCGCTGGTGTGGCAGGTGATGGGTTCGAACCATCGTAGGCTGAGCCGACGGTTTTACAGACCGCTCCCTTTGGCCACTCGGGCAACCTGCCTTGCGCCACCGCATCACGGCGGCAGAGAGAAGAATAGCGGACGACAGGACCTCTTGCGACGTGGAGTCGTGATCGGTGAAGCCTATCCGGCGTGACGACGGCCACCTTACCCGTCTAACCTGTCCTTCATGCCTAGCGAGTCCAGCTTCGACATAGTCAGCAAGATCGACCGCCAGGAAGCCGACAACGCGCTGAACCAGGCGGCCAAGGAGATCAGCACACGGTTCGACTTCCGCGGCGTCGGCGCGTCCGTCGCCTGGTCGGGCGAGAACGGCGTGGAGATCCGCGCCAACAGCGAGGAGCGCGCGAAAGCCGTCCTCGACGTCTTCAAGGAGAAACTGGTCAAGCGGGGGGTGTCCCTCAAGCACCTGGACACGGCCGAGCCGAAGGCGTCGGGCAAGGAGTACCGCATCTCCATCTCCCTGAAGGAGGGCATTTCCCAGGAGAACGCGAAGAAGGTCTCCAAGATCATCCGCGACGAAGGCCCGAAGGGTGTCAAGGCCCAGGTCCAGGGTGAGGAGCTCCGAGTCTCGTCCAAGAGCAGGGACGACCTGCAGTCGGTCATCAGCCTGCTCAAGGGCAAGGACTTCGACTTCGCGATCCAGTTCGTCAACTACAGGTGACCAGGCCCGCCTTTGGTGCGGTTGCGCAAGCGCACCGACTCTTTTGGTGCGGTTGCGCCAACGAGCCAGACGCCGCCCACGGGCCCGACGCCACCCACAGGCCGGACCCCGCCCACAGGCCCGACGACGCCAACAAGCCAGACGTCAGTAACCCGCAGGGACGGTAACCGGCCAGGGATTCCAGGCGGCGGACCCGTTCACCTGTCGGGGGGTGAGTGCGGAACAGGCGGCCCAGTCCGCGCAGCGAGAACGGGTGGGCGATCATCAGGTGACCGGCCGCGGCGAGCAAGCCGCGCGCCGGCAGCGGCAGTTCGGCGGCCGACACCTCGATCTTCCGCAGCGCGCTCGCCAGCGCCATCGGGTCGCCCGCCAGCATCGCGCCGTCGAAGTCCGCCTGGTACTCCCGCGCCGAAGGCGTCGTGACCTGTACCAGCAGCGCCGCCAGCGGCACCGGCAAGAACGCCACCAGCGACGCCAGGCCGGCGGACCACGACGAGACGAGGGTGTCCCGCCGTGACACGTGCGCGAGTTCGTGCGCCAAGACGGCGCGCAGCTCACCGGGGTTCAGCATCCGGAGCAGGCCTTCGGTGCAGCACACGGCGGCGGAACGGGCACTGCAGCCGACCGTCAGGACGTTCGGCTGCATCGCGGGCGAGACGTACATCCGCGGCACCGATAGCCGGGCGTCCCGGCACAGGTCCCGGACAAGTCGGTAGAGCGCGGGATTCTCCACCTCGCTCACAGGTCGGGCGTGCAGGGCAGTCAGCACAGTCCGTTCGGAAGAAAGATAGACAAGCCAGCCGACGGCGAAGATGAGCGCGGTAGCGACGGACAGACCGAGGAGCCCGAGCAGCAGGAAGCCTGTCAAGGCGGCGAACCCGCACAGCAGGCCGATCAGGGCCAGCGTCCGTACTCCGTAGCCGCCCACGACTGCGATCCTCCTCACGCGTCAACCGCGGCTCGCGCTCATAGGCCCGCGGAATGCGGAACCACGGCTAGCTCGTGAACGTCGACTGGGCGGTAGACGTTCCACCGCGGCACGGCTTCCTCTAAACCTAACGTCAGGAATCCCTTGCGGCAATGCGCAGAGGTCGCCGTAACGTGGCGAGTGCCACACAGAGGATGGCCTCGTGAAGGGTCAAGTGCTACCCGCCGGACATACAATCAGTGGTGTCCTATAATCACGCCCCCGCCCCGTAGGACGGGGTGCTGCACAAGGGCGCCCGGCCTAAGCGTGTGCGGAGGAGGCTTCACGCTGTGACCAAGCAGGTCCAGGAGCTCGACCACGTAATCATCCGATTCGCGGGAGATTCCGGTGACGGCATGCAACTCACTGGAGACAGGTTCACGCAGGAGACCGCGGTCTTCGGCAACGACCTGTCCACTCTCCCTAACTTCCCCGCCGAGATCCGCGCCCCCGCCGGCACCTTGCCCGGCGTGAGCAGCTTCCAGCTGCACTTCGCGGATCACGACATCCTCACTCCCGGTGATGCGCCGGACGTCCTCGTGGCGATGAACCCGGCGGCGCTGAAGGCGAACCTGAAAGACCTTCCGCGCGGGGCCGACCTCATCGTCAACACCGACGAGTTCACCAAGCGCAACCTGTCCAAGGTGGGGTACGACAAGAACCCGCTCGAAGACGGGTCGCTGGAGGCCTACAGCCTGCATCCCGTTCCGCTGACCTCGCTGACCGTCAAGGCCCTCGAGGACCTTGACCTCACGCGCAAGGACGCCGAGCGAGCCAAGAACATGTTCGCTCTCGGCCTGCTGTCCTGGCTGTACGGCCGGCCGTCCGAGGGCACGCTGAACTTCCTCGAGCAGAAGTTCGGCAAGAAGCCGGAGATCTACAAGGCGAACGTAACCGCCTTCCAGGCCGGCTGGAACTACGGCGAGACGACCGAGGACTTCTCGGTGCGCTACGAGGTGAAGCCCGCCCCGATCGCGCCCGGCAGGTACCGGAACATCACGGGCAACACCGCCCTGTCCTACGGCCTGATCGCTGCGGGCCAACTGGCGAAGCTGCCGTTGTTCCTCGGCTCCTACCCGATCACTCCGGCCTCCGACGTGCTGCACGAACTTGCCAAGCACAAGAAGTTCGGCGTCAGGACGTTCCAGGCGGAAGACGAGATCTCGGCGGTCGGGTCGGCGCTGGGCGCTTCGTTCGGCGGGTCGCTGGCCATCACCACGACCTCCGGCCCTGGCATGGCGCTGAAGGCGGAGACCGTGGGACTGGCCGTCTCGGTCGAACTGCCGCTGATCGTCGTGGACGTGCAGCGCGCGGGCCCCTCTACGGGCATGCCGACCAAGACGGAGCAGGCCGACTTGCTGATGGCGATCTACGGGCGCAACGGCGAGTCGCCGGTGCCGGTCGTCGCCGCCGCGTCGCCGTCGGACTGCTTCTACGCCGCGATCGAGGCGGCCCGGATCGCGGTCACGTACCGGACGCCAGTGATCTTGCTGTCCGACGGGTACCTGGCGAACGGGTCCGAACCATGGCAGATACCTGAAATTTCGTCTTTGCCGGATTTGTCGACGCAGTTCGCCTTCACCACGGCCCCCAACCCGGCCGACAACGGCGACGGCTTCCAGCCGTTCCGCCGTGACCCGGTGACGCTGGCCCGCCCGTGGGCGGTTCCGGGCACGCCGGGTCTCGAGCACCGCATCGGCGGCATCGAGAAGGCCGACGGCATCGGGTCTATCTCCTATGACCCGGACAACCACGACCTCATGGTGCGCACCCGCCAGGCCAAGATCGACGGCATCGCCGCCTCGATCCCGCCGCTGCAGGTAGAGGACCCCGACGGTGACGCGAAGGTGCTTGTGCTCGGGTGGGGCTCCACCTACGGCTCGATCGGTGCCGCGGTCCGCCGCGTCCGCCGCACCGGGCAGTCCGTCGCGCAGGCGCACCTGCGGCACCTGAACCCGTTCCCGTCGAACCTGGGCGAGGTGCTGCACCGCTACGACAAAGTCCTGGTTCCCGAGATCAACCTCGGCCAACTCGCCCTGCTGCTGCGCGGCAAGTTCCTGGTCGACGTGATCTCCTTTAACCGCGTGCGCGGCCTGCCGTTCCGCGCCGCGGAACTCGCTGAGGCAATCGAGGAAGTGATCTCCCATGAGTGAGGCCACCGAAGCTCCGCGGCTCCGCTCTCTAACCCTCGTCCCCCACAAGGCGGGCCTGTCCGCCAAGGACTTCAAGTCCGACCAGGAAGTGCGCTGGTGCCCGGGCTGCGGTGACTACGCGATCCTCGCCGCCTTCCAGTCGTTCCTGCCCGAGCTCGAGGTGCCTCGCGAGAACGTCGTCGTGATCTCCGGCATCGGCTGCTCCTCGCGGCTGCCGTACTACGTGGACTCCTACGGGTTCCACTCGATCCACGGTCGCGCGCCCGCGATCGCGACCGGCCTCGCGGCCTCGCGCCCTGACCTGTCGGTATGGGTCATCACCGGTGACGGCGACGCATTGTCGATCGGCGGCAACCACCTGATCCACTCGCTGCGCCGCAACGTGAATATCAAGATCCTGCTGTTCAACAACCGGATCTACGGCCTCACCAAGGGCCAGTACTCGCCGACGTCGGAGCAGGGCAAGGTCACGAAGTCGACCCCGTACGGGTCGCTGGACCACCCGTTCAACCCGGTGTCGCTGGCGCTGGGTGCCGAAGCGTCGTTCGTGGCGCGTTCGGTGGACTCCGACCGCAAGCACCTCCAGTCGGTGCTGCGGGCGGCGGCCGACCATCCCGGTTCGGCGTTCATCGAGATCTTCCAGAACTGCCCCATCTTCAACGATGACGCGTTCGCCCCTGTCAAGCAGCCGAAGGCCCCCGGCCTCATCCGCCTCGCCCACGGCGAGCAGGTCAGGTTCGGTCCGGACGGCTCGATGGGCCTCACCTACGGCCCGTACGGCGCGCTGACGGCGGTTGAAGCCGCTTCCGTGCCCGAGTCCGAACTGGTCGTGCACGACGCGACCCGCGAGGACCCGTCGTACGCGTTCGCCCTGTCCCGGCTGGACAGCGGCGACTTCGCGCACACCCCGATCGGCGTCTTCCGCTCGGCCGACCGCACGCCGTACGACCAGGCGATGGCCGCCCAGCTAGAGGCCGCACAAGCGGGCGGCAAGGGCGACCTCGCTTCGCTCATCGCCGGCAACGACACGTGGGAAGTCAGCTAATCCCGCCAACCGGCCCCCGCGTTTGATCGTAATTTCGGTGGGCTAGAACCACCGAAATTACGATCGCACGCCCGTCAGGCGGTAACTCGGACGTTCAACCGCCCGTTCTGCATGCGGCCTATCTTCTGCGCCCGTCGCGCGACGGAACTGTCGTGGGTCACGATCACCAGCGTCAGGCCGCGTTCCCGCCATAGCCGTTCGAGCAGCGCCATGATGTCGTCCCGCGTGCCCTCGTCGAGGTTCCCTGTCGGCTCGTCGCCGAGGAGCACGGAAGGCTCCTTCACCAGGGCCCGCGCGACCCCCACGCGCTGCTGCTGACCGCCGGAAAGTTCCGACGGCAAGTGCCCGGCCCGCTCCTCCAGCCCCACGTCGGCCAGCGCCTGGCGCGCCCGTTCCCGTCGCCGCGCCGTCGGCACGCCCAGCGGCACGAGCGCCGTTTCCACGTTCTCCTGCGCCGACAGTGTCGGGATCAGGTTGAACGTCTGGAAGATGAACCCGATCGACGAGGCCCTGACGTTCGTGAGCTGGCTCTCCCCCAGCCTCGCCAGGTCCTTCCCGTCGAATTCGACGCTCCCGGAAGTCGGCTTGTCCAGCCCGCCGAGAATCTGCAGCAGCGTGCTCTTCCCGTGCCCGGTCGGCCCCTGGATCGCGAGCCATTCCCCGTCCTCGATGACGAGGTCCACCCCGGCCAGCGCGTGCACGACGCCGCGCCCCTTCGGGTAGTCCCTCGTCACGCCGTTGAGCTTGTACATTTCAAACCCCTTTTCTCCCGAACGACACTGGTGACTCAGTCGACCCGTGACAACGCCGCCGCCGGGCGAAGCCGGACCGCCCGCCAGCCACCGAGGATCCCCGCGATCAGCCCGCCAGCGATCGCGAGCAGGACGGCGAGGCCGATGGCGCTGAGCGTGACGGGGGCCGCGAGGTGAACGGTGACGGTGTGCGCGGCCGATGCCGCGCCCCGGGCGAGGCCG
>DASZJE010000133.1:0-3071 GCA_035948445.1 Trebonia sp. | reverse complement strand
GGCGTCCAGAACTTGAGCGGGTGACCGGGCCGGAGCATGCCGCCAGAAAGGTCGATCAGCTCTCGCAGCGTGATCCCGAGCGGCGCCTCGTACTGCCCCGGGGTCTTCACGTGACCGGAGAGAGAGAAGATGCCGAAGCCGTTGGACTTCGCGGTGCCGAGCCCGGCGAACCAGTTCGAGCCGTTGCCGATGATCGACGGGACGCTGGCGATGGACTCGACGTTGTTGATGACGGTCGGGCTGGCGTACAGGCCCTCCACCGCGGGGAACGGCGGCCGGTTCCTCGGCAGGCCGCGGTATCCCTCCAGTGAGGTCAGCAGCGCGGTCTCCTCGCCGCAGATGTAGGCGCCCGCCCCGGCGTGCACCACCAGCTTGAGGTCGAAGCCGCTGCCGAGGATGTTCTCGCCGAGGTAGCCCGCCTCGTACGCCTGGGCGACGGCGTACTGGAGCCGCCTGATGACGTGCAGCACCTCGCCGCGCACGTAGATGAACGCGTGGCTCGCCCTGATGGCGTAGCAGGTGATGATGATGCCCTCGATGAGCACGTGCGGGTTGGCCATCATCAGCGGGATGTCCTTGCACGTGCCCGGCTCGGACTCGTCGGCGTTGACCGTCAGGTAGTGCGGCTTGCCGTCGTTCTGCGGGATGAAGGACCACTTCATGCCGGTCGGGAAGCCCGCGCCGCCACGGCCGCGCAGCACGGCGTCCTTCACCGTGGCGATCACGTCGTCCGGTTCCATCGCGAGGGCCTTGGGCAGCGCCTTGTAGCCGCCGAACCGGCGGTAGCCCTCGATCGTGAACGAGTCGGGCTGGTCCCAGTTCGCGGTGAGGACCGGGGTCAGGGTGTCGGTCATGAGGGTTCTGGGGCCTTCCATCCGCGTTCCTTGGCCAGCTCCAGGCCGACGAGGCTGGCCGGCCCGGCCGACGGCCCCTCGGCCGCCTGGCCGTCGCCGAACCCGGCGAGGATCCGGTTGGCCTGCTTCCAGGTGCACAGCCGGTTCGGGCCGCGGGTCGGCGTCACGTTCTCGCCCGCCCGCAGGTCGTCGGCCAGCTTTTTCGCCGACTGCGGCGTCTGGTTGTCGAAGAACTCCCAGTTGACCATCACCACGGGGGCGTAGTCGCAGGCGGCGTTGCACTCAAGGCGCTCGACCGCGACCTTGCCGTCGGGGGACTTGACGTCGTGGTGACCGTCCCCGTGCGGCTTGCCGCCGCCTATGTGCTCGGCGAGCTCGGCGTAGATCTGGTCGCCGCCCATGATCGCGCAGGTCGTGTTGGTACAGACCCCCATCTGGTACTCGGCGGCGGGCTCGTGCTTGTACATCGTGTAGAAGGTCGCGACCCCGCGCACCTCGGTCTGCGTGATGCCGAGCACTTCGGCGCAGAAGGCCATGCCCTCGTTGGAGACGTATCCCTCCTCCGCCTGCACCAGGTAAAGCAACGGCAGCAGCGCGGACCGCGCCCGCGGGTACCTTCCGGTGATCTCCGCGGCGTCCGCCTTCAGCCGGGTCAGCGTGTCCTCACTGAACGGCATTACCGGTCAACCCCTCCAATCACCGGGTCGATCGACGCGATCGCAGGGATCACGTCCGCAAGGTTGCCGCCTTCGCACATCAGGGAGACGGCCTGCAAGTGGTGGAACGAGGGGTCGCGCAGGTGCGCGCGGTACGGCCGTGTGCCGCCGTCGCTGACGACATGGCAGCCGAGCTCGCCCTTGGGCGACTCGATCGGCACGTAGGCCTGGCCCGCCGGCACCCGGAAACCCTCGGTCACCAGCTTGAAGTGATGGATGAGCGCCTCCATGGACTGGCCCATGATGTGCGCGATGTGCTCGGGCGACGGGCCGAGGCCGTCGGGACCGAGTGACAGCCTCGCGGGCCAGCCGATCTTCGCGTCCTGGATCAGCCACGGGTCGTTCGGCACGCTCGCGCGGTCCGCCAGCCGGTCCAGGCACTGCCCGATGATGCGCATCGACTCTTCCATCTCGTCCATCCGGACGAGGTAGCGGCCGTAGGCGTCGCAGGTGTCGACGGTCGGTACGTCGAACTCGTAGGTCTCGTAATCCAGGTAAGGCTGCGACTTCCGCAGGTCCCATGGCAGCCCCGTAGCGCGGAGGATCGGCCCGGTCACGCTGAGGGCCATGCACCCTTCGAGGTCGAGGTAGGCGATGCCCTGGGTCCTTGCCTTGAACACCGGGTTGGCGTCGATCAGCGTGCGCAGGTCGTGGATCCATCCCGGCGCCTTGCGCAGGAAGTCGCGGACCGCCTCGATCCCGCCGGCCGGGAGGTCCTGCGCGACGCCGCCGGGGCGGATGAACGCGTGGTTCATCCGCAGTCCGGTGATCAGCTCGAACAGGTCAAGGACGTTCTCCCGCATCCTGACGCCCTGCAGGAAGATCGTTGTCGCCCCGAGCTCAAGTCCGAACGGGCCGATCCCGCCGAGGTGGGAGGCGATCCGGTTCAGCTCAAGCAGCAGCACCCGGATCAGCTTGGCCCGCTCGGGCAGCTTGTCCTCGATGCCGAGCAGCCGCTCGACGGACAGGCAGAACGCCGTCTCGTTGAATATCGGCGTCAGGTAGTCGGCCCGGGTGACGAACGTGGTGCCCTGCGTCCAGGTGCGGTATTCCAGGTTCTTCTCGATGCCCGTGTGCAGGTAGCCGATCGACGCGCGGATGTCGGTGACGGTCTCGCCCTCAAGCGTGAGGACCAGCCGCAGGACGCCGTGCGTGGACGGGTGCTGCGGGCCCATGTTGACGACGATCTGCTCGTTCTGGCCGCGCTCGTCGTCATTGGTGACGAGTTCGTCCCAGTCACCGCCGGCGACGTTGTAGACGCGGCCTTCCGTGGCATCGGCCTCGGCATCTGTCGCGCCCGGGGTCGCATGCGTGGTCTCGCTCATTACGAGTAGGACCTTCTTTCATCCGGCGGCGGCACCTTGGTGCCGCGGTACTCGACCGGGATGCCACCGAGCGGGTAGTCCTTGCGCCCAGGGTGGCCCTGCCAGTCGTCGGGCATCTCGATCCTGGTGAGCGCGGGATGCCCGTCGAAGATGATCCCGAAGAAGTCCCAGGTCTC
>DASZJE010000132.1:0-3167 GCA_035948445.1 Trebonia sp. | reverse complement strand
CAGTCCCTGCTCGAGAACTGGGCCTGGATCGCCGCCGCGACCAACAACGTCGGCCCGCAGGAGGTCGGGCTGTGGGACGAGGAAGACGGCTTCTTCTACGACGTGCTGCGACGGCCGGACGGCAGTTCCATTCCGCTGAAGGTGCGGTCCCTCGTCGGGCTGATGCCGCTGGTCGCCGCGACCGTCATCAGCGGCGAGATGCGCAACGACTTTCCCGGGCTCGTGCACAGCGTCGTCGAATCCCTGGACCGTCACCCGGCGCTGACCGCCGCACTGCCCGGCCGCGGCGAGCAGCGGAACACGACCGGCCCGGTCGTGTTCGCCCTCTTCAACGAGGAACGCCTGCGCCGGATCCTCGCCCGGATGCTCGACGAACAGGAGTTCCTCGGACCGCACGGCATCCGCGCCATCTCCAAGTGGCACGCCGAGCATCCGTACGTGCTGAACCTGGACGGGCAGGACTACAGCGTCGGCTACCTTCCGGCCGAGTCCGACACCGGCATGTTCGGCGGCAACTCCAACTGGCGCGGGCCGGTCTGGGCCCCGATCAACCTCATGCTGATCAGGGGCCTGCTGAACCTGCACGAGTACTACGGCGACAAGTTCACGGTCGAATGCCCGGCGGGCTCGGGCCAGCAGATGAACCTGTACCAGGTGGCGAACGAGATCAGCGAACGGCTCGTCAGCGCCTTCCGCCGGGACGCCGACGGGCGCCGGCCGATCCACGGCGGCCAGCCGATCTTGCAGACCGACCCGCACTGGCGCGACCTGCTGCTGTTCTACGAGTACCTCCACGGCGACAACGGCGCCGGCATCGGCGCCAGCCACCAGACCGGCTGGACCGGCACGATCGGGGTGCTTCCGCTGCTCTTCCGCGGCACGATCGCCAGCGGGATCCGCGCGGGCAACATCCCGGCTCCCCGTGCCGCGGAAAGCGCGGCCCAGGCAGCGGAGGAAACGGCGGTGGCCCGATGACCGGATGGCCGGACAAGCCGGTGATCTACGAGGTGAACACGGCGGTCTGGCTGGCCGAGCTGACGCGGGCGGCTGGAGCGCCGGTGACCCTGGGCAGCGTGACCGATTCCGACTGGGACGCCATTACGCCGGCCGGCGCCGACGCGGTCTGGCTGATGGGCGTCTGGGAGCGCAGCCCGGCCGGGCTCGAGCTGGCGCGGGCGAACGCGGGACTGCTCGAGTCGTTCCGTGAGGCACTGCCCGACCTCCAGGACCAGGACATCATCGGATCGCCGTACTGCGTGCACCGCTACGTGGCCGACGAGCGGTTCGGCGGCCCGGCGGGGCTGGCCGCGGCGCGCGGGGCCCTGGCCGCCCGTGGCGTGCGGCTGATCCTGGACTACGTGCCCAACCACGTCGCGCCCGATCATCCCTGGGTCACCGAGCACCCGGAGTTCTTCATCCAGGGGGACGGCGACGACGTCAAATCGGATCCGGCGGGCTGGCTGGAGGTGGCCGGGCACGTGCTCGCGCACGGCCGCGATCCTTATTTCCCCCCGTGGCCAGACGTCGTGCAGCTCAACGCGTTCGCCGCCGCGACCCGCGCGGCGACAGCGCAGACGCTGTCAGACATCGCCGGCCAGTGCGACGGAATCCGCTGCGACATGGCCATGCTGATGTTCAACGACATCTTCGCCAAGACCTGGGGGAGCCGGGCCGGGCGACGGCCTGACCAGGAATTCTGGCCAGCCGTGATCGCCGAGCTGCGCGCACGGCACCCGGACACCGTGCTGATCGCCGAGGCCTACTGGGACACGGAGTGGACGCTACAGCAGCAGGGCTTCGGCTTCTGCTACGACAAGCGGCTCTACGACCGGATCCTCGAGCAGAACCCGCCCGACGTGTACGGGCACCTGCTCGCCGACCTGAGTTACCAGTCGCGCATGGTGCGCTTCCTTGAGAACCACGACGAGCCGCGGATCGCCGACAAGCTGCCTGCCTTCCTCGAACGGGCGGCGGCGGTCACGATCGCGACCTTGCCCGGCGCGACCTTGTGGCACGACGGGCAGTTCGAGGGACGGCGCGTTCGCGTTCCCGTCTTCCTCGCGCGCCGGCCCGACGAGCCGCCGGACGAGGAACTGGCCGCCTGGTACCGCAACCTGGTCCGCCAGGTCGGCGAGCACCGGGTGCGGACCGGCGCCTGGCAGCTGCTCCAGGCCGCGGGCTGGCCCGACAACCAGTCCTACCGCAACCTGATCGCCTGGTCATGGACGCCTGACGGCGACGCTGACGGTGTTCGCGGGCACGTGGTCGTGGTCAACCTCTCCACGGCGCAGGCTCAAGCCCAGATCCCGCTGCCGTGGCCGGACCTGCCCGGCCGTCGCTGGAGTCTGCTTGACCTGCTCAGCGGAGATGACTTCGTCAGGGACGGCGGCGAGCTGGCCGACCAGGGGCTGTACGTTGACCTGCGGCCTGGACAGTTCTACCTGCTGGCGGCGCGCGCCAGGGGCTAGCCGGGCAGCGCCTCCCGCCAGCGGCTGGTGATCGGCAGCCGACGGTCGCGGCCGAAGTTCTTCACACTGATCTTCGGTCCCGGCGGGTACTGGCGCCGCTTGTACTCGGCTAGGTCGACGAGCCGGATCACCCGCTGGACGAGGGCCGGATCGTGGCCCGCCGCGATCAGCTCGGCCGAGCCCATGTCCTTTTCCACGTAGTCGTCAAGCAGCGCGTCAAGCACCGCGTAGTCCGGCAGCGAGTCGGTGTCGAGCTGTCCTGGAGCGAGTTCCGCCGACGGCGGCTTCTCGATGGAATTAGACGGTATCGGCGCGGTCCGTCCCAGCCGCCCGGCCTCCGCGTTCCGCCACCGCGCCAGGTCCCAGACGAGGGTCTTGAGCACGTCCTTGATCGGGCCGAACCCGCCGGCCGAGTCGCCGTACAGGGTGGAGTACCCGGTCGCGATCTCGCTCTTGTTGCCGGTGGTGAGCACGAGGTGGCCCTCGTTGTTGGACACCGCCATGTTGATCACGCCGCGCACCCGCGACTGGAGGTTCTCCGCGGGCAGCCCGGACACGGGGAAGTCGCCGAGCCCGTCCCTGAAGGCGTCCACGATCGACTGGATCGCGTTCGTGCGCGCGTTGATCCCCTGCCGCTCCACCAGGTCCTCGGCGTCGGTCACCGAGTGGTCGGACGACCACTTGCTCGGCATGAGGATC
>DASZJE010000131.1:0-14745 GCA_035948445.1 Trebonia sp. | reverse complement strand
TGCCCGGACGGCAGCGCGTCCGGGCACGACGGGAAACATCGCACGGGCCGGTTTCGCCGATGGCGGCGAGCCCGGCCGGGTCCACCGCGAGCAGGCCCCTGCGCCGGCGACCCGGGCAGTTACCTGGTGGCGGCGGCCAGGGCCGTGCGGATGACGTCCTCGCCGGCGGGCGTGCCCTTCTCGTCCTCGAACGTCCCGTACGGAGGGCCGTACACCGGCGTGCCGGGCTGCTGGCGCCAGCCTTCGGCGAGTGGGCCCGCGTCAACGGTGCCGTACCCGATCGAATCGAGGAACGCCGTCACCGTCGCCTTCGCCGCCTCGTCGTCCGCCGCGATGGGCAGGTACGAGCGATCCGACGCGCCCGCCGGGCGCGCGAGGGACAGCAGGTGCTTGAAGAAGATGTTGTTGAATCCCTTCACGACCAGGGCACCCGGGATGTGGCGGAGCAGCAGTTCACTGTCCGTCAGCGACTTGCCTTCCAGTTCCGGCACACGGCCGTCGCGCTCGGGATAGTAGTTGCCGGTGTCGATGACGGTCTTGCCGGCGAGGGGAGCCGCCGGCACGTCCGGGTACGCCTTCACCGGGACGGTGACGACGACGATATCGCCGGCCGCGGCGGCTTCCGCGCCCGTCGCCGCACGGGCCCGCGGCCCGAGTTCGGCGACCAGGTCGCCGAGAGTCTCCGGTCCGCGTGAGTTACTGAGCACCACATTGTGGCCGGCCGCGACCGCGAGTCGTGCCACGGTGCCGCCGATGTTTCCGCTTCCGATCAGTCCCACTGTAGTCATGTCACGACCAACCCTGTCGGCTTGCGGGACATTCCATCGTGTATCGGACACTTGGGTCAGCGCCCGGCCAGCTCTACGGCCAGCTCTACGGCCAGCCGGCCGTGGACGGCGGGCGGAGGACGGCGAAGCGTCATAAGCCTCCAGGCCGCATTCAGGAATGATCGTGGGCATTAGCAGTGGCAGTCGAAGACATGAACCGAGCAGGCTGCCGAAAGTCCGGAAAATTCACGACTAAATTCCCTGACGGATTTCTTTTGTATCTGAGGTCCCACCGGCCACGGGAATACCACCCTGCTTCAGAATCCCCGGAGGCCTGGACCGGCCCAGTTCGGGCCCAGTTCGGGCCCAGTTCAGGCATGGCGCAAATCATCGGACAGCTCGGAGTTGCGGGAAAAATAGCGCTGCCCGCCACTGAAGAAGCCGGACATAAGAGCCCGCGCTCCCGTGCGCGCTTATTATCGTCCTTATGTGGCCGACAGGTTACGTCCCCGGGTGGCGGGCGGTCGACGGTTCCGGCGCTATGGCGGCCGGGCCCGCGATGACAACCCTGAGATCTGTGGTCGCCTACCTCGCATTGACGGTGCGGAGTGCGGGAATCGTCTATATCGTGGTGCAGGTCGGCATCTGGCACTCGTTCTACACGGCCGATTCGTGGCGCTTGCTGGCTCCCGCCGCGGCCGTGGGATGGGCGCTCACGGTGATGGCCTACCTGCGCAGACGCTGGCCCTCGTCATTTCTCGCCTGCGTGGATTCCGCCGTCTATATAGCGCTGATGCTCGGCGCGCAGGAGTGCGTGCCGCCCGCCGTGCGCGACGACGCGTTCAGCTGGCTGGTTATCGGGATGTCGGGCCAGCTCATCGTGCCCGTGTGGTACGCGCCCGGCGTGATCTCCGCGGCACTGGCGCTCGGTTCGCCGATCGCCTACTGCGCCGGCGCGATGCTGGCGCCGGTGACGAACTTCAGGACACTCACGGGAGCGGCGTTCCTGCTGCTCGTCGCCGGGCTCTTTCACGGATACGGTCGCAGGGAACTCTTCCGCCGGGCCGCCGCGGCGGACGCGGCCCTGGACGGAGCAGATCAGGCCGCCAGCGAGGAGTACGCCTCGCTGCACAGGGACATCGAGCGGCGCGAGCATGAACGCCTGCTGCACGACACGATCCTCAACACGCTCACGGCCCTGGCCCGGTCCGACGGCGACGATGCGGCCAAGATGGTGAGCAGGTGCCGCCAGGACGTGGCCCTGATCGAGGTCGCGCTCGGTGACCCCGGCGTTCCGGCCGCGGGAGACACGCGTTCCCCCGGCGACCTGCCCGGGCAGGTGCGGGCCGTCGCCGCCGAGATGCGCGCCCGAGGGCTGGATGTCCACGTCGGGATCGACGACTGGGGAGGGCTGTCCGTCCCGGAACGGGTCATCGCCGCGATCTCGAACGCCCTGCGCGAGGCCCTGTCCAACGTGGCACAGCATGCGGGGACCGGTGAGGCGTGGGTAACGGTGCGGCAGGCGGCGCTTGCCGGGGATCCCGAGATCCCCCGCCGTCTGGCGGTGATCGTGCGCGACACGGGCACCGGTTTCGACCTTGCCCGCGTCGACCAGGCCCGGCTCGGCCTGCGCCGGTCTATCGGCGAGCGCATCGCCGACTGCGGCGGGCGGGCATCGCTATGGTCCGAGCCGGGACAGGGCACTGTGGCGGTCATTTCCTGGCCCGCGTCCGGGCCGCCGGGCGAGCGGGATGGCCGCCTCCTGGCCGACTCCAGCCTCGTTCAGGAGGGCCTGCCGTGGTAAGTCATCACAAAGTGGCACGGGATGCTACCGAGGCCGGGGTGATGCGCCTGATCACAATGATGTCGGTGCTCTTTCCGGTCGTCGCGCTGGTCCAGGTGCTGGTCAATTCGCGTGATTACCGCCAGCCTGCCGTGGCGGTCGCGGTCTGGCTCGCTGTCCTCGGAGCGGGCGCCTGGCTCGTGCCGCGGCTGCGGGCGGGGGGCCTCGCCGCGGGTGAGACGGCGGCGGCCATCGCGGTCGCGGTCGCGGCCGTGGCCGCGACCGGGGCGGTGTACCGGGCGCACGGCGACCACGGGAGCGTCGACCTGGCAGTGTTGGGCACGGTCTGGCTGCTTGTGCTGGTCGTCATGGGCCGCTCGACTCGGGTGTGGATTCTGGCGGCCCTGCTCGTCTTCGCCGCGCAGGGCGTGATGCTCATGCGCGAGCCGGGGCTGAACCCGCTGGGCCTGTCGCAACTGGCGGCGTGCGGTTACATCATCGCGACTATCCTGGCCGCGTTCGCCGCCTTGCGGCCGACCCTCGAGACGCATGCCAGCATTGCCGCGCGCCAGGCGTCGCTGGCGAGCAGATCCGCGGCCGAACGTGCCGCGGCGGCAGCGGTCCAGCAGGAACGGCGCGGCAGGCTCGCGGTGCTTGAGAAGGAAGCGCTTCCGCTGGTGCGCGGCATCGCCAACGGGACGCTGGACCCCGCCGAGGCGGACGTGCGGGAGAAGTGCGCCCGGCATGCGGAGGTCCTGCGGCATTCCCTCACCGGTTCGGCTGGTGCCAGCGCACTGGCCGCCGCGCTCCAGCCGGCGCTGCGGGCCGCGGCGGTGCGCGGACTGCCGGTGCACGTCCAGGAAATCGGTGATCCGGGAACTCAGCGCCCAGTGGTCGCCCGCGCGGTCCTGGCGACGGTGGATGCCGTGATCAGCGCGCTTCCGCCGCACGAGGTCTTGCTCACGGTGCTCGCCTCCGGTGATGAGGTCGAGCTGTACCTGACCTTCCGCGAGCCGCCGCGAGCGGTGCCCGACCTTACGCGATTCGGCCGTGATGTGCCGGCGTCGGCATGCTGGCGGGCTTGCGTGAGCGTGCCGGGATCCGGCGGGGGATGCCTCGAGATCAGCTGGCGGAAGGACGGTTCCGCTTGACAGGCATCATCGACATCGCGGCCGTGGATGACCATCCGATCATCCTCGATAGTGTCGCGGGCTGGGTCATGGCGGACGAAGGCGATATCCGGGTCGTCGCGACAGCGGTGACAATGCAGGAGCTGCTGGCCGGGCCCGGCCGCCATGCGGACGTGGTCCTGCTCGACCTTGACCTCGGCGACGGGACCGCCGTGGAGTGCAACGTGGCCGCCATCCTCGCGGCTGGCCCGGCGGTTCTGGTCCTCTCGGCATCTGACCGGCCGCTCGCCGTGCGTGCGGCGATGCGCGCCGGGGCGAGCGGGTATGCCCTGAAGAATGAGCGGGCTGACCAGATACGTTCGGCGATCAGGGAGGTCGCCGCGGGCCGGGACTGGATTTCCCCCGCTCTGGCCTACATCCTCGCCACCGACGACGCCACCGGGAAACCGGCGCTCAGTCATCAGGAAATGCGTGCGCTGCAACTGTACGCAACCGGCCTGCCGATGAAGTCCGTGGCCAGGAAGATGGCCATCGGCGAGGAGACCGTCAAGCAATACCTCGGCCGCGTGCGCGCGAAATACGCGCTCGCTGGACGTGCTGCGCCGACGAAACTGGAGTTGTACCATCGAGCAGTCGAGGACGGGCACCTCCCACCGTCTCCTTAACCGCAACCCCCCCTAGCGGCAGGAGCCAGGAAGCGCCCGTCCTCGGCTTTGCTACGTTGACAACTTACTGTCTGCTGGCGCTCATGTCTTGACCCCTGTTCAGGGGTCAAGACATGAGCGCCCCCGTCTGGTCTGTCCCCGGCGGGCGGTGCCCGGTAGGTTTGCCTGTCATGGCAAGCATTATCGTGACCGGCCCGTCCGATGGCACAAGCCTCAGGCAAGCCATGCTCGGCCCCCGCGCCATCCTCGCCGGCGTCGCTCTTCCCGCATGACAGGCCGGCTGACGGCGCTTCCCGGCGCGTTCCTGCGGTCGCTGTCCGGCATCGTCGGCGACCAGCACGTCCTGACCGGCGACGGGACCGCCGGCTTCGCGGTCGACTGGACGAGCAGGTTCCGCGGCCACGCGGCTGCCGTGATCCGGCCGCGGGATACCGTCCAGGTCGCCGAGGTCCTGAAGTTGTGCGCGGACGCCGCGGTGCCGGTCGTTCCGCAGGGCGGTAACACGGGCCTTGTCGGCGGCGGCGTGCCGCTGCACGGCGAGATCGTCCTCAGCCTGACCCGCCTGGACGGGCTGGGAGAAGTCGACCACGAAGCATCCCAGGTCACCGCTGGCGCGGGAGTAACCCTGCAGCGCGTCGCCGACGCCGACCCCGGCCTCGATCTCGGCATCCAGATCGCCAGCAGGGACAGCGCGACTGTGGGCGGTGCGATAGCGACGAACGCCGGGGGAGTGCGGGTGCTGCGGTACGGCCCGATGCGCGCGCAACTGCGCGGCATCGAAGCCGTGCTCTCCGACGGAACCGTCGTCTCGCACCTGGCCGGGCTGGTCAAGGACAACACCGGGTACGACTACCCTTCCCTGCTCGCCGGCTCCGAGGGTACCCTCGCCGTCGTCACCCAGGCCCGCCTCCGTCTCGTCCCGCGCCCGCGGGACACGGTCACCGCGATCATCGGACTCGGCAGCCTCGCCGAAGTCCATGCCATCGCCCGCCAGGCGATGATGAGCGTTCCCGGCCTGATGTCGGCCGAGTTCTTCACGCAGACCGGGCTCGACATCCTCGCCGAGCACGTCAGCCTGGCCCCGCCGTTGCCGGTGCGGAAGCCGGCGTACCTGCTGCTCGAAGCGGACGGCCCGGCCGCGCTTGAGGATCTCGCGGGCGTCATCGCCGAAGCGGGCTCCGCCGGGGATTCCGTCGCGGTCGGCGAGTCCGCGGCCGACCGGCGTCGCCTGTGGGCCTACCGGGAACGGCACCCCGAGGCGGCCGGCTTCCTCGGCACTCCGATCAAGCTCGACGTCTCCGTCCCGGCCGCTCAATGGGTGCGCCTGGCCTCCGCGGCGACGGACGTGATCACGGCAACGGATCCCGGCGCCCGCGTGGTTACCTTCGGTCACGTCGCCGACGGTAACGTCCACGTCAACGTCGTCCCGGCCGCCCCCGCCGACGGCCGCCACGAGGACGCATTGTTCGGGTTCGTCGCCGACCTCGGCGGTTCCATCTCCGCCGAGCACGGTATCGGCACCCTGAAAGCGAAATGGCTTTCCCTCGCCCGCACGGAAGCAGAACAAACCCTCTTCAAGCGCATCCGCGCCGCCTTCGACCCCTCCGCCACCCTGAACCCGAACATCCTGCCCAGATAGACCCCCGCGCCCCCCGCGCCCCCGGCGCCCCCGCGCCCCCGGCGCCCCCGCGCTCCCGGCGCCCCCGCCCCCCTCCCCGGCCCGGTGTGCTCAAAAGCGCTTTTGAGCACGCCATAGCGTGCTCGATTGCGTATTCGAGCACGTGCGAGCACGGGATCGAATGCGCTTTTGGGTCCGCATTTCAACCGCAGTTACTTACTGTGATTGACTGCCGGCTCCGTCGGCAGGGGTGTGCAGCTGCTCGGCCGATGGCCGCGGCCCGGTGCCGATAGCAGGCGGGGCATTCGGGCCGGACGGGACCCGGCTGAAGGAGAAGGCCGCCAGGGCCGCCAGTAGCGCCGCGAAGATGAACAGGCCCCGGTAGCCGCCTAGGTCCGCGACCACCAAGCCGGCGACAGGCGCGCCGATGACCTGCGGAATGGTGTAGGCGATGTTGAGGATGCCCAGGTCGCGGCCCGCGGTCGACGGGTCGGGCAGGACCGTCAGGGACAGTGCCTGGCTGACCGACATGAAGGCGCCGTAGCCTGCCCCGAGGGCGAACGCGCATACCATGACCATTGTCCACTCGGTGAGTCCGGCGAGCGCGAGCGTGGTCGCCGCCATCAGCACCGATGCCAGCACGGAATACCTGCGGTAGCCGCCCGACCGGTCGGCCACGCGGCCGACGGCGACGGTCGCCATGATCGTCGCGATCGTCGCGATCAGGATGAGGATCAGCTGGCCGTGGCCCGGGTTGGGGTACCGGATGTCGTCTTGCAGGTAGTAGTAGATGTAGAGCAGGGCGATGGTCTCAGCCAGCATGATGAGGAACCGGCCGGCCATGACCGACCGGAACCCGGGCCCGCCCACCAGCGCGCGGAACGCGGGCAGGCTGCCGGCGATGAGCCCCTGCCGGGGCCGGGCGTCAACCGCGTCCGCGGATCCGCTGCTGCCCCGGGGCAGCCGGTACAGGACGACCACTAGCGGGATCAGGAAGAACCCGTAGCCGACGGCGACCGATAGCATCCCGGCGGTGGTCGAGGGGAACACCAGGACGACCGCGGCAAGGCCGATGATGAGCCCGACCGCCTGGGCGATCGAGACCAGCCCCCACACCAGTCCCCAGAACCTCCGGTCGACGCGGTCGACGATGACCGCCGACATTGGCGAGTAGGCGACGTTGATCGCGGCCTGGCAGATCGTCCACCAGATGGCGATGCCGAGGACGGAGTGCTGGTAAGCAAGGATTACGTGCCCGAGCGTTCCGGTGACCCAGCCGAAGAGCACCATGTAAGCCCTGTTGTCGGTCCTGCGCCACCGGTCGCTGAGGTGGCCGGCCACCGGGTTGAACACCAGCGCGCCGAGAGCGCCGATCCCGGTCACGAGGCCGAGCTCGAGCGCCTTGTCCGATGATCCGGCGGCCTGCTCGATCATGCGTGGCAGCAGGTTCTGAATCGGCGCGATGAGCGCCACGTTGCTGCCGAAGTTCGCGAGGAGCAGTGCGATAACGAATGGCCGGTTCAGGCGCGGCGCTGGCAGGTGCCCGGACGCCGACACCGCACTCTCCGGTGCTGGCACCTGGTCCCTCAATCACGTACTGGTCGGTGAACCCGACTTTAGCACCGGCTTCTTCAAGCTTCTGGCGAGCTAGGCGAGCAGGGAGTGCACGCCCGAGGGGAGGCTGCCCGAATCGGCCTCGGACTGGATGTGGCCGAGCAGCGTCTCCTGGAACGCCTGGGCCGCGCGGGTCGGGTGAACGTCCGTGCGACGGGCCAGTGCGACCGTGCGGTGCAGTCCTGGCTCGGCCAGGGAGTACCCCGCGACGCCCGGCCGGCCCGGGAGCACCACGGACGGGACGACGGCGATGCCGAGTCCCGCCTCGACGAAGCGCAGCACGGCGTCCATTTCCCCGCCCTCGACGGCGAACCGGGGCTCGGCGCCCGCGCGCCGCCACGCGGCCACGGTCACTTCCCGCAGGTCGTAGCCCTGCCGGAACATCACGAGCTTACGGCCGCGCAGGTCGGGGATGTGCACCTTCCCGCGGCGCAGCGGCGGTGCGTCCGACGGCGCCGCCGCCACCATCAGTTCCTCGCGCAGCAGTGGCTGCGTCTCCAGCGCGGGGTCGCCTTCTTGCAGCGGCAGCACGATCAGGGCGAAGTCGAGCTCACCGTGCGCCAGGTCCCCTACCAGGTCGCGGGAGCCGCCCTGGACGACGCGCAGTTCGATGCCGGGAAACGAGGAGTGGAACCGGGCCAGCGCGTCCGCGAGCAGGCTGCCGAGCAGGGACGGCGTCGCGCCGATGCGCACCCGGCCGCGGCGGAGGCCGGTCAGGTCCTGTACCTCCCGGCGCGCGGTGTCCACGTCGGCCAGGATCCGCCGGGCCAGCGGCAGCAGCGCCTCGCCCGCCGGGGTGAGCGTGATGTTGCCCCGCGCGCGCGAAAACAGCGGCGCCCCGAGATCGGCCTCCAGGGCCGCTACCTGCTTGGACAGTGATGCCTGCGCGACTCGCAGGGAGGCCGCGGCGCGTGTGAAGTGCCTCACCTCCGCGACTGCCAGGAAATATCGAAGCTGCTGGATCTGCACGGTCAATAGCTTATGGCTATGGAAACCACAACAGTCATAGATTAGACACGGTAAACCCAACGGGCTTACGGTCCGGAACCATGGCCGCTCCTCCCGTACCGACCGCCCCGCCGCGTCCTCGACTGGTCGGGACCTCCGCGCAGTCCCGCCCCGGTTCCCGGGCGCTGCGCCTATACCGGCTGACGATCGGCAAGAAGGCCGTCATGGCCGTCTCCGGCATCGTCTTCCTGCTGTTCCTTGTGCTGCACATGCTCGGGAACCTCAAGATCTTCATCGGCAAGGCCGACTACAACAACTACGCCGCGTGGCTGCGGACGATGGGCTCCCCGGCGCTCCCGCCGAACACCGGGCTCGTCATCCTCGACATCATCCTGATCGTCTGCGTCCTGCTGCACATCGGCTCGGCGGTGGAACTCGCGCTGCGCGCTCGCCGCGCCCGCCCGGTCAAGTACGCCGGCGGCCGCCCGCCGCAGAGCTACGCCTCGCGCACGGTGCGGGTCGGCGCGATCCTCATCGTCCTCTTCATCGTCTACCACCTGCTGGACCTGACCGCCCTGGTGGTGAACCCCAAGGGCATCCCCGGCGACCCCTACGACGACGTGGTGGCGGACTTCCGCAACCCGCTCGTCACGATCTTCTACGTCATCTGCCTGATCGTCATCGGCTTCCACATCCGGCACGGGATCTGGAGCGCCACGCAGACGCTCGGGTGGGGCAACGGGCGGCGGCAGCGGGCGGTCAACATTTTCGCGATCGCGTTCTCCGTGATTCTCATCGCAGGATTCCTCGCCGTACCGATCGGCGTCGTGACAGGAGTGGTGCACTGATGGACGAGACGGCCCTGCCTGACGACAGCCAGCTGTTCACCGAAGGCGCCCCGATCCTCGACGCCAAGGCACCCGAGGGCCCGATCGACAGGCGCTGGGACGAGCGCCGGTTCCACGGCAAGATCGTCAACCCCGCTAACAAGCGGAAGCGCTCGGTCATCGTGGTCGGCACCGGCCTGGCCGGCGGCTCCGCGAGTGCCACGCTCGGCGAGGCCGGCTACCAGGTCTCGACGTTCTGCTACCAGGACAGCCCGAGAAGAGCCCACAGCGTCGCGGCCCAGGGCGGCATCAACGCCGCGAAGAACTACCGCAACGACGGCGACTCGATCCAGCGGCTGTTCTACGACACCGTCAAGGGCGGGGACTACCGGTCGCGGGAGTCGAACGTCTACCGGCTCGCCCAGGTCTCCGTGGAGATCATCGACCAGTGCGTCGCGCAGGGCGTCCCGTTCGCCCGCGACTACGGCGGTCTGCTCGACACGAGGAGCTTCGGCGGGGTCCAGGTGTCGAGGACGTTCTACGCCCGCGGCCAGACGGGCCAGCAACTCCTGCTCGGCGCCTACCAGGCGCTGGAGCGGCAGATCGCGGCCGGAACCGTGACCATGTACACCAGGCACGAGATGCTCGAGCTCATCGTCTCCGGCGGAAGGGCACGCGGCATCGTCGTGCGCGACCTGGTCACCGGCGAGATCCAGACGCACCTCGCGGACGCGGTGGTGCTGGCCTCCGGCGGATACGGCAACGTCTTCTACTTGTCGACCAACGCCAAGGGCTGCAACGTCACCGCCAACTGGCGGGCGCACCGCAAGGGCGCGCTGTTCGCGAACCCCTGTTACACGCAGATCCACCCGACCTGCATCCCGGTCAGCGGCGAACACCAGTCCAAGCTGACCCTCATGTCGGAGTCACTGCGCAACGACGGCCGCGTCTGGGTGCCGAAGGCCAAGGGCGACAACCGCTCCCCGGACACCATCCCCGAAGGCGAGCGCGACTACTACCTGGAGCGCATCTACCCGTCGTTCGGGAACCTGGTGCCCCGCGACATCGCGTCGAGGGCGGCCAAGAACGTGTGCGACGAAGGCCGTGGCGTCGGTCCCGGCGGCCGCGGCGTCTACCTGGACTTCGCGGATGCCATCAAGCGCCTCGGCAAGAGCGCCGTCGAGGCCAAGTACGGCAACCTCTTCGAGATGTACAACCGCATCACCGGCGAGGATCCGTACCAGGTCCCGATGCGCATCTACCCGGCCGTGCACTACACGATGGGCGGCCTGTGGGTGGACTACGACCTGCAGACCACGATCCCCGGCCTGTTCGTGATCGGCGAGGCGAACTTCTCCGACCACGGCGCGAACCGTCTCGGCGCGAGCGCCCTGATGCAGGGACTGGCCGACGGATACTTCGTGCTGCCGAACACGATCGGCTCCTACCTGGCGGATGCGCCCTACGACGGCACCGACGCCAAGGACGTTGACGAGGCCGTCACCAGCGTCAAGGAGCGGATAGCCAAGTTCCTCTCCGTCAACGGCAGCCGTACCCCGGACAGCTACCACCGCGAACTCGGGCACATCATGTGGGAGTACTGCGGCATGGAGCGTACCGAGGAGGGCCTGCGCAAGGCGATCGGCGAGATCAGGGACCTGCGCGCCGAGTTCTGGCGCAACGTCAAGGTCTCGGGCACGAACGAGGAGCTGAACCAGGTGCTGGAGAAGGCCGGCCGCGTGGCCGACTTCTTCGAACTGGCCGAGCTCATGTGCATCGACGCCCTGCATCGCGAGGAGTCCTGCGGCGGTCATTTCCGGGCCGAGTACCAGACGGAAGACGGCGAGGCGCTGCGCGACGACGAGCACTTCGCGTACGTCGCGGCCTGGGAGTTCGCCGGAACCGGCGCCAGTCCGGTGCTGCACAAGGAACCGCTCGAGTATGAGTACGTCCACATGACCCAGCGGTCCTACAAGTAAGAGGGACACAGTGAAGCTCACCATCCGCGTCTGGCGCCAGCACAACGAAGCCGACCGCGGCCGCCTCGTCGACTACCAGATAGACGGTATCGAGCCGGACATGTCCTTCCTCGAGATGATGGACATCCTCAACGAGCAGCTCATCGTCAAGGGCGAGGACCCGGTCGCGTTCGACCACGACTGCCGCGAGGGCATCTGCGGCATGTGCTCGATGGCCATCGACGGCGTGCCGCACGGGCCCGAGAAGGCCACGACCACCTGCCAGCTGTACATGCGGCACTTCAGTGACGGCGACACGATCACCGTGGAGCCGTGGCGCGCCGCCGCGTTCCCGGTGCTCAAGGACCTGGTCGTGGACCGGTCGGCGTTCGACCGCATCATCCAGGCCGGCGGGTACGTCAGCGCGCCGACCGGGTCCGCGCCGGAGGCGGCGTCGCTCCCGGTGCCGCACGAGGACGCCACCAAGGCGTTCGACGCGGCAACCTGCATCGGCTGCGGTGCCTGCGTCGCCGCATGCCCGAACGCGTCGGCCATGCTGTTCACCGCCGCGAAGGTGACCCACCTCGGCCTCATGCCGCAGGGGCAGCCGGAGCGCTACCAGCGGGTCGTCGCGATGGTGGAGCAGATGGACGCGGAGGGCTTCGGCGGCTGCACCAACACCGGTGTCTGCTACACCGTCTGCCCGAAGGGCATCCCGCTGGAGACCATCTCCCGAATGAACCACGACATCCTCAAGGCCCTGCGGCCGTAACCCCGGCCCGCGCCGGCGCAGCCTCCGCCCGCGCCGCCGTCCCCGCCGCGCCGCCTCCCCCCTGCGCCGGCGCCCCGCGCCCGCGCCGCCTCCCCCCTGCGCCGGCCCGAATGCGCATTCCAGCACGCTATAGTCGGCTCGAATGCGCATTCGGGCTCGTCGGGTAACGGGAGCGAAAGCGTGTTTGAGCACGTGCTGCTGCGGGCGACCACATCCGCGGCGACCGCGAGGAGATCGTCGCGGACTTCCGGCGGCGACACGATCTCCACGTCCGTGCCGAAGCTCAGCAGTATCCGGGCGGCCATCGCCACCGGGAAACGCAACTCTGCCTCGGCCCACTCATCACCACCTGAACCACTCTCGCCTGAGACGGCCACCAGGTTCGGCGCGCATGCGCCGCGGACTGTGTCGAGCCGCGACCGCCGTACGCGGGCCACGACTCGGACCGGCATCGGTTGCTCGTCGACCCGCCGGCGCAGTTGGTCCCACAGGGCGGCCAGCGTCAGGCCTTCTCGCCGCCGGACCGGTGCCTCGTCCGCCTCCGCCGCGGACGCACGTGACACCCGGTACAGGCGTGCCTCCTGGTCGCAGTCCGCCACCAGGTACCAGGTCCCGGACTTGTACACGAGCCCGTAGGGGTCCACGATCCGCCAGCGTGGCTCCGGCGAGCCTTTCGACTGATAACACAGCCGCACCCGCCGGTCCGCGAACACCGTCTCCTGCAGCGTTCCGAGAACGTCCGGCGGCCCGGCCGGTGACGTCAGCATCCAGCGGACGGGGTCCACGAGGATCCGCTCGCTCACCGCCGAGGCCGATGCACGGAACGGCGACGGCACCGCCCGCAGCATCTTCGCCAGCGCCGATCGCAACACCTCGCCGCCGAGGCCCAGATCCTCCTGGACGTCGTGCGTCGTCGCCCGGATGAACAGCGTCCGGGCCTCGTCCCTGGTGAGCCCGGTCAGGTCGGCCCGGTAGCCAGGCAGGAGAGATATGCCGCCGCCACGGCCTCGTTCGGTATAGACGGGGACGCCGGCCGCGCTGAGAGCCTCAACGTCGCGGTAGACCGTCCGCGGTGACACCTCGAGGCGCTCGGCGAGTTCAGCGGCGGTGACCGTGCCGCGAGACTGCAGCAGGAGCAGCAGTTCCAGAAGCCGGCTGGATCTCATGTTTTCCAAAATATGACACGGGTTGTCAAGTTTCACTAGTTCACTGAGGGCCATGACAGATCCACGGAACATTTACAGGCAAGCACTCGACCAGACCGCGACGATCGTCACCGCCGTGCGGCCAGACCAGCTTGATCTCCCGACGCCGTGTGAGGAGTGGGATGTGCGCAGGCTGCTCTCTCACGTGGTCGGCGCTGTCACCAGGGCGGCGCTGATCGGGGAGGGCAACGACGCGTTCGCGGTGCCGCCGTTCGCCGACCCCTCGACGGCGGACTGGCCCGCCGCGTACCGGGAAGCCGCGGATCGGGCCGTGTCCGCCTGGTCGGACGACGCCAAGCTCGACGCTTTCTTCGCCGTGCCGTGGGGCAAGGTGCCGGGCCGGGGCGCGGTCACCGGATACGTCCAGGAAGTCCTGGTGCACGGCTGGGACCTGGCGGTCGCCACAGGACAGGAGACCGAGTTGGATCCGTCCCTCGCGGACTTCGCGCTGGACTTCGCGCGTCGGGCGCTGCGGCCGGAGAACCGGCAGGACGCGCCATTCGGCCCGGTGGTCCGACCGTCGGCTGGGGCGGGTCCCTACGCGCGGCTGGCGGCGTGGCTCGGCCGGACGGTGCCGGCGACCGCCGGGTAGCCGCTGGCTACGGGCAACCGCGGGCGACCGCCGGCTGGCGGCTGGCGCGGGTCAGGCGAGCGGGCGGAGGTAGCGGAGTTCCGGGACGCCGAGGTAGTTCTGGGCGATGTCGGCACGCGGGCTCCAGCCGCGGCGTTCGTACATGCGCCGGGCACGGTCGTTGGCGGCGAGGACCCATAGCCATGCCGTGTCGTAGCCCGCATGGCTCAGCACGTCCAGCGCGACGTCGTGCAGCGCGCTGCCGATCCGCTTGCCCCACTGCGCCGGCAGGACGTGCAGCCCCGCCATCTCGCCGCCCGGGAACCGCCGGTCGGCGCGGGCGAGCACCATCCCGGCCGGCCGGCCGTCCACCGTCGCGAGCAGAGCGACCGCGGTAGGGTCCGCGAGCTTGCTCGTCCATTCCTCCCGCAGTTGACTCGCGGCCGGGGGCGGCGAGTCCGCGGGGAAGAACGGGCGGTACGCGACCGCGACGGCGGCGGCGTGGATTTCGGCGAGTACCGCGGCGTCCGCGCTGCGCTGGATCACGACCTCATCCATGACCCGCCAGACTACGCTCTGGCTCTGTTGCGGGGCGCATCGCCCGTTGAGTCGCTTTCGCCGGATCCCCGGCGGGACCGAGGGCAGCCGGAGGCGGCAGGCGATTCGAAAGTATGTACTTAGTGGGGCTATAACCACATTAAGTACATACTTTTACACCCGGACGACATCCGCAGCCGCATCTCCCCGGCCGCACCGCAGCCCGCCCGTTACCTGACCTAACGTCCCGGTCAGTTCTGTGCCGGGGCGCTGAACGTCAGCCAGGCTGGGCGCGCATTCGGCGACGTCCACACCTCCACGGCGGCTTCGCGGCCCGGCTGGATGGAGAA
>DASZJE010000130.1:0-47955 GCA_035948445.1 Trebonia sp. | reverse complement strand
GCGTCTATGTCGCCGTGCTCGGCCCGGGCAACGTGTCCGTGATCGACACCAAAACCAACACCATCACCGCAACCGTCAACATCGGCCCCCCGCAGACAGACCCGTTCGCCATCGCGGTCACGCCCGCCGCGGTCTACGTCGTCAGCCAGAACGCCGGCACCGTCTCGGTCATCGACCCGGGTTCCCTGAAAATCACGGCCACCATCACCGTCGGCGACAGCGCTTACGGCGTGGCCGTAGGCGCCTGATTCGTGAATGACCCCTAAGGCCGGCGACCCGTAACTTCGGCCTGGGGCAGGCGGCAGCTTCATGGCCCGGCCATCCGCGGGCCACCGCCGGGGTGGCCGGGCCATGAAGAGAACGAGCCGTATAGAGAAACGATTATTCGCTGAGGAGAACCTAAATGATAGGCGATTTGTTCGATAGCCCGTGGAAGATCCTGATCGTCGCCGTGGTGCTCATCGTGCTGTTCGGGTCGCGCAAGCTTCCCCATGCGGCCCGCTCGCTCGGGCAGTCGATGCGGATCCTGAAGACCGAAGTCCAGGGCCTGCACGAGGACGAGCCCGCCTCTCCGGCCGCCCAGGCCGCCCAGGCCGCTCCGGCCGAACTGACGCAGGCGACCGCGCCGGTGCCGGATGCCCACGCGCAGATCCAGGCGCTTCGGGCGCAGATCAGCAACCTGGAGCAGACTGTGACCGCCGGCGGGTACGGCCCCGGGGAGATGGGCTAAACAGTCATGGCGAACGTGCCCGGCGCTGTCCAGGGCGCCCGGATCGTCGGGGAGCGTTTCGTGCAAACGCGGCGGCGGCAGAACCCAGAGGGGCGGATGCCCCTCATGGATCACCTCCGGGAGCTTCGTAACCGGCTGGTGAAGTCGATCCTCGTGATCATCCTGGGCATGATCGTCGCGCTGGTTTTCTCGAGCCAGACGCTGAACATCGTCGCGCGCCCGTTCTGCAGCGCGGTGATCGACGGGCACACCGGCTGTCACGTGGTGGGCGACCAGCTCATCATCAACGGGGTGTTCGACTCGTTCTTCCTGCGCATCAAGGTCGCCTTCTTCTTCGCCCTGATCGGCACCTGCCCGGTCTGGCTGTACCAGCTCTGGGCGTTCATCGCGCCCGGGCTGTACGGGCGCGAGAAGAAGTGGGCCTACCTGTTCACGGTCACGGCCGTGCCGTTGTTCGCCGGCGGCGCGGTGCTCGCGTACGCGGTGCTGGACCGGGGCCTGCACTACCTGCTCAACCTGGCGCCGCGGAACTCGCTGGTCCTGCCCAGCTGGGACACCTATCTCAGCTACTTCACCGGGATGCTGCTCGGGTTCGGGCTCGTCTTCGAGCTGCCGCTCGTGATCGTCATGCTGAACCTGGCCGGCATCCTGACCCACGAGCGGTTCCGCAAGTCGCGCCGGATGATGATCTTCGGCATCTTCCTGATCTCGGGCATCGTCAACCCGAGCCCTGACCCCTGGACGATGCTCATCCTCGGCGGGCTCGCGGTCGTCCTGGTCGAGGTCGCCGAGATCTTCGTCTACTTCAACGACAAGCGCCGGGCGCGGCTGCACCCGGATCCGTACGCGGACCTGGCCGACGACGAGCTGTCCCCGCTGGAGCTCGATGGCCGAGGAAAGGACTGAGCGGTGTTCGACCTGTCAATCCCCAAGCTGCTGGTTCTCGTGGTGATCGCGCTTGTGATCTTCGGTCCGAACGAGCTGCCCAAGATCGCCGCCCAGGCCGGCCGTGCCCTCCGCGACCTGCGCAGGATCGCCGAGGGCGCGACGAATGACCTGCGGGAAGAACTGAACCAGGCAGCTCAGCAGCCGCCCGCGGGGCACGCCGCGGCGAACGGCACTGGATCGCTGCGGGACTGAGGGTGACGTCTGCCTGCTGAAAGTGGCCAAAGACGATGGCAAATACGGACAAACAGCCTTGATTTGCGCGAAATCCTTCAAGGTCGCCGATGGCGTCTGTAGCATCGCATGACACGATCAGCTGTCCCACCAGCAGGACGGAGTCCCGCATGCGTCGACACCTCATCGGACTAGGCCTTGCCATCGCGATGTTCCTCGTGATGTTCTTCGGCGGTGCCTGGGGGTATCTGCGCCTGCTGCGCTTGCCCGCTGCCGCGGGCGCGCCGTTGTCCGCGTTGCCCGCCGACGGCGGCTCTCTGCTGTCGTCCAGCGACGTGCTGACGTCTATGGGCGCCGTGCTCGCGACCGGCGTGCTGGCGGGCATCCTGGTCGCCTGGCCGCGGATCTCGCCTCTGGCCGCGGGGCTGCCAGGCCTGGCCGCACTCGCCTGGACTGTGGTGTACGCGGTCAGCGTGAAGCAGGCGGTCGGGTTGATCCCGCTGAAGGGCCACGCGTTCGGCGCCGGGTGGGAGGCGCTGCTCTTCAACGGCATCCTGGGTTTCGCCGGGCTGGCGATGATCATTCCGATGTGCCTGCCCGCGCGCTGGCGTAACCCCTACGCGCAGGAGGATGCGGCGGTGGAAGCCGAGGTGAGCGACGCGCAGGAATACGTCGCCGGCCTGAAGGCGACCGCGGGCCCGGGTTCCGCGGACTCGCCCAGGCGGTCCGCGGCTGGCCCCGTGTCCGGACGGCAGGCCGCTGCGCCCGGAGTGCTCACCGGCCGGCCGATACCGCCCGGAGCCCAGCGGACAACCGGCGGCCAGCACCGGTTGACCGCAGAGCAGCAGCGAATGGCCGGCGGCCAGCCGCGAGTCACCGGCGGCCAGCACCGGTCGACCGGAGGCCAGCCGGTGGTCCCCGGCGGCCAGCGGGTTTCCGGCGCGCAGCAGCGCGTGACAGGTTCTCAGCTGCGGGTCACCGGCACCCAGTCGCGGCCGACGGGTTCCCAGCCCACGATGACAGGCGCCCAGTTGAGCGCGCAACTGCGGATGTCCGGCGCGCAGCGGCGAATGACTGGCGGACAGGGCCTGCTCCGGGAGCAGCCTGCCGACTGGGAGTATCCAGGCGCGTCCGACGGGACTACTTGAGGATGTTGACGGCCCGCGATACGACTAGCGCCACGGTCACGATCGAGACGGCCGACTGAACGGTCATGAGCAGCTTCGCCCAGCGCGACAGCGGCATCACGTCCGTCGGGCTGAAGGCCGCCGCGTTCGTGAACGCAAGGTACAGGTAGTCGAAGAACGCGGGTTCCCAGTCCGGGGGCGCCATCTCCGGGCTGACCATCTGCACGAACTGAAAGTCCGGGTACCGCTTGACAGCCTGCGCCCGTGCCACAGGTCCGCCGCGGTCGAACTCCCAGTACCACAGTGCGAACGCCACCACGTTGGTCAGCCAGATCGCGCCGCCCGTGATCAGCAGGGACGTGGGGTTGCTCCCGGCCGCTCCGCCCTGGACGAGCACCACGACCAGGCGCGCGACCGACCAGGCGTTGGCAAAGCTGATCAGCGCGGCCAGCATGAGGCTAAGCCCGCGCATACGCCGTGAGGCCCGGTTGATGCGGTGCGGGTTGGCGGTCACCAGCGCGATGAGGAGCGCGCCCTGGACCACGGGCAGGATCCAGGAGGGGGAAACCAGGACCAGCCGGCCTGGCACGGCCACCTGGAGCGCGATTGCCGCCGCCGTGCATACCGCGGCCTGCCAGCGCGCCTCGCCGGCCGTGGGACGCCGCCACGCGGGCAGCGCCGGCTGACGTCGCGGCCCGTCGTGCCCGTGCCCCGGCGTGCCCGCGTGCACTCCGGCGGCGTCCATGCCCTCCGTTACGAGGCGCTCGATCTCGTCGAGCCGGTCGTGCAGCGACCGGATCCCTTCGGTTACGTGCGGGTGCAGGTCGTCACCAGCCATAGCAGCCCCAATACCCTGAATGCCCAATATCCTGAACGACACTGGCGATTGCCACCGTACCGTTAGTACGGAATCCCGGAGATGACGTTGCCCTCACCCATCTCACCCACCTCAGCCAGCTCGAATGCGCATTCGAGCATGGTGAGGTGGGGCCGAAAGCGCTTTTGGACACGCCGCATCGCGTGTCCGAAGGCCGCAATTGGACACGTAGGGTACGGGTAATTTGAACTGGGAGGAAGCAGAATGCGACTTGGGGTACTGGACGTCGGCTCGAACACGGTCCACTTGCTCGTGGTCGACGCGTACCCGGGCGCGCATCCGCTGCCCGCGTTCTCGCACAAGGTGGATCTGAGCCTGGCCGCGCACCTGGAGCACAACCAGCTAACCGAGGACGGTGAGGCAAGGCTGACGTCAGTCGTCGCGGAAGCGATGCGGATCGCGGAGGACAAAGGTGTCGGGGACTTCATCGCGTTCGCGACGTCCGCCATCAGGGATGCCGACAACGGCGACGCCCTGCTCAAACGTATCGCCGAGCGCACCGGATGCGAGATCAAGGTGCTGTCGGGCGAGAACGAGGCGCGGCTGACCTTCCTGGCCGCGCGCCGCTGGTTCGGCTGGTCGTCGGGGCGGTTGCTCGTTATCGACATCGGCGGCGGCTCACTTGAAATGGCGGCTGGCCCCGACGAGGAGCCGGAAGCCGTCACGTCGCTGCCGCTTGGCGCCGGCCGCCTTACCCGTGACTGGTTCTCTGCGGAGCCGCCGCAGCCAGAGGAGGTGCGCGCACTGCGCAAGCATGTCCGCGCGGAGATCGCCCGCGACGCGGGAGGTTTCCGACGGCGCGGCGTGGCGGATCACGCCGTGGGCACGTCCAAGACGTTCCGCCAGCTAGCGCGCATCGCGGGCGCCGCCCCGTCGAGCGAGGGCTTCTACGTGAAACGTTTCCTCAAACACGCCGACGTCGGCGTCTGGGCCGAGCGACTCGCCGACATGGCGTGCGCGGAGCGCGCGCGTCTTCCCGGAGTCTCCGAGGGTAGGGCGGCCCAGATGGTCGCGGGGGCGATCGTGGCCGACGCGGTAATGGACCTGATGGGGGTCGCACAACTGGAGATCTGCCCGTGGGCGCTGCGCGAGGGCGTGATCCTCAAGCACCTGGACATGCTGGCCGCGGCGCCGCCCGCTGAGCTTTAGCGAACGGCGCCGCAGGCTTCAGCGCACCAGGCGGACGCCCTCTGTGGGCTCATCCGGGTCGATAAGGCCACCGGGATTGACGCCGCCGTTGCCTTGCGGACCGTCGTAGTCGGTCAGGACATCCCTGACTCTGCCCAGGATCCCATGGCCCGGGCCCTGCACGTCTCTATGCGGACCATCCTCGGTGCCGGACGGATTTTCTCTCGGCGTTCCGGGGCCAAGCGGTATCGCCGGACCGGGCTTGAGCGAGCCAGGCGGCATCGGAATGGGCTCGCCGCGCTGCATGTCCTCGGGCGGCGGAGCCATGCGGCGGGGCATCGGCGGAGGCGGCGGAAGCTGCGGAGCGATGCTGTCTTCGGCCGGTACCCCACGTCCGGGCGGGGGTCCGCCGAACGGATCGAACGGGGCATCCGGGCCGCCGAACGGCGAATCCTGACCGGCGGGCAGGGGGCGGCCAGGGAGGGCCCCGCCCTCGCCGGCCGGGGGAAGCGCGGGCCCCTTCCGGAAGGGCATGCCGCTCAGCGTCGGCACGCCAGCACCGCCGGGCATGGTTTCTGGTGCAGGCGGCGGTGGCGGAGCAAGTGCGGCGAGGTCGCGGTCGATGTCCCTGCCGGGCTGGTCGCGGTTATCGGTACCGGCCTCCGTGCCCGCCACGCTGAGTGATCCGGCGACGGACTGGTTGACCTCTTCCTCCAGCGACATGCGCGCCGATTCGGCGGCGACCAGACCCTGGACACCGTCGAGGATGTCGGAGAGGCGGCGGACCGTGTCGGCGTGCCGGGTGCTCAGCAGGTTCAGCCTGCGCTCGGCTCCGTCGTGGATCGCGGTGGCGCGCGCGTTAGCCTCGTCGGTGACCCTCTTGGCCTCTGCCTTGGCATCCGCCATGACCTGGTCGGTCTTCTTGCGGGTGTCGGCGGTGAGCCGGTCCGCCTCGGTACGCGCGGTCGTCCGTGTCTTGTCCGCCTCGCTCCTGGCGGCGGCGATCGTCCGCTCGGCCTGCTCTTGCGCCGCGGTCAGCATGCGCTCGGATTGCTCGCGCGCATCGGCGCGCACCCGGTCCGCCTCTTGCTGCGCGTCGGCACGCTGCTTGGTAATGTCGTCGTCGGCCTTGCTCCGCTGTGCCTTCGCCTCGTCATCGGCCAGCTTGAGGATCTGGGCGATCCGCTCGCTGACCTCCTCGTGCGCGGGCCTTCCGGCGAGCGCTTGCTGGCGGACGGTCGAAAGCTCCCGGCGCATGTGCTCGGATTCGTCCAGGGCCCGCGAGAGGCGCTGTTCTAGGTCCCGGATCTCGTTATTGCGTCGCGCGACGTACTCGTCAACCTGCCGACGGCTGTAACCGCGCATCTGCATCTCGAACTCTTCATGCATGAAGTTCGGCAGAAGGTCACTATTTTCATTCATGGCATCACGAGAATCTCTGGTCCAAGGTCTGCGGGGCGATGTCCGGAGTCTAACGATGGTATGGCCTGCGAGAACGTCCGGGGGAGCATGACGGCCAGGCAAGCTGCCGCCGGGGGCACATGCCGTTCCCGGCCGCGCGCAGCCGGGGGCAGGGCCCTGCACCCCCAGGGTAGCCGCGTAAAAGCGGTTGGTGCGTCGTGTCTGGTTACCCGCATGACTCTTCCCCCGATGGGCCCCCGTCCGCAAGCGAAATGACTGAGTATACGAATATGTCCGATTTGTAGGTTCTTGTCATCACGCAACACACTTCGCGGTGCAGTCGCGCAAGCGACGTGTGTGGCCATACCCGCCATCCTCGGCTCCGAATCGTGACCACCGCGGCCCCCTGCGGGCGTGTCCGAGTTGAGCTCGGCCGGACGGACTCCGAGGCGGGATCCGTCGTTTCGTGTTCAGTCGAGCACACCAAGTGTCATGATAAATCGGACAAATGGCAATAAAAATGCGTCATATTTAGCAACTATTCGTGGGAGATGGGGCGTGGGAGGCTCCAGTTAATGGATGCCCTTTACACGATGTCAGCCTGATTTGAAGGCAGATTGGATGGATTGTTACCTCGTAGGCGGGTAAAACCATACAGAGGGGTGGTCTGCGAATGGCCCCGTTGGGTCATGCGGAGGAATAGTGTCGCGACGTAACCTGGAAGGCGGACGGCCAAGTCCCCGGCCGGCGGAGGTGAGCACGATTCCCAGGCAGTTGGACTTGCGTGTTCACGACGACGTGGCCATGGACGAGATCGAACTATACGCCGAAGTACTCACGGCGGTAGCGGCCAGTGATGGGCCGCTGTCGCGTACCGAACTGGATGCCGTCCTCGGCGTCCGCCCGGCTCGCGGGTACTCGTCCTGAGCGTGCGGGCTTAGCCCGCGCTCAGTCGCACGAGGCCGGATAGGCACTACGCGTGCCGGTACATGACGTCAGTATGCCATTGACCGAATCCCAGTCTCGTGTACAACCGGATCGCGGCGGTGTTGTCGCCGTCGACGTAGAGCATTACCTCGTCGAGTCCGCGGTCGCGCAGGTGGGCAAGACCCGCGAGGGTGAGAGCATTGCCCAGACCCCCGCCCTGCTGCCCGGGAGCCACCCCGACAACGTACACCTCGCCGACGGGACCGCCCGTCGAACCGCCGTCCGGATGCATCTTCGTCCAGTGGAAACCTGCCAGGGCACCGTCTTTCTCGGCGATGAAGAAGCCGGCCGGATCGAACCAGGGCTCGGCCTTCCGGAGTTCCAGGTCTTCACGAGTCCAGCTTCCCTGCTCCGGATGGCTAGCGAACGCCGTCCGGTTCAGCGCCAGCCATGCCTCGTCGTCGGCGCCCGGCCGGAAGGTCCGCAGCGTGACCCCCGCGGGCACCACCGCTTCGGGCAGTGGCGCGCCGCCGCCCAGCGGCCGGCGCATCTGCCATAGTTCACGGAACCGGGTGAACCCCGTCGACCGGGCGAATGCCGCCGCGCCGGGCAGGTCGCCGTGAGACCAGACGCGGACGCCGTGACCGTCCGCACCCGCGAGGAGCGCGGTGACGAGCGCGGTGCCGTGCCCCTGCCGGCGATGGGCGGGGTGGATCACGAGCTCACCGCTCATGTCACCCGATTGGGCCCCGTCGTCCGCCGGGTCGAGGTACGCGTAGCCCACGACAGTGTTTTCTGAGGCGGCGTTTTCTGAGGCGGCGGGATCTTCCGCGAGGATGAGCGCTTCCCGCCCCGCAGTCTCGGGGGAGTCCTCCCCGTGCTGCACGTGCAGCATGACGTGCTCGGACAGCGGTGCCACGCCATCCGAGGCGCGGGCGGCGGCGGCGAGTTCGAGTACGAGGCGGGCTTGGGCGGGGGAAAGCGGCCCTTCGATGATCCGGGTCACTGGTCGGCCACGAGAGTCGTCCGCTCGGCGGCGATGATCTCCGCCGTGTCCCGATCGCCCGGGGCACCCTTCACCGGCACGAACCGGTAGCCGACGTTGCGCACGGTGCCGATCAGCGCCTCATGCTCGGGACTGAGCTTGGCGCGAAGGCGCCGCACGTGAACGTCCACGGTCCGGGTACCGCCGAAGTAGTCATACCCCCAGACCTCCTGGAGCAGGTGCGCCCGGGTGAAGACCCGCCCGGGGTGCTGGGCCAGGAACTTCAGGAGCTCGAACTCCTTGAAGGTCAGGTCGAGGACGCGTCCGCGCAGCCGGGCCGAGTAGGTCCCCTCGTCGATCGCGAGGTCGCCGGAGCGGATTTCGTCCGGCGCTTCCGCGGCCGCCTGCTGAGCCCGTCGGCCGGTCGCCAGCCGGAGCCTGGCCTCGACTTCCGCCGGGCCCGCGGTGCCCAAGATCACGTCGTCCACGTTCCACTCCGCGCTCATCGCGGCTAGCCCGCCCTCGGTGACGATGGCGAGCATCGGGCAGTCGAGCCCGGTCGTGTGGAGCAGCCGGCAGATACTCTTGGCGTGTGCGAGCTCGCGGCGCGCGTCCACCAGCACGACATCGGCCGGCGGTGCCTCGACCAGCGCGGATGCGTCGGCGGGGAGCACTCGCACGGAGTGCAGCAGGAGGCCGAGGGCCGGCAGGACCTCCGCGGAAGGCTCCAGCACGCCGGTCACCAACAGCAGATCGCTCACCTGATGCCACCTCCGGTCTCACGGGCGCATGCACGCCAGTTCATTACCTGTATAAACACAAACGGGACCCGGGGGCAACATCGCCCTAGGTCCCATTGGGAGGATATCTGATATGTCCGAGGTCACTATCAGGTACTGGGCCGCCGCGAAGGAGGCGGCTGGCATGCCGGAGGAGTCCGTGGCCGCGGTCACGCTGGCCGACGCGCTCGACGCGGTCCTGGCGGGCCGGGAATCGGACACCCGCCTCCGCGAAGTGCTGGCCAGATCCTCGTTCCTTATCGACGGCACGCGCGCCAACAAGGCCGCGGCGGAATCGATTACGTTGAGTAATGGCGCGGTGATCGAGGTGCTCCCCCCGTTCGCCGGCGGCTGATCGTGACGCGCCCCCCTGGAAGGCGCGGCGACGACTCGCGTGTATCTAAGATCACATGGGAAACAGAGAGTAACCAACGAGGCCAATATAGTTGCTTAGCGACGATTAGGGCGGTAATAACAGATAGTAAATCCGCCCCTATGCGCCTTGGTGGTTTCTGGCAGTGACGGCGAGCAATGAGCCCGGTCGTGCCGGGCAGGAACCCGGTAAGCCGGAGGCCGGCGAGCGAGGCGCGGCGCGAGAACTTTCTCCTGGCACGCTGAACCGGTCTGACGCCGGCCACGTTCCCCCTAATGTGCCGGGCCGAACGGCTGCCAGGCAGGGACCGGTGGCCGACGAAGCATTCATCAGGACGCTCTACGCCGAGCACGGCGGCGCCCTTTTGCGCTACGCCCTGCATCTGAGCGGAGGGGACAGACAGCGGGCGGAGGACCTAGTGCAAGAGACGATCGTGCGCGCGTGGCGGCACCCGGAGGCGGTCGCCGACCGCCCGGCGCGGCCATGGCTGTTCGCGGTCGCCCGGAACCTCGCGGTTGACGCTTACCGTGCCCGCCAGTCCCGGCCGCCGGAAGTGGGCCAGGCCGCGCTGGACACGCTGCCGGCCGACGACGACGCCGACCGCACGCTTGAGTCGTGGGCGGTCGCGGAAGCGCTCGCCAGCCTGCGCCCAGATCACCGTAAGGTCATCGTCGAGACCTACTATCGGGGCTGTTCGGTCGCGGAGGCCGCGGCCACCCTTGGCATACCGGCAGGGACCGTGAAATCGCGCACGTTCTACGCCCTGAAGGCTCTCAAGCTGGCTCTCCAGGAACGGGGGCTGGCGCCATGACCGAAACGATGGACTGCGGACAAGCGCGGCTCTGCCTCGGCGTCTTCGTGCTCGGCGCGATAGACCCGGCCGAGCGCGCGCTCGTCGACGCGCACCTCGCGACCTGCCGGGACTGCCGGGACGAACTCGCGGGTCTGGCCGGCCTGCCCGCCCTGCTCGCCCGTGTGAGCACGGAAGAGGCCGCGGCCCTCGCAGAGGACGGGGCGGAGCGGGAAGCCGTTGGCGCGGCGGACGCCAGTGCTGTGAACGACCGTGCTGCGAATGCCCTTGCTGCGAAGGACCGTGCCGCGGAGGACCGTGCCGCGGAGGACCGTGCCGAGGACGGCAGTCCCGGCGGGCGGCAACCGCCCCGCGAGCTTCTCGGCACCGTTCTGGACCTGACCGCCGCCCGGCGGCGCCGCCGGAACTGGCGGAACGCCGGCCTGTCGGCGGCGGCCGCTGTCATCATCGCGGCAGCCGCGTTCGGCGGAGCCCGCCTGGCCGCGAGCCAGGGCACGAATCCGGGAGCGCCGGCACATGCGGTCCAGGACTTCGACTACGGGAACCCGGTCACCGGCTGGGAGACCGCGCACGCAGAGACTTCGGGCATGTACGTGGCCGTCACCTTCCGGGGCATGAGCTGGGGCACGCAGATCGCGGCGAGGGTGGTCGGCGTGCCCGTCGGCACGCCCTGCCAGCTCATCGTCGTCGGCCCAGACGGGAGTAAGACTGTCGCCGGGGCCTGGGTTACCGACACCGCCGAGGGAACCGTCTACTACCCGGGGTCCGCCGGAGTGCCCGCGCGGGCTATCCAGGAGTTCCAGCTCACAGTGGCCGGGCACCCGACGATCGTCGTCCCGGCCTGAAAGCCAGCCCGCGGCGTGACTGCACCGGCTCGGGCGCCCGCCCAGATCGGGAGGTGACAGAAGCGCCGCAGGTGAATAGCATCGTGGGTGTGTCCTCCCGAAATCCCCAGATGCTGACCAAGCGGCGCGCTGTGGACTTCTGCCGGGTGGCGACCGCGATCTGTAGCGAAACGCTACGCGCTGTCGCCTGATTTCGGGGTCTCGTTTAGCCCCGGGCGGGCGGCGCAGAGGAAGCCTGTCACCTGCGTCCGGGAGCAAAACCCATGAGCATCGATTCGCGAGGCCCGCGGCCTGGCGCCGCCCCTCGACTTCTTCCTCGGCTGCCAGACGCATCTACTGATCCAAAGGTTCACAAGGCCGCTTGATGCGGTCGCCCAAGGAGGTTTAAGCACATGAGCCGATCCGACGTCCTGGTCGATGCCGACTGGGTCGAGTCCCACATCGGTCAGCCGGGCTTCGTCATCGTGGAAGTGGACGAAGACACCAGCGCCTACGACAAGGGCCACATCCCGTCCGCGATCAAGGTTGACTGGAAGCAGGACCTGCAGGACCCGGTCCGCCGCGACTTCGTGGACAAGACCGGCTTCGAGCAACTGCTCTCCGAGCGCGGCATCTCCAACGACGACACGGTGATCCTGTACGGCGGGAACAACAACTGGTTCGCCTCGTACGCGTACTGGTACTTCAAGCTGTACGGCCACGACAAGGTCGTGCTGCTCGACGGCGGCCGCAAGAAGTGGGAACTCGACTCGCGCCAGCTGTCCAAGGACGTCCCGTCGCGCGCGAAGACCGCCTACACCGCGTCAGAGCAGGATGCCGCTCTGCGCGCCAAGCGCGACGAAGTCGTCGACGCGATCGGGAAGCGGAACCTGGTCGACGTCCGCTCGCCCGACGAGTTCGCTGGCCGGCTGCTCGCCCCGGCGCACCTGCCGCAGGAGCAGGCGCAGCGGGCCGGGCACATCCCGACCGCGAAGAACGTCCCGTGGTCGAAGGCCGCGAACGAGGACGGCACCTTCAGGTCCGATGGCGAGCTCACGACCCTGTACAAGGATGACGCCGGCGTCGATTTCAGCAAGGACACGATCGCCTACTGCCGGATCGGGGAGCGTTCCGCGCACACCTGGTTCGTGCTGCACGAGATCCTCGGACTGCCGAACGTGAAGAACTACGACGGTTCGTGGACCGAATACGGCTCGCTCGTCGGCGTGCCGATCGAGCTTGGGGAAGGCAACTAGATGAGTCAGGACCTTAGCGGCTGCGGCGCCCCGGCGGGCGGCGTGACCATCACGGCCGACAAGGCCAGCAAGGAAGCGGTCGTAGAGGGCCGCGTCGTGCGCGACGGTGCCCCCGTGTCACCGGGTTACGCCCGGCTGCGCGGAACGGGCGACGAGTTCGTCGCGGAGGTGCCCTTGGGCGAGGACGGCGGTTTCCGCTTCTTCGCTGCGCCCGGTGACTGGACGCTGGTCGTGCTCGCTCCTGGCGGCGTGCGCGAGGAGCGGTCCGTGACGGCCGACATCGGCCAGATCACCAAGGTCGAGATCGCCGTCTGACTGCGGCGTGAAACGGCGGGCGGCAGCGACGCTGCCGCCCGCCGTTGGCCGTTGTCAGGTCAATGTCCGGATTCACGGCTGTCGTTTAAGGGCTGAATGTGCCGTCAGGGCACGTGGCCTGGCAAATGTGCCGTCACGGCACGGGGCCCTGGCGTCGGAAGCATGGGCATCTCCTTCCGCATGAAAGCAAGAAGATGCTGCGAATTTCCCTGCTATTTAATTTTTATTAACCTGATCTGAATATTAAGTATCTATGTACACAGGCAGCGGACAGGTACGTGCGGAAGCAAGAGCCTCAGCCGGGTCGGCCGCGAGCACAGGAGGCCTCCGGACCGCTGCCGTTGCCTGGCTCCGGCGGCATGGCGAATGACTCTTGGCTCCGGGGGGAGCGACGCTCACGTGCCCGCGCCGCGCGCCTCCGCCGAGGTGCTCGCGGACCGGATCGCGGCCGCACTGGTGCATCGCGAGCCAGGCTGGCGCCTGCCGCGGCGTAGCGCACTGGCCCGCCGGTACAACGTCAGCCTGCCCGAGATAGACGTAGCCATCGCGGAACTGGTGCGCCGCGCGCTCATCCGCAGGCTGCCCGATGGGCAGTTGTTCCGCACTAGCCCGGCTGAGTACCTGATTCCGCTGGAGGGTGTCACCGGGCTGGCGACGCGACTGGACCCGATGGGCGGGGAGATCGTGTGCCAGGCCAGGCACGTCTCCCAGCGGGACGCGCCGCAGGACGTGGCGTGGGCGCTGGGCGTGGACGGCGACGCGCAGGTGCGGATCGTCCGCAGTGTGTGGACGGCTGGCGGTGAGCCCGCGGCCATCTCCACCGCTTACGTGCGTGAGCCTTTCGCCGGCCCGCTGGGCACCGGCACACTGGACACCGACTCGCCGGACACCGACTCGCCGGACACCGACTCGCCGGACACCGACTCGCCGGGCGCAAGCTCGCCCGGCAACGAACTGCCGGGCGAGGACATGCCTGGCGGTGAGGAGCCCCGCGCCTTCGCGAAGCTGCTGTCCGGGATCCCCGCTGGTGACGGTCTGGGTGACGGCGCGGATCTGGGTGTCGGCGCGTATGCCAGGGCCGTAGATCTCGAGCTTTCTCCGCCGCAGCCGTCGGTAGCGCGCAGCCTGCGGCTCTTGCCGGGCCAGTCGGCGGTATCGGTGACGATCAGGTTCGACGACGCGGCCACGGGTGAGCCCGCCGGGCTCACCGTCGTCATCCTGCGGCCCGAACTCTTCAGGGTCGTCATCCACGCGGGCAATTCCCTGCCTCCGGGGACTTCGTCGTCGGCGGCTACATCGATGGCGGCTACGTCGATGGCGGCTACATCGACCGCGGCGGCAATGCCGCCGGATGCCCGGCCCCGCAGCGCTTAGCGACGCGTGCGGGCGTTGAAGGGCCCGGATTGACCCGTTTGCTGGACACGTACGGTTCCTTGATGGCAACCTAAAGTGGATATGCCTGCCGAGGTGGTGCCAGGGAACGGAGACGCGCCGCGCCGCGCCCGGTACTTGATTCCGACGCAGCTCCCGCGCCGCGGCGAGCTGGTGGCTGCCTGCGCCACGGCGCTGCTCGTCGCGCACCTGATGTTCGCGCAGCTCACCTTCGTCTTCGCCGTCGTGTTCGTCGCAGTCAGCAGGGTCAGCCGGTGGCGGTTGTCGTGGTTGGCCGTGCCCGCTGCCGCGGGGGTCGTCTGGACGCTGGCGATCGGCCCCGGTAACGCGGCCCAGGGCTTCGGCGCCGGACCGGGGCATATCCTCGGTTATCTGTCCGCTCACGGCCTGGTCCACCTGCACGGCGCGTTCTCCGACGCGAGCGGCTGGCTGCCGCGGCAGGCCCCGCTGGCGCTGGTGGCAGCCTCAGCCGAGGCGGCGGTGGTCGGCTGGCTGGACTGGCTGCATACCGACGAGTGGGCCCTGGTCCCGGCGCGGCCGGGGCTGATGGCCGCCGCGCGCCGTGCCTGGGTCACGCGGGCCATCCGCTCCGGCGTGGTTGTCACAAGAGACGGCGGCAGCCTGGGCGTCGCCGCGGCCTCCGGCGCCCGGGTGGGGCTGAGCTGGACCGAGGCTGCGGCGGGCGTTCTGTTTACCGGGGCCGCCTCGCGGGACGTCACCGCCACGAGCTTCCAGCTCGTGCACGCCGCGCTGCGCCTGCGCAAGCCGGTGATAGCCCTCGACCTGAGCGCGGACCCCGCTGTGGGCACCGCCCTGGCGGCGGCATGCACCGCGACGGGGACGCCGCTGCGGACGTTCGGGACTGGTGAGACCGGATCGGGATGCTATGAGCCCTTTCGCGACGGGGAGGCGGCACGACGCACCGGGTTGATGCTCGCCTTGCTGGGCGCGGGCGGCGCGGAGGGCGCCGGCGGCGCGGAAACGACGTTGCGCGGGATCTTCGAGCTGATGACGGAGGTTCCCGCTGATCCGCTCGTCCCTGTGCTCGACGACGTACTTCACCTGCTCAACCCGATAGCCATGCAAGCGCGGCTCGGGCTGGTCTCCGGCGGGAGCCCGCTCGCGGCCCAGATCGCCGAACGGGTTCGCGAGGCAGCGCACCAGGTCCAGTCCGCTCCGCAAGCCGTGGCCGCGGCCGCCCGCCAGCTGGAAGCGGTGCGGAAGTCCGCGGCCGGGCGGTGGCTGCGACCCAGCGGCGCCGATGACCGGGGCATAGACATGGGCCGCGTGGTCCGGGAGCGATCCGCCGCGCTGTTCGGCGTGGATTCGCCGGGGATGGCCCGTCTCCTCTGCGCCGACCTGCTCGCGCTGGGCGAGGACCTCCGCAGGATCTCGGTGGACGGCGACGGCGTCGTCTTGCTGTGCGGATGCGAGAAGCTTCCAGGCGACACGCTGGCGCGGCTGGTGGAGAGCGGAGCCTCGGCCGGGCTTGCCGTCCTGGCCACGACGACGTCGGGGCATGCCGCGGCGGAACTGGCCGGAGCGTTCGGCACCCTCGTCATCCATCGCCTCGCCGACGCCGACGCCCGCGGCGCCGGTACAGGCGGCGCCGGTGCGGGCGGCGCGCAGGCACCGGCCGCCAGCCTGGCCGCTCGCACGGGCACGCGTCTGCTCCCGCTGGCGGTAAGCGCCGCCCAGCCTGCGACGGCAGTGCCGGCGCCATTCCTGGTCTCCACGAGGGTCCGCGGCATGGCCGCGCCTCAGGTCCTGGCGCCCGGTGCGGCCCAGCCCGTCTCGCCGGTCGCGTCGCCCGACGTCACCGTGCCGGTCCTCGGGATGCCGGCGTCCGGGATGCGCGAACTCGTGCCCCAGCCGGCGGTGCCGGTCCAGACGCTGCTATCGCTGCTGACCGCCCAGTTCGTTCTCGCGGTCGGCTCGCCCCGGCCCCGGCTGGTGGAACTCGCCCGGACCATCCCCGCCCGCCTGCCGCGAGATGCCCGGAGCGCCAAATGACCACTCAAGCCGGTGCGCCGCGCTTGGCGGGCCCGCAGGCGGGACGGGTCTACGTTGGCTGGCAGTACGCCACGCTCTACCCGGACCCCGGCCCGCCGCCGCGCCGCCCGGTGCCGCCAGAGCATGAACAGCTGTCGCAGGACTGGCTGACGGCACAGCGCCGCGAGGAGAACCTGCTCGACCGGCCCCTGAAGGTGGCCGCGACGATCGCGGGCGCGTGCACGCTGGCGCTGGCCGTCGTCACCGCCGCCGGGTGGCTGGCACCGCTTTTCGCCGCGCCGTTGCTCGCGCTTTCCATAATGATCGGCGGGATGTGCGGCTACGCGATCTGGCAGGGGGAGCAGGTGCTCAGGTCGCGAATCGACTCCGAGCGCCAGCGGGTCGAACGGTTCCGCGCGGACCAGGAGACCCGCCTGTTCGCGGCGCAGGCGGAGCACGCCAGGCAGGTGAGGGAGTGGCAGGATCGGCGGCTGAAGTACGAGAACCAGAAGCACTGGTACGCGGTGCCGCTTCCATCCGGGATCGATCGCGTGGACGTGGCAGGGGGAACCCTGCCCGGCTGGTCGGCACTGCTGACGATGACCGGGGCTTACCGGCTCGCGGCGGGCGGTGAGGTGACCGTTGTCGATCTCTCCGGCGGTTCGGTCGCGGGAGACCTCCTGACGGTCGCACGCGGCTGCGGCATCGAGCCCGCGGTCTGGGTGCTGCCCAGGGATCTTCCGAGGCTAGACCTCACCGAGTCACTCGACGCCGCTGGGCTGGCGGACGTGCTCGCGCTGTCTGCCAGCGCCTCCGACGTCGGTGCCGCGGGCAGCGGTCCCGCGGGCCATGAAGCCGCACGGGATCTCGCGGTCGACAATTCGATCCTGGAACGCGTGCTGGCCGTGCTCGGGGACGATATCCGCATGAGCAGGGTCGCGGCCGGGCTGCGCGTTCTCGCGCAGGTCGGCGATCCCCGCGACGACATGGCGTCCGGCCTGCTCACCGAGGACGAGACCAGCAAGCTGAGCACCATTTTCGGGCGGGGCGCGTCGGACCGGGTCGTGCTTGAGCGGGCGCTCGCGCTTGAGTCCCAGATCAGGAAGCTGGCGGACGCGGCGAGTTCCACCGACCGCCTGCCGCGGAGCAGGCTGCGGGTCGTCGCCTTCAACAAGCGAGTGGGCGCCGCGAGCGCGAAGATCCTCGGCAGCTTCGTGGTGACGTCCCTGACTCACCTGCTCGGCGAGGCGGCGCCTGGCCGACCGTGGGAGCACGCGCTGTTCCTGCTAGGGGCGGAACGGCTACGCGACGACGTGCTCGACCGGCTCGCCGACGCCTGCGAGAACACGCGGACCGGCCTGGTGCTCGCGTACCGCTCGGTACCTCCGCACGTGCGGCAGCGCATCGGCCGCGGCAACGCCGTGGTTACCTTCATGCGCCTCGGCAACGCCGAGGACGCCAAGGCGGCCAGCGAGCAGATCGGCACGCAGCACCGGTTCGTGATCTCCCAGCTCACCGAGACAGTGAGCACATCGGTGACGGACACGACCGGCGTCTCCTACACGAGCACGGTCGGTGACAGCGGGTCGAAGGCGACGTCGGCTTCAGTCAGCGACTCGGTTTCCGCCGGAGCCAGCCGCTCCAGATCGGCGGAGAGCAGCTTCCTCCCGTTCGCGAGCGCCACGACCTCGCGCGGCGGCGAGTCGGGCTCTTCCAGCGGCACCAGCGAGACCGAGTCGGTGACGATGGGAATCTCCACAAGCACCGCCTGGGGAATGTCCACGTCTAGCGCGGTCGCGGGCAGCGAGTCGCTGGCCAGGTCGGTGCAGAGGTCGCGGGAGTTCCTCGTCGAGGCCAGCGAGCTTCAGCGGCTGCCGGCGACAGCGATGATAGTCAGCTACGCCACCACGGCCGGGCGTCAGGTCTTCATGGCGGACGCGAATCCGGCGATCGGAAGCCTCGACGTGGCCACGATGACTCCGCTCGCCGAGGCCGGCGCCCTGCGCGCCCCCGCTCCGGAAGCCGCCGAGCCGAATCTCGGTCCGCCCGCCGCGCGCCTGGACTGGCGTCGGCGCTGAATCTCCTGTCACGCGGAATTTCCCGTCACGCTGAATTTCCTGTGACACTGAATTTTCAGTCACACTACGGCGGTTCCAGTGGCGCTACTTTATGTAATCTGATATTCACACAGAGTGATGAGCGTGTGTACTGCCACGAACCCGGCGCGGACCCGTGGCGTCCCGCGCGCGCTTGAGCTCGGCATTCCGGTGGACGGTCAGGGCAGGGAAGGCGAGCCGTTCCGCGTGCCGCTCTCCGTCCTTACCGGGCAGGTTCTCGTGACCGGCGGCACCGAAGAGGTGACGCAGGCGGTCACGCGCCTGCTCGGCCAGCTCAGCGCGGCGGGGATTCCCTGGCTGCGAGTGGGCAGGCTGCCCGCGCGGACTCCGGATCCGTCCGGCGTGACGGTCGTCGACCTGACGGATCCGCTTGGCGTCCCGCTCACGATCGACCCGTTCCTGCCTGAGCCCGGCTATCCGGAAATCGCGCACGCGGACGCGCTGAGCGCACTGCTGGAGGCTGTATTCGGACCGCCCGGCCCGTACCAGGACGTGCTGACCTTGGCGCTGCGCGGCCTCTATGCCGCCCGCGCCCCGCGCGAGCCCGCGCCGGCCACAAGCCAGGTCGAGCGCGCCGTGCTGGCGGCGGCTCGGGATCTTGGCTACGGAGAGGACGCCGAGAGGAGCTTGCGGGAATTTGTCAGGATCCGGCTCGGCGGCCTGCGCGGTCCCGCCACGGGCATGCTGCTCGGCGGCGGGTATCCGGCCGACACGGCCGAACTGGTCCGGCGCGAGGTCGACCTCGTCACCGGGGACGTGGGCGGCGCGGAAGGACGGGCACTGCTGGCCGGTGCCGTCGCCCTCAGGGTCGCCGAGTACGCCTGCCGGTTCCCCCGTGTCGCCCCCGGCCTGCCACGGCACGTTCTGGTGCTCGAGGAAGCCGGGTCCCTGCTGCACGGCTCGTGCGCGGCGCGTCGCGTCTCGCGGTTGCTGGGTGACGCGGGGGCGCACGGCACTGGCATCATCGTCACCGAGCACGCACCGGCGCCGGCCGCCTTGTGGCTCCCGGAGGGCGTCGCGCTGGCGATCGCGCACGAGCCTGGCACGGCGCTGGCCGCCGGCCCTGTCCTGCGCGGGCCTGTCACCCTGCGCGTCCCGCCTCCGGACGGTGCGGCCCGTCCGTCCGCGGGACAGCCGTCGGTAGCCGCGCTGATCGGCCACCGCACGGGCGGCTACGCCCGGTCTTGCTGTGCAGGGCAGCCATGCGCGAGAGACGACATCGCGGCCGCTGCCGCCCTGGCTGACGCGCCCGCTCAGGAGGCGGCGTGGCTGCGCCTGTGGGCACGGGGGCTGCTGCTCGCCTTCCTCACCGGTCGCCCGCTGCCCGCGGTGCCGTCCCCGCTGCGCCCCGCCGCCGCCGCGTGCCGGCCGCGCGTCATGGAATGCGCGTTCAGTGCCGTCGTCGAACGCGCCGTCGCCGAACGCGCTCCCGCGGTCCGCGGCTGCTTCCCTGTCGCCGCGCTCGCCAGAGCGCTGACCGGCGTCGCGGCCGACATGCTGGCCGGACGGCGCGTGCCCGTCGTGGCCGGCCAGGTGTGGGTGATCCCGCAACTGCGCTGGGCGCACGAGGCCACCCGGGTCGGCTGGGCTCGCGTGCCGTCCCAGCCCGACGCGGCCGCGGGCGGGACCGTTGGCCCCGGCGACCTGGCCCCGCCCCTGGACTTCGCCATCGCCGGCCTGCCCGATTGGACCGGCATCCTGGCGCAGGACAGGCTCCGCGCCCTGCTCCGCCACACGCTGTCGCTCGATGCGGCGCCAAATCGTCGTGTCGCCGCCACGGCACTTCTTGGCGAAGACGGCCAGGGCGCGTTCGACGCGGCGCTCGCCGCGGACCTCGCGGTTGTCGGTCCCGCGCTCCCTTCATCCCGGACGATCCCCGCGAGCCCCATTTCTCCCTTGTCTGAAGCTATGAGCTTGATGGGCGGTGATAGCGACTGGCTCGTCACGGTCATGCGGTGGACGTCGAACGGATAGCATCGGCGGCGATGGACAACAGCTATCGCACGGGCGGCCAGGGTGGCGCGGGCGGCCGTCCCCGGCTGCCGATGCGTGCCAAGATCGCCACCACGGTCGGTGGTGCCGCCAAGACGGTGTCCCGCCTTGCCGGACGGGACGGATCGGTCATCGGCGGTATCGTCGGGCTGCGGCTCGAGCCTGACCTGGTGTCGCTGCTCGCACGGGGCCGCCACATCGTCCTCGTCACCGGGACCAACGGCAAGACGACGACAACCCGGCTGATCGGCGCCGCGCTCAGCCCGCTCGGCGAGGAGATCGCCTCGAACGTGTACGGCGCGAACATGGAGGCCGGACTCGCGTCAGCGCTGAGCAGCGCCCCTGACGCGCGGCTGGCCGTGCTGGAGACCGACGAGAAGTACATCCCGGCCATGGTCACGGCGACCCGCCCGCGGGTCGTCGTGCTGCTCAACCTGAGCCGTGACCAGATGGACCGCGCGGCCGAGATCTGGCTGCTCGCGCGGCGGTGGCGGGAGGCGCTCGCCGGGGCCGCGGGCTGTCGCGTCGTGGCCAACGCCGACGACCCGCTTGTCGCCTGGGCGGCGAGCGCGGCACACGAGGTCACCTGGGTCGCGGCAGGCCAGCGGTGGCGCGAAGACTCCTGGTGCTGCCCGCACTGCGGCGCGCACCTGTACCGTAAGGGCGACGACTGGTCCTGCCGCGAGTGCTCCAACAGGCGGCCCCCGGTCAGCTGGGTGCTGGCGGGGGAGAACGTGATCGACCCGTCTGGGCGCGTCAGCCCGATCCGGCTCGCGCTGCCCGGCCGCGCCAACCGCTCTAACGCGGTGGTCGCGATGGCGGTGGCGGAGTCGTTCGGGGTGGGCCCGGCCCACGCGCTGCAGGCGCTTGGCCAGGTCACGTCGGTGGCCGGCCGCTATACGCAGGTGCGGCGCAACGGCTGCGACGTCAGGCTCCTGCTGGCGAAGAACCCCGCGGGCTGGCTGGAGGCGCTCGACGTGCTCGAACCGCCGCCGACGCCGGTGTTGCTGGCGGTGAACGCGCAAGGGCCGGACGGCCGGGACACTTCGTGGCTGTGGGACGTGGACTACCGTCGGCTCCGCGGTCGCATGGTCTTCGTCAGCGGAGAGCGGGCGCTCGACCTGGCGGTACGGCTGGAGGCGGACGAGGTGGCGTTCCGGCTCGTGGACAGCCTCGACGAGGCGATCAGCATCGGCCGGGCGCCGCGCCTGGAGGTGCTGGCGAACTACACGGCGTTCCAGCAGTACCGCGCCGTCGTCGGAAGGACGGAATGATGACCGCGCTGCGGCTCGTGTGGATCTACCCGGACCTGCTCAGCACGTACGGCGACCGCGGCAACGCGCTCGTGCTTGAGCGCAGGGCGCGGCTGCGCGGCCTGCCGGTCGAGGTCGTCGAGGTGAACTCCGACCAGCGAGTGCCACCCGATGGCCACATTTACCTGATGGGCGGCGGCGAAGACCTGCCGCAGACCCTGGCCGCGCGGCGGCTGAACGCCGACGGCGGCGTGCACGAGGCGGTCCGCAGGGGCGCGGTGCTCTTCGCCGTCTGCGCGGGCTACCAGATGCTCGGCTTGGAGTTCGGCGGCGTTGACGACACACCCGTCCGGGGACTCGGCCTGCTGGACATGCGCAGCGGCCGTGGCGAGCGGCGGGCTGTCGGGGAGATCGTCGCGGACGTGGATCCCGTTCTGAACGTGCCGCGGCTCACCGGGTTCGAGAATCACCAGGGCGTCACGCGACTCGGTCCCCAAGCCAGGCCGCTGTCCCGCACGTCGGTGGGCGTCGGTAACGGCGACGGGACCGAAGGTGCGTACGCGGGCCGGGTCCTCGGCACCTACCTGCACGGCCCCGCGCTAGTCAGGAACCCCGGTCTCGCGGACCTGCTGCTGTTCTGGGCCGTCGGCCAGTTGCCGCCGCTGCCCCCGGAGGCGGAGGAACTCGCCCAACGCCTCCGCGAAGAGCGCCTCTCCGCCGTCACCGCCACCGCCGCCGACTGACGGGCATCGTCAGTAGACGAGCGCCTGGGCGCCATCAGCCGTGATCTCGGCGACGAACGTCGCCGCTCCGGCGATCCGGATGCCCTTGATCACGTCCGATTCGGTAATGTCGCGCCGCGCGGCGCATTGTGTGCAGATCGTGACGGCGCCGAGTGCCAGCACCGAGGAGAGCAGGTCTTCCAGCGGCGCGGCGTGCGACAGCGAGAAATCCGCCGCGCGTCCGGGCAGCGCGAACCACGCCGCTTCGCCGGTGAGCCATAGCGAGACGGCGATCCCGCTCGCCACGGCGGCCGCCGCCACGGTGAAGGCCTGGTTGCAGCGCTCGGGCTCGTCCTTGCCTGCCGTCACCTTGACGACGAGAGATCGTGTCACGATGGAACTCTAACCCGGCCACGGCGAGTCTCGGGCACCAAGCGAGCATCGCCGACTAGGCTCGGCTGCTGTGCACGGAATGCTGAGCGCGGCGATCCTGATTCTCGCCTACGCTGTGATCGCCGTCGTCGCCGGGTATACGGCGATCAAGGTGATCAGGGGAGGTCCGCATGACGGATAACGAACAGCCGGAGCCGCATCCGGCGATCGAACCGCTGAGCTTCCTGCTCGGCCGCTGGGAAGGCTTCGGCAAAGGCGCATACCCCACGATCGAACCCTTCGACTTCATCCAGGAAGTCACGTTCACCCACAACGGGAAGCCGTTCCTGATCTACAGCAGCCGGTCCTGGCGCAAGGAGATGAGCGGGGACGATCAGGTCATCAAGGGACGGCCGCTGGGGATGGAGACCGGCTTCTGGCGCCCGCAGCCTGGGGGCGGCGTCGAAGTGGTGCTGGCCCACCCGACGGGAATCACGGAGATCTACCTCGGCGACATCGACGGCACCAAGGTCGAGATGGAGACGCGCTCGGTAATCCTCGCACCGACGGCGAAGCAGGTGAAGTTCGGCCGCCGCCTGTACGGGCTGATCGACGCCGCCAACCGCCCCGGCGAGAAGGACCTCGCCTGGGCCTACGACATGGAAGCGGTGGACCAGGCCCTTCAGCCCCATCTGTGGGCCCAGCTCGAATGGGCCTGGACGGACTGAACGCACCGTAGACCTGAACGCACCGTAGACGCCGCTGGGAATGGCAAACCCCCGGGCGACTCCGCTTACGCGGGACCGGCTGGACAAGGCCGGTCAGCCCGGGGGTCCGGTGTATGCCATAGATTAGCCCGCCGCCCGGCTCAAGCCTGTTGGCGGGACGGGCGGCTAGCTGACAGCCACCTCGCAAGTCCGATAACTATGCATACTTCGGACCACCTCCTTTCCGCGTACCAAGAACGCTACGCGCCATCCGCCGCAGTGCGCAAATATTTTTGGTCGCGCACTTTTGATCGCGCACCGGGCGGCGGCACCGGGCGGCGGCACCGGGCGGCGGCACTGGGCATTGCGCGTGGGCGCCGGGCGGCTCGGGAGGGGAGAGGGCGCTCGGCTGCCGAACTAGACTCGGGAACAGGACTGCAGAGGGAAGCGAAATGCTTGACATAGACGGCGCTGTCGAGGCGGCGGAACCGGACGAGGGCGTCGCGGCGCACTACGGCGACCCGGCGCGCGAGCAGCGCGCGATGACCGAAGGCCCCGTGCTCGTTGACCGCTCCAACCGGGGTGTAATCACGATCACCGGCCCGGACCGGCTGGGCTGGCTGCACAACCTCACCAGCCAGCACCTGGAGCGGCTCGCCCCCGGAACCACCGCTCAGGCACTGGTCCTCAACCTGCAGGGCCACCTGGAGCATCACCTCACGCTCACCGACGACGGCGAAACCACGTGGCTGCACGTCGAGCCGCGCACCGCGCCGGCGCTTGTCGACTACCTCAACTCGATGCGCTTCATGCTCCGGGTAGAGGTCACCGACGCGACCGCGGACACGGCGGTTCTCACGCTCGCCGGCCCGGTCCCCGCCGACGGGGGAACTTTGTCCCGAACGGACAGTGGCGCCTCCCTCCTTCCCCTGATATCGGATATCGGGACGAAGGCGGTGACGGACGGACCGTTCGGGATGGATGTTCTGGTGCCGCGGGACCGGATCGCGGATGCGGCCGGGAAGCTGGGGGTGACCCTGCGCGGTTCAGGGGGGGTGGCCGCGGCTGGGTTGGCGGCGGCCGGGATGTGGGCGTTCGAGGCGGTGCGGATCGCCGGCCGCGTGCCGCGTCCCGGACTGGACACCGATCACAAGGCGCTGCCGCACGAGGTCGGGCTGATCGAGACCGCGGTGCACCTGGACAAGGGCTGCTACCGCGGCCAGGAGACGGTCGCCCGGATCCACAACCTAGGCCACCCGCCGCGGCGCCTGGTGTTCTTGCACCTCGACGGGAGCGCGGACCGGTTGCCTGCGCACGGCGCGCCGGTCACGACGGCCGACGGACAGCAGGTGGGCTTCGTCGGGTCGGCAGCGCGGCACTTCGAACTGGGGCCGATCGGCCTGGGACTGGTCAAGCGGTCCGTGCCCGTGGACGCTCCGCTGCTTGCCGACGGGATCGCCGCCGCGCAGGAAGTGATCGTCCCACCCGACGCGGGCGCGAACGTGAAGGTGGCGCCGCGTCGTGAGTTCCTCCCGCCACCGCCGGCGGGCCGCCGGATCCTCTGAGGGGAGGGCCTTTCACTTGCTGCGTCAGGTGCTGCTGGCGGCTGCCGCCAGCGAGCAGATCCGCGGGTTCGTCACCGCCACGCCTGCGACCCGTGCCGTGGTGGGCAGGTTCGTGGCCGGGGAGGGCATCGGCGACGCGGTCCGCGTCGCACGGTCCCTGCGTGATGACGGACTGTACGTGACACTGGACTACCTCGGCGAGTCGGTAACCGATCCGCTGCACGCGGCCGCTACCGCGGAGCACTACACGGCGCTGCTGGGCAAGCTGGCCGCGGAAGGGCTGACCGGGGGCGGAGCCGTCGAGGTCTCCGTGAAACCGACCGCGGTGGGCCTCTCGCTGCAGGCGGGCGAGGCCGGCGGGAGGAGTGATGCCGGGGAGCGGATCGCCGCCCGGCACATCGAGCGGATCGCCGCCGCGGCGGCCGACTGCGGCACGACCGTGACCCTGGACGCCGAAGACCACCGGACGGCGGAGGCGACGCTGCGCATCGCCGCGTCGCTGCGAGGGAAATACCCGTGGCTGGGCAGCGTGGTGCAGGCGGCGCTGCGCCGCACAGAAACGGACGTGCGCGCTCTGGCCGCTCCCGGGGTCCGGGTACGGCTGGTGAAGGGCGCGTACGCCGAGCCGGTGTCGGAAGCCTTCACGGCGAAGCACGACGTGGACAAGGCGTTCGCGCGGTGCCTGCGGACGCTGATGGACGGACCGGGCTACCCGATGATCGCTACTCACGACCCGCGGCTGATCGCGATCACGCGGTCGCTGGGGCTGTCGCGGCCGGTGGACAGCTTCGAGTACCAGATGCTTTACGGGATCCGGGCGGGGCTCCAGCGGTCGCTCGCTTCTTCGGGTGCGCGGGTCCGCGTGTACGTTCCCTACGGAGCCGACTGGTACGGGTACCTGGTCCGGCGTCTGGCGGAAAGGCCGGCTAACCTCGCGTTCTTCCTCCGCTCGCTCCGCACGTTACCGGCACGCTAGGGTCGGAATATGATCGCGATTCTGGGCGTCGGCAAGATGGGCGAGGCGCTGCTGTCGGGGCTGGTGCGGGCCGGCCGGCCCGCGTCCGGGGTGGCCGTGGTGGTGCGCCGCGCCGAGCGGGGTGAGGAACTCAGCGACAGGTACGGCGTGCGGGTACTCCCGGCCGCGGACGCGGCGAAGAGCGCGGACACGTTGCTGGTCGCCGTCAAGCCGCAGGACATCGAGCGGGCACTTTCCGAAGTGGCCGGGCTGCTCGGCCCGTCGCAGCTGGTGATATCGATCGCGGCGGGCATCACGACGTCTTTTATCGAACGAACCCTGGCGCCCGCTTCCGGTGCGGGTGAGGGCGTTCCCGTAGTGCGGGCGATGCCGAATACCCCGGCGCTCGTGGACGAGGCCATGTCGGTAATCTCGGCGGGCGCGTTCGCCGGGGAGCATCACCTGGCGGAGGCGGAGTCGCTGCTGCGGACCGTCGGCAAGGTGCTCCGGGTCCCCGAGTCGCAGCAGGACGCCGCGACCGCGCTGTCCGGCAGCGGACCCGCCTACGTGTATTACCTGGTCGAGTCGATGGTGGACGCCGGCATCCTGCTCGGGATGCCGCGCAAGGCCGCCCTCGACCTCGTCGTACAAGCCGTGTACGGGGCAGCGACCATGCTGCGGGAATCGGGAGAGCACCCGGTGATCCTCCGGGAGGCCGTGACGTCGCCGGGCGGCACGACGATCTCCGCGATCAGGGAACTGGAGAAGCACGGGGTGCGGGCGGCGTTCCTCGCGGCGATCGAGGCCGCCAGGGACCGCGGACGCGAGCTAGGCGGTGGGTGATGAGCGGTCCGCTAGCGGTGGCCTGGGACGACGCGCTTACCGGGTATGACTTCGGGCCCGGGCATCCGCTCGCGCCAGTGCGCGTGGCCCTGACGATGGCCCTGGCGCGCTCGCTGGGGGTCCTGTCCGAGCCTTCCGTGTCCATGATCGATGTTGTGCCCGCGACGGACCTTGAGCTCGAGACAGTCCACGACGCCATGTACATCGAGGCGGTGCGGGAGGCGGGGCGGACACTGCGGCCGTCTCTGGAGTTCGGGCTCGGCACGCCGGACGATCCGGTCTTCGAGGGGATGCACGAGGCGTCTGCGCTTGTCGCGGGGTCGACCCTCGCCGCGGCCCGCGCACTGTGGTCGGGCGGCGCGCTGCATGGCGCCAGCATCGCCGGCGGGCTGCACCACGCGATGCGGGCCTGCGCCAGCGGTTTCTGCGTCTACAACGACCCCGCGATCGCGATCAAGTGGCTGCTGTCGGCCGGTGCGGAGCGGATCGCCTACGTCGACATCGATGTTCATCATGGCGACGGTGTGCAGGCCGCGTTCTACGACGACCCGCGGGTGCTGACGATCTCGCTGCACGAGCATCCGGCGACGCTGTTCCCCGGGACCGGTCTGCCCGGTGAGATAGGAACCGGCCCGGGGGCGGGGTGCGCGGTCAACGTGGCACTGCCGGCCGGGACCGGTGACGCGGCCTGGCTGCGCGCCTTCGACGCGGTAGTCCCGCCGTTGCTGCGCGCGTTCAAGCCCACGGTAGTCGTGTCGCAGCACGGCTGCGACAGCCACGCGCTCGACCCCCTGGCGAACCTGCAACTGACCGTTGACGCGCAACGCGCGGCGGCGATGATGCTGCACGATCTGGCGCACGAACTGTGCGACGGCCGGTGGCTGCTGACTGGCGGCGGCGGGTACGCCCTGGTCCAGGTGGTCCCGCGCACGTGGACCCACCTGCTGGCGATCGCCGCCGGGGCACCAATCGACCCGGAGACCCGTACCCCGGTTGAGTGGCGAGAACTAGCGAGACGGCTGGCCGGGGAAACTCCCCCCGAGTCCATGACAGACGGCGCGCCCCCACGCTATGTGCCATTTAGTTCAGGGATGGATCCAGACGATCCGGTCGACCGGTCCATCATGCGAACACGCAGTGCCGTGTTTGCTCATCATGGCCTCGTCGCAGAGCCGTGACGTGCTTCTTTCCGTATTTTTTCCCTGAATCTGAGGCCGTCTTGCGGGACTGACGCGCGGCCGTGCCGGAAGAGTAACAACAATGAGGCTATTCGGGGGGGTTGCTCTTTTCTGTACGGGACTTACTCTGGATACGTACGTGACTGGTGCGCTGAATCCGGTCAGGCGTGCTCGGCTTCGCGCGGAAGAGGGCAATGATGGCAACCGAAACTCCCCTAAGCGACGTAAGATTCCTTACCGTCGCCGAAGTAGCCACGATCATGCGGGTGTCGAAGATGACTGTCTATCGGCTAGTGCACTCGGGCGAACTCGAAGCTATACGTGTGGGTCGTTCTTTCCGGGTTCCTGAACAGGCGGTCAATCAGTACCTGCGCGCTGCTTTCGTTGGCACAGCCTGATCACGTCCGCCGGGTGCGTGGCGGGAGACCGGAACCGCCGCGGCATCGGGGGCATGAGTCCCCGGTGGGAGGCGGTTCGTCTGGCAGTGCGTGTGTAAGGCCAGTGCAGTAGGCGATACCGGGTAGGCTAGTGGACTGCGTGAGCGATCCCCGCTCACGCAGTCTGTCTACTGTCTAGTTTCGGGCGTGTGGCCAGCCTCCCGTCTGCGCGTGAGCGTGATGGCTTGCTCGTCTGCCGTTGTGCCGAGAAGGGGTGGCCTGATGGGCTCTGTCATCAAGAAGCGCCGTAAGCGCATGGCCAAGAAGAAGCACCGCAAGCTGCTCAAGAAGACGCGCATCCAGCGCAGGAACAAGAAGTAGCCTGCTCGTCCTGGCGGCGGGAAGTGCTGGTTCTTCGGGAACCGAGAGTTCCTTGGGACCGGGCGCTCACCGCCGCCTTTTGCATGCCCGCGGGCAGCCGGCCGCTACCCGGGGCCGCCTGTCCGAGGTGGCCGATCGCGGGCGCGGCGAGTGTGGTGTACCCCACAGCCCTAGGCTGGGGTTTCGGTGATATGTCCGGGAAATGGATGATTTGTCGTCCCCGTACCCTGGTCGCGTGGACGACCTGTGCGTGCCGTCGGCTTTGCTGATGTGGGTAACAGCCGGTCAGAGCAGGTGAAATGTCTGACAATGGGAGAAGCGGCAACGGCTTCACTGAATCACCGAGAGCGGAGCGGATATGAGGGGTATGCGGCGACGCCACGATGACCAGTCCGATGGCCCTCCGGAAGGCTGGGGAGCCCGCGACGGCGCGGACGGCAGGGACGGAGACTGGGCGAACGACGCCGACTGGCAGGCGGGCCAGGCGGGCCCGTCCGGCCGGGCCCGCGGCGGTTACGACGGGCAAGGGTACGGATCCGGCACGCCCTATGGTGACCGTGCCCTCGGTGACCATGGCCCAGGCGACCAGGGCCCAGGCGACCAGGGCCCAGGTGACCAAGGCCGTCGTGGCCAGGCTTACGGCGACCAAGGGTACGGCGGTCAGGCTTACGGGGGCCAGGCTTACGGGGGCCAGGAATACGGGGGCCCGGGATACAGGGCCCCGGGGTACGGCGATGACGGCTACGCCAGGGACGGCGGCTACGGCGGTGGATCCGCCGGCCAGGGCCAGGACCGGCACGGTTACGGTGAGCGCGGTTACGGAGATCCCGGTTACGACGGCGCCGGTTACAACGGCGCTGGTAACGACGGTGTCGGCTACAACGGCGCCGGTTACACCGGTCCCGGCTACAACGATGCTGGTTACAACGGCGCTGGTTACGAAGGTCCCGGTTATGGTGGCGCCGGTTATGCCGGCACCAGCGGGCCCGGCGCGCCCAGGGATTATCCCGGCGCGGACAATGGGCAGCACGTGCCTTTTCCCGGCCCGCAGGACGCTCATTTCGATGGCAGTGAATTCTCCACCGCAACCGGGCCCTCCCCGGTTCAGTCCGGCATGTCTCGGCCATATGGCAGGCTTGCCATATTTACGCTTATCGACGATAAAGCGGCAGACTTCGATAAGCTCGCGGAAGAAGCGGCCGAAGGGGTCCGGACTTCCGAACCTGATACTCTCGTCTATGTTATTCACGTGGTGCCGAAGGCGCCGATGCAGCGCATCATCTACGAGATCTACCGTAACCGCGCCGCGTTTGAGGATCATGAACGTCAGCCGCATATTCAGCGATTCGTCGCCGAGCGCAGGTCCTGCGTTCTGGCGACCAATATCATTGACCTTCGGCTGAAATACGCGAAGGTCGCCGCGCTCTTCCAGGGTGATCAGGCCGGCCAGCAGGCCACGCAGGTCCAGCAGGCCACGCAGGCCCAGCAGGTCATGCAGGCCCAGCAGGTCATGCAGACCTCGGCGGCCCCGGCCCCTGCCCCGGCGCCGTTGGCGCGGCGCACTCCCCGGGCGGCACTGGAGCCGGCGACCGCGGCGGACGGGTTCGCCGCCGCTGACAGTCACGGCGGCTGGGATGGATATGCCAGTGACTACCGCCAGGCCGGGGGTTACGGTGGCGACGCACGTGGTGGGGACGACGGCGGTTACGGCGGCACGGGCGGCGATTACCAGGCTGGCCAGTACCAAGGCGCTGGCCAGTACCAGGACGCTGGCCAGTACCAAGACGGCGTCCAGTACCAGGACGCTGGCCAGTACCAGGACGCTGGCCAGTACCAAGAAGCTGCCCAGTACCAGGACGGCGCCCAGTACCAGGACGCTGGCCAGTACCAAGACGGCGCCCAGCGAGATGGCGGGCAGTACCACGGAAACGAGCAGTACGCGGGCGGTGGCGCCGGGTACGGCAACGGCGGTGGCGCCGGGTACGGCGAGGCCCGCAACGGCTGGTTCAGTGAGGACGGCGGCGGGAGCTACGCGGATGAGCCAGGGGCGAAGCCGGCCGGCGTGCCGCCGTGGCAGGAATCACCCGACTGGGAGCCGTCCTCATACCCGAGGCGGAGGTAGGGAGGCAGCGAGGTGACTTCCAGTTCACCGAGAATCACATTGCTCGGCCGTCCGGGCTGCCATCTGTGCGACGACGCGCGTGCGGTGATCCAGCGCGTGGCTGACGATCTCGGAGTCACGTGGGTGGAGCGTGATATCACGCAATCGGACGACGATATGCGTGAATACTGGGATAGGATTCCAGTTACCTTTGTGGACGGCGTGCAACACGACTTCTGGCGTGTATCAGAAGACCGGTTGCGTGCCGCCCTCGGTGCCCCTAAGCGCTGACTTACGCGTCCGGTATCGGGGTAGCTGCGGATTGTAGTAATACGGGGCAGATTGCCGGTGTTGCTGATGCGCATATCCCAACATGTGCGGTTTACGGCTAATGGCAGCGGAAAGGCGGCTGGGTCCCGTCGCCTATAGTTGTGGCGCCGGACGCGGGAAGGGCACCGTACGCTAGTTCGTATGGCCGTGCAGAGGAAGAAGCCCGAGACGCATACCGCTCTGGTTCGGCGGGCGCGCAAGATCAACAGGGTGCTGGCGGAGACTTACCCGGACGCGCACTGCGAACTCGACTTCGAGAACGCGTTTCAGTTGCTTGTGGCTACGGTTCTCTCCGCGCAGACGACGGACAAGCGCGTGAACATGACGACGCCGACGCTGTTCGCGAAGTACCCCGCACCCGACGATCTGGCCGCCGCCAACCCGGCGGACGTCGAAGAGATACTCGCCTCGATCGGGCTCTTCCGCGCCAAGACGAGATCGGTGATCGGGCTGTCCATGGCGCTGCGCGACCGGTTCGGCGGCCAGGTGCCGCGGAGGCTGGAGGACATGGTCACCCTGCCGGGAGTGGGCCGCAAGACGGCGAACGTAGTGCTCGGCAACGCGTTCGGCATCCCCGGCATAACCGTGGACACGCACTTCGGCCGGCTGGCCCGGCGCTTTGGCTGGACGGACAGCGACGACCCGGTGAAGGTCGAGGCGGAGGTCGGCGCCCTGATCGAGAAGAAGGAATGGGTCATGCTGTCCCACAGGCTGATCTGGCATGGCCGCCGAATCTGTCATTCGCGTAAGCCCGCCTGCGGAGTGTGCCCGGTAGCGGACTGGTGCCCGTCGTTCGGCCTCGGCCCCACGGACGCCGCGACCGCGGCGAAACTCGTCAAGGCGGGTCCCTTCTCGTGAGTGCGGACAGCGCTTCTGGGTACGACGCGCGCTGCGCCGGCGCGCCCCTGACGGCTGGGGCGCTGGCGCCCGGGTGGCTCCGCGACCTCGCTGCCGTCGCCGCCACGATGGAGGTGCCTGCGGTCGCCCGGCCGCCCGCGGGCGGCGGTCGCCAGTCCGCGGTCCTCGTCCTGTTCGGCGAGGGACCGGACGGGCCCGATCTGCTTTACATCCAGCGCGAGCGGGGCCTGCGGCGCCACCCCGGCCAGCCCGCGTTCCCCGGCGGCGCGCTCGAGGAAACCGACGACGGTCCAGCCGCGGCGGCCCTGCGGGAGGCGGCCGAGGAAACCGGCCTCGACCCGTCCGGCGTCGACGTGCTCGCCACGCTGCCTGAGTTGTTCATCTGGCGCAGCCAGTTCCGCGTCGTCCCGGTACTTGCCTGGTGGCGGGTGCCGTGCGCGGTGCACGCGGCCGACGCGGGCGAGATAGCGTCTGTCGAGCGCATCCCGGTCGCCGTCCTGGCCGATCCCGCGAACCGGTTCATGCTGCGCAACCCCGGCGGTCGCCTCAGCCCCGCCTTCCACGTCGGCCAGATGCTGATCTGGGGATTCACCGGTATGATCACCGACCGCCTGCTTGCCTTCGGCGGCTGGGAACTCCCCTGGGACCCCAGCGCCCCCCGCGAACTCCCCGAAGGGGCGTAATGCCGCTACGGCAGGAGCAGGTGGACATCGCCGAACTCGTGCCACAGGTAGCCCTGTGCGAGGGCCTCGTCGTAGCAGTGCTTCAGCAGTCCCCCGTCGTGGAAGGCGGCCAGCATCCGCAGATGTGAGGCCTGTGGTTCGTGCAGTCCGGTCAGCAGGCCGTCGACGACGCGCACTCCCGTCTCCGGCGTGACGACGAGTGACGTCCATCCGGCGCCGGAACGCGTTCCCGCGGTCTCCATGGCGCGGACCACGGTCGTGCCCGCGGCGATGACCCGCCCGCCTGCCTTCCGGACCATCTGGACGAGCCGGGCAGTGGAAGGGGGCACGTCGTACTGCTCCGGATACGGATCCTCGCCCGCCTCGAGCGACGAGACCCCGCAGTGCAGGGTTACCGGGGCGATGAGTACCCCGTGGGAGGCCAGCGCGGTCACCACGGCCGGGCTGAACGGCCGCGCCGCGCTCGGCATCTCCGCGCTCCCGAACCGCTCCCCGAACACCGTCTGGTACATCCCGAGCCCCCACTCGCCGCCGACGTACCCGTAGCGGATCGGCATGCCGTGCCGCAGCAGGTACGGCACCACGGCCGTCGAAAGCCGGGCGCGCCATAGCCGCGACGAGAACCGCCCCGACAGCGTCAGCCGCGCCCCGGCGGGCAAGTCAATGGACTGGCCGGCAACCCCCGGAGCGTTCGGGATGCTGGACTTTCCGCTGGGGATACGCAGTTCGACGAGCCACGAGCCGTCGGGGAGCCCGGTAGAAAAGTGGACGACAAGACCCCGCCCGGCACGGACCGCGGCGGGCAGCGTCCGGGACGTGTTGACGACCACCAGGTCGCCGGGCAGCAGCAGCCTCGGCAGGTCGCTGAACCGCCGGTGCTCGACGGTGCCGGTCCCGCGGCGGCTGACCATCAGCCGCACGCCGTCCCGCGCGACCCCGCGGGCCTCCGGTGGCGCGCTCGCCTCAAGCGCCTTCGGCAGGGAGAAATCAATCATTTCTTCCCCCGAACGACAATGGTTCCTCAGTCCGCACCTCTAGCTCGGCCCTCCCTGGCTCGGCCCTCCCTGGCTGGGCCCTCTCTGGCTGGGCCGCCCCTAGCTCGGCTGCCCGGTAGCGGCCGCTCGGCAGCCGCTCGGTGATCAGGTAGAGGAAACGGGGCACGACCGATTCCGGTAGCGGCCTATCCGAGATGTCTTCGCCAGGGAAGGCCGCCTGGTGCATGTCCGTGCGCAGATCACCGGGGTCGGCCCACCAGACGCGGATCGCGGTCTCCTCGGCGGCGAGGACGTGAGAGGCCTGTTCGAGGGCGGCCTTCACCGCGCCGTAGCCGCCCCATCCGGTGTAGGCCGCGACCGCGGCGTCCGAGGTGATGTTCAGGACCGCGCCGCCGTTCTCGCGCAGTTGGGGGAGGAACAACTGGGTGAGCGCGATCGGTGCGATGACGTTGACCTCGAAGGCGGCGCGAAGCTCGCCTGGCGGGTAGTCGGCCAGCGCGGGCAGCGGTGCGGCGCCGAGCGTTCCGGCGTTGTTGACGAGGAGGGCTGCCTTTCCGCCGGCGGCCGCCACTAGCTCGGCCCGGTGTGCCGGATCGGTGACGTCGCCTGGTATCGCGGTGATCGCGGCCCCGGGCGCCCGCGTCTGTATGGCATGCACGGCGCTGGCGAGGCTGTCGCCGTCGCGGGCGTCGATGACGAGGCAGAAGCCCGCGCGCGCCAGGCCGACGGCGAGGGCGCGGCCGAGGCCGCGGGACGCGCCGGTGATGACTGCCTGATTGCGTCTCATGCCTTCGACGCTAGGTTCCGCCCCGCCTGACCGCATCGGGCGCAGGCCGCGTCGCGGGTACGGCCATGGTCCTAGGACCGGTTGCCGATCCCGTTTTCGCGCCTGGCGAGTTAACGTCGAGAGGTGGAACACTACGTGGCCGAGCTTAACCGGGTCAGCCAGGCGGTGCTCGCGGTCAGCAGGCAGTTGTCCACGCGCGACGCGCTGCGGGTGATCGTAAGCTCCGCGCGGACGCTCGCCGGTGCCCGGTACGCGGCGCTGGGCGTGCCGGACGACCACGGGTCGTTCGGGGAATTCGTGGTTTCGGGGCTGACCGCCGCCCAGCAGCACGCGATCGGGCCGCTGCCGCGGCAGCACGGCATGCTGGCGGCGCTGCTCAAGGCGTCCGAGCCGGTGCGGCTGGCGGACATCAGGGAAGATCCTCGGTTCGAGGGCTGGCCATCCGCACATCCGGAAATGTCAGGATTTCTCGGTGTTCCCGTGAAAAACGGGAAGGAAGTGCTCGGCATCATCTTTATCGCCAACAAGGTGTCGGGATCGTCTTTCACGCAGCGGGATACCGAGCTGATATCGCTGTTCGCCGGGCACGCGGCGATCGCCCTCGTAAACGCGCGGCTTTATGAGCGGAGCAGGGAACTGTCGGTCATGGAGGAACGGGGCCGGCTGGCGCGGGAACTGCACGATGCCGTCTCTCAGCGGCTGTTCTCCATCAGGGCGCACGCACGGGCGGCTTCCGTGCTCCTCTCGCAGGACGAGGCCCCGCGGGCGGCTTCGGAGATCGCGGCTATCGCCGAACTCGGCGCGCAGGCACACGCCGAGTTGCGGGCCGTCATCGACGGACTCGCGCCGCCGGAACTCGACGGCCTCGCGTCGTCCGTTCGGCGCTACGCCGAGATGGCCAGCCGGGCGCACGGGATACCCGTGCGCGTTTCCGCCGAAGTGGTGACGGGACTCGACCCGGTCGCGGAGGCGAGCGCCTTCCGGGTGGCGCAGGAGGCGCTGCATAACGCGCTGCGGCATTCCGGTGCGGGGGAGGTGAAGGTGTCGCTGACCCGGACGCCGCGCCGGCTGGTCCTGGTCGTCGCCGACGACGGGAAGGGATTCGATCCCGAACTGGTGGCCGCGGCTAGCGGGGTGGGCGGCGGTCTCGGGCTGGCGTCCATGCGAGAGCGGGCGGCGTTCGCCGGCGGGAGGCTGCGGGTGCGTTCGGCGCCAGGGTCGGGGACAGAGATCCGCCTGACGGTTCCCGCCAGGGGACCGGCATGATCAGCGTACTCATCGTGGACGATCATCCGGTCGTGCGGAAGGGCCTGCGTTCCCTGCTCGACGTGGCGGACGGGATCGCCGTGGCCGGCGAGGCGTCTGACGGGCCGGGCGCGCTGGAACTCGCGCGGTCGCTGCGCCCGGATGTCGTCCTGCTCGACCTGAAGCTGCCCGAGATGGATGGCGTGGCGGTGCTCGACGCGCTGCGGTCATCCGCCCGCGCCGGGGATGGCGGGCGCGGCCGGCCGGGCGGCCCGCGGGTGCTCGTGCTGACCAGCGCGACCGAGCCGGCTCTCGCGCGGCAGGCGATGCGGGCCGGCGCGGTGGGCGTGGTGTACAAGGACATCGACCCTGACGCGCTGGTGCGGGCGATCCGCTCCGTGCACGACGGTCAGCTGATTCTCGCTCCCGAAGCGGCCGCCTCGCTCTCCCTCGGCAGCGACGGCGGTTCCAGGGCCGTCGCGCTCACGGGCCGCGAGCGCGAGGTGCTCACGCTGATCGCCGACGGCAGGTCCAACCGCGAGATCGCCCGCCACTTGCACGTCGCCGAGAAGACGGTCAAGGCGCACGTGAGCGCGGTCCTCGCGAAGCTCGGCGTGCAGGACCGCACGCAAGCGGCGCTTTACGCTGTGCGGCACGGCGACGACTAAACGATGGCGACGACTAAACGATGGAGCCTCCGCCTTAAGACCCACCCCTGTGACGAAACTGGGGATACCGTGGTGGCGTGCGCGGTGATCTGCTCGACCTGGCCCTGATCGTCATTGCCATCGCGTTCGCGGTGTCCGGTTACCGGCAGGGCTTCATCGTCGGTTCCCTGAGTTTCGTCGGCTTCGTCGGCGGGGCGGTGCTGGGCGCGCAGTTCGGTCCCGACATCTCTCGCGCGCTGGTCGGCGGGCAGACCGAGCAGGACGTGGTCGCCGTCATCCTGCTCGTCAGCTTCGCGATCATCGGGCAGTTCGTGGCGTCTTCGGTCGGGACCGCGATGCGGCAGACGATGACCGGGCGGTCGTCCACTGCGCTGGACGCGGTCGGCGGCGCCGCCGTGAGCGTGCTGTCGATGCTGCTCATCGCATGGGCGATCGGCTCGGTGCTGACCGCGTCGCCGTTCCCCGTGGTCGTTCAGCAGGTCAACAACTCGGTCGTGCTGCGGACGATGGACAAGGTCATGCCGTCGCCCGCCAAGACGATGTTCTCCGACTTCCGCCGGATGCTGGCGAGCGGCCCGTTCCCGCAAGTGTTCAGCGGGATCGGCTCGGCCCACTTGCTGACCGTGCCGTCGCCGGACCCGGCCGTAGTCGACAGCGCGGGCGCCCTCGACGCCAGGAGCCGGATCGTCAAGGTGCAGGGGACCGCCCTGAGCTGCGGCCGCGGAATCGAAGGGTCCGGCTTCGTCTACGCCCCGCATCACATCCTGACCAACGCCCACGTCGTGGCCGGCGTGACGCAGGGGCCGACCGTCACCACGGTCGGCGGCAGCGTCTACCAGGCTCAGGTGGTCTTCTACGATCCGCAGGTCGACATCGCCGTGCTGTACGTGCCAGACCTGAACCTGGCGCCGCTCCAGTTCGCCGGCCAGGCCAGCAGCGACGCCAGCGCGGTGGTGGCTGGTTACCCGCTCGACCACCCGTACACCGCTGTGCCCGCGCGGATCGGCGAGACCCAGAATGCCGTGGGCCCGGACATCTACCAGACGGGGCAGGTCAACCGCCAGATCTACGAGATCCGCGCCGTCGTCGAGCCGGGTAACTCCGGCGGCCCGCTGCTGAGCCCGTCCGGCACCGTTTACGGCGTGGTCTTCGCCGCGGCGGTAGGCGTGTCCGACACCGGCTTCGCTCTCACCGCCGCCGAGGTCGCCGGCGACGCGAACGCCGGGTCCTCCGCGACCACCCCGGTCTCCACCCAGGGCTGCGACTAGCGCTCCCCCCGTGCGGGCGGGGACAAGGGCAGCAGCAAGCCGGCTTCCGGAACGGCCGCCAGGCCGCTTCGCTCGATCGATGCGGCGATTTCCTCGGCGCGGTCGGCGACGAAGCCCGGATCGATGCCGTATAGACGCGCCCGCGTGTCGCGGTAGCCGCCGACGCGCCGCGTGCCCCGACGCAGCAGGGCGACCGCGCCGACGGCGTTGCCGCGACGGGCGTGCGTGATGCCGACCGCGATCTGCGCCAGCCCCTGCCACAGTTCGCGTTCCTCAGCCGGGCCGGATTTCCAGGCCGCCTCGAACACCTCGTGGGCATGGAACGGGCGGCCCTCCGCCAGCATGCGACCGCCGAGGACCGCCGCCTCGGCCGGGCTGACCGTGAGGTCATCAGGGATTCGGGGCACGTCCGCGGACGCGTCGCGGGGCAGTGGCCGGCCGAGTTCGTCGCGCGGGCGCGAGTTCCGCGGCCGTCCGCCAGGATCCCGGTCCCGCGGCGGGGTCACCGCTCTGGCTCGGGGTCGGCAAGCCAGCCGAGCAGTTCGGCGTCGAAAACGTCCGGGCGCTCCTCGTGCGGGAAGTGGCCCGTTCCCTCGAGCAGCTTCCACCGGTAAGGGGCCTCGACGTGGCGGCCAGCGCCGCGCGCGGTCGGCGGTGGTACGCACGAGTCCGCGGAACCGTGCAGGTGCAGGACCGGCACGCCGACCGGCGACCGCATCTGGCGGGCGAATTTGTACCCGTCGGGCCGGAAGGTGCTGCGTACGAACCAGCGATGGTATTCAAGCGCCGAGTGGGCTACCGACGGGATGCGCATGGCCCGGCGGTACGCGCGCGCCGTATCCGCGTCCGGCCAGCCAGGCGCGGACCAAGCGGACAGCAGCGACTCGACAAGGGACGCACCATCACGGACCAACTGCCGTTCGGGGAAGAGCGGCACCTGGAAGGCGAGCGGGTATCCGTTCCGCCCGCCGCGCAACGCGAACGGGGCGCCCGCGCCGAGGGGACTGGCCAGCACGGCGGCGCGCATGCTCAGCGGGTGGGCGGCGGACACTATGGCCAGGCGCCGGACCGACTTCGGGAAATATGTGGCGAGCGTCCATGCGGCGAGGCCGCCCCAGTCGTGGCCGACGACGACGGCGTTGGCCTCGCCGAGCGCCCGGATGAGGCCCGCCGCGTCCGCGGCCGCGGTGATCAGGTCGTAACCGCGCGGCGGCTTGTCGCTGCCCCCGTAGCCGCGCAGGTCGGCGGCGACGGCCCGGTAACCGGCCTTGGCCAGGGATTCCAGCTGATGTCGCCATGTCCACCAGAATTCAGGGAACCCGTGCAGCAAGAGCACGAGCGGCCCGTCGCCGCTGCTCGCCACGTGAAATCGCGTTCCGTTCGCGGTGACCGAACGGTGGGTCCACGGACCGTCGATCTGGATGACGGACTCCGACGGCACTACTTCGCTCACCGCCCTAAGGAACGGGCGGATATGGGGGCGGGAACGCCGTCTCCGCCGGAACCTACGGTCACACCGGGCTGGTCCTTTCCGGCGCCGCCCACGGACGGAGCGGTGGCGTCGTCGACCGGCGCGGCACCGTCGGGGCTGCTCGGCATCTTCTTCAGCATCCCGATATCGTCCGACACCGTCTGCCGGGTCAGTCGCATGCCGGTGACCCTCTTGAAGAACACGAACCCGATGCCCGCGGCGAGAAGCGCGACCACGAAGATGGTGAGCGCCACCCAGAGGAACGCGCCGTAAAGTCCGCCGGGCGCCCCGAGCGCGTGCAGGCCGTACGCGTACGCGAACAGCAGCATTATGAGCAGTGGGTAGGCGACGATCAGGACCAAGGCGACGAAAGCACCGCCGAAGCCCGCCCGCCGCATGTCAACCTTGAACTCCGTCTTCGCCAGGGTGATCTCGTAGCGGATGAGCTGGGAGACATCCTTGAGGGCGAGCGAGACAAGATCGCCGAGCGACTCCTGGTCGCGGGTGCCATCCGGCGTCCCGCGGGCCGTTCCGCTACGGGCCATGGCGTCCTTCCTCTCTCCAAGTGGTCCAAGGTTATCGTGATACCTCTAACCGAGAGTTAAGCCCCGCCGCAATCCGCCGAGCCAAAGGCGCGCGCCGCCGTCCGGACCGAGAAGACAGGCGCGTGCACGACCGGCGACGACGGGCTTGCGCGTGCCGACCTCGAGGCGGACAGTACCGCGGGGGGACGGTACAGGGAGGGGCAGTACAGCGACGGGACGGCACCGCGACGGGACGGCACCGCGGGGGGACGGTACCGCGAAGGGACAGCGGGGGCACGCGAACGGCGCCCCCGCTGGGGGCGCCGTCGCCGTAAGCCCGGCAACCTGGCTACCAAAGCGTGCACCCTTTTTGTCAGTCAGGCAGACCCGCCTGGCGCCGGACGCCTTTTCGCGACGGCTTCCCTCGACGGGCTTGACCTGGCCTGACACGCCTCCCGCGGCTGGTCGCGCGTGGGTACCTGGCTGCCGTACCCGGACGTTCCGTGAGTCCGTAGCACTTTTGTACGTCGAAACCCGGGCCAGGGAAAGCCCTGAGCGTGATCGATTCGTGATCTTGATCAGTTGTCCGCGTAACATTCCGTTACGCGTTGTTAATGGTGCGCCTGAAACCAGGCACCCGAGCAGTGCGACAGCCCCGGCCTTCGACAGGGGGGAATTTCCTCTCCCGCATCGGGGTGAATGCACGCAAGTCGGGCATCCGGCCTCGCAGGGGCACGCCGCGATGGCGTCCCGCGTGGCACGCAGCCATTCCGTCGCCGCGGCGAAGCCGCGCTCCGCGAACCCCGCTCCGCCCTCGTGCCCGTCGTAAACGAACACGCTGACCTGACCGGTCGCGGGATGCCGCGCCGCCGACAGGCCGCCCACGTCCCATCGGTCGCAGGTCGCGAACAGCGGCAGCAGTCCGATGGACGCGTGCTCGGCCGCGTGCGCCGCCCCCGCCAGATCGCCGGGATTACCCAGATCGCCGAGGTCGCCGGCTCGGGGAACAGACCACCACACAGCGCGGGTAGCGAGGGTCCGCGCGGGCAGGCTCAGGTCCGCTCCGCCGATTTTCACTCCCGAACGGACCTTGGTGTATCCCGTCACCCGCCGTGTCACGCGTACATCGCCAAACGCGACCGTGGCGTCTCCCCAGGAAACGCGCCTGCGCTCCGTTGTCACGTCAATTTCGGTAATGTCACGGACCTGGGTTGTATATCCCGGGTCGCGGCATTCCACCAAGGCCACGCGATCGTCCAGTTCCAACGCGCGGACGACATATGTCTCGCCTTGATGCAGGTAGACCGCGTCGTCGTGGACGAAACGGTGCGCGGAAGGCTCGTCCATAGTGCCGATGAGACGGCCGGTCCCCTCCTCGACGACCCTTATCGGTGCCGCGGCGTTGCCCCGCAGGCTGATCGAGCGGGCCGGGTGCCCATGGCGCGCGGGATACCATCCGGATTCACGGCGCCGGAGTTCGCCCTCGGTAGTCAGCCGCTCGGTCGCGCGAGCGGCCACCGGGCCGAACAGGTCCAGGTCCGCCGAAGTCAGCGGCGCCTCGGCAGCGGCGGCGACCAGGTGCGGACCCAGCACGTAGGGGTTGTCCGGGTCGAGCACGGCCGGTTCGACCGGGTGGCCAAGCAGGACGTCCGGGTGATGCACCAGATAGGTGTCCAGCGGATCGTCGCCGGCGATGAAGACGGCGATGGCGGGGCGCCCGGCCCGGCCGGCGCGGCCCGCCTGCTGCCACAGTGACGCCCAGGTACCCGGCCACCCGGCGATCAGCACAGCGTCCAAGCCGGTGATGTTCACGCCGAGTTCGAGCGCGGTCGTGCTGGCCATCCCGGTGATCCGGCCGTCGCGCAGGTCCGCTTCGAGTTGCCGCCGGTCGTCCGGCAGGTAGCCCGACCGGTAAGCGGCGACGGCGCCCGCGACCTTGGAGAGCGAGCGCGCGGAGAGCGAGACCGTTTCCGCGCCCCGGCGGGAACGGGTGAAGGCGAGGGAAGGGACCCCGGCCTTGACCAGTCCGGCGAGCAGTTCGGCGGCCTCGGACGTGACAGCGCGGCGAGCGCGTTCGCCGGGCCTTGTGTGCAGCGGCGGAGGCTCCCACAGCGCGAACGTGAGAGGCGGTCGGGGCGAGCCGTCCGCGGTGACGGGCACGGCGTCCAGGCCGGTGAGCAGGCGGGCGCACGCGGCCGGGTCGGTAATGGTCGCGGACGCGAGGATGAACACCGGCCCGGAAGGACCAGGACCGGACGGAGCGTAGTGCGCGGCGACACGGCGGAGCCGCCGGAGAACCTGAGCCACATGGGCACCGAAGACCCCGCGGTACCCGTGGCACTCGTCGACGATCACCACGCGGAGCCGCTTGAAGAACCCTCGCCATCGCGCGTGCGCGGGCAGGATCCCGCTGTGGAGCATGTCCGGGTTTGTCAGAAGATAGTTGGCATGCGCTTGAGCCCAGGATCGTTCGGCCGCGGTGGAATCGCCATCGAAGGCGGCGGCCCGCACGCCCGGCACGGACAGCGCCCGCACGGACCGGAGCTGGTCGGCGGCGAGCGCCTTCGTGGGCGCGAGGTACAGGGCGGTGCCGCCGTCGAGGATCTCCGAGAGGGCGGCGGCGAGGTAGCCGGCCGACTTCCCGGACGCCGCCCGAGTGGCGAGGATCACGTGCCGGCCGGACCGGGCCAGGGATGCGGCCAGTGACTGGTGGGTCCACGGAGCGACGATGCCGCACGAGGCGAGCGCGTCGGCGATGTCGGGACGAACTGATGGCGGCCAGGAGGTGGTCTGACCCTCCCTGCCGGGTATGTGCTTTAGATGTACCAGTTCACGGGCACGCTGAGCCGCCCGCAGGACCTCAAGCGCGATGTGGTCCTCGTCGGTTCCGGGTACGGAGTCGTCAGTGAGCGTGTACACAGGTTTCCAAGTCTTTCATCCGCTAGGTCGGATGTCTGACACGATAGAAATCGTATAGACATGACACCGGAGCGTGGTTGAATGCCGAACAGGGGCGCTCCCCTGCGCTCCCGGACACGTCAGCCCGCGCGTCGTGGCGGGGCGGGACGAGATGAGGACGCGCAACGCGCGCTGGAGGATTTGTGGACCTGAAGCTGGGGCACTACAACAAGGACGGCATCGAGGTCGTGGACGTCGAAGGTGAGATTGACGTCTACACCGCGCCGCGCCTTCGCGAGCTGCTCATCGATCTCGTGAACAAGAAAAACTACCAGCTGGTAGTCAACATGGAGAAGGTCGAGTTCCTCGACTCGACGGGCCTCGGGGTCCTCGTCGGCGGGCTCAAGCGGGTGCGGGCGCATGATGGTTCGCTAGATCTGGTCTGCACACAGGAGCGCATTCTCAAGATCTTCCGGATCACCGGGCTCACCAAGGTGTTCGGCATCCACGACTCGGTGGACCTGGCGATCGCCGCCAAGAAAGCCGAGAAGTAGCCTGGCGCCCTCCATGGCCACCGTCGAAGTCACCTTCACGCCGTTGCCGGCGCACGTCCGTACCGCGAGGCTCGTCGCCACGGCGGTCGCGCGCCGGAGCGGCGTGGACGAATCCCTGCTTGACGAAGTGCGCCTCGCCGTCGGCGAGGCGTGCTCTCGCGCCGTGGAGGCGCACCGGAAGCACTGCCCGCGGGCCCCGATCCGGGTGGCGCTCACCGACGACACCGAACGGTTCGAGGTCGTGGTGACGGACGCGGCGCCGACGGAAGCTCCCGCGGAGGCGATGTCGGCCGAGCTGGCGCCTTCCTTCAAGACGCCAGCGGCCGACGGCGCCCCCCACCAGCTTCCGCCGGAGGTCGGGCTCGCCGTGATCAGCGGGCTCGCCGACGACGTTCGCGTCATGGCCGCCGAGGGCGGCACCAGTATCGCGATGAGCTGGAAGCGGCGCACCGGGTCGGCTTGACCCGGTTTCATTCATTACGCGCGGTTATTGATCCCCGCCCGGGCGCCACCGGCGTCGTCGTCCGGCGGGGATCACCGCGGCGGCGGCCATCACGAGCACCGCCGCCCCGAGCGCCCCGGCCGTCACCGACATGGCCATCGTTTTCTCCCGGCCGTCCGAGGCTGCCCTGTCTACGGACACCTCGCCCTGTCGCCCTGTCGCGTTCGTGGCGGTCAGGCTGACCGGGAGCACGGCGGTGACGGCCTGAACGGGATTCACCAGGCCGTCACCCGTTCCCGGCCCCGCCGCCCCGTCGGCGGTCTCCTCGATCCGCGCTGCCACCTCCGGGGCCGTGAACTGCGGATAGCGGGCACGAACCAGTGCGGCGACGCCCGAGACGAACGCGGTCGCGAAGCTGGTGCCCTGCTGGCCCGCCAGATACGAGTCCGGGTACGTGCCAGGGAAAGTGCTCGTGATGTCGATGCCCGGCGCGGTGACGCTGACCGGGGTCCGCACATCGGAGAAGTCGGCCAGATCCCCGTCAGAGTCCACCGCGCCGACCGACAGCACGCCGGGGTAGGCGGCCGGGTAGAACGGCCCGGTGCCGCTGTCAGTGGTGTCGTTCCCGGCCGAGGCGACCACCACGACGTTCCGCTTGAGCGCGTACGCGACGGCTTCGCTGAGCGCAGGCGTGTCGGGCGCCGTGAGCGAGAGGTTGATGACCTTCGCGCCGTCTTGCACCGCGTCGAGGATCGCCTCCGCCACCACGCTCGCCGTGATGCCCCCCTCAGTGTTGGTGACCTTGATGGACAGGATCGTCGCCTGCGGCGCCACGCCCGCGAAGGCGACTCCCGCCATCGGGGCCGCGGCGATGATGCCCGCCACCGAAGTCCCGTGCCCGACGCAGTCCCCGTTGGCCGGACCGGCCGGGGCCGCGGCCTGGGTGGAGGTGGGGCCGACGATGACGCGGCCATCGAACTGCGGGTTGGCGTCCACGCCGCTGTCGATAACCGCGACGGTGATGCCCTGACCTTCGGTGAACTGCCACACGCTCTGGTAGTCCAGCGCCTGCTGCGCCCATGGTGTCCCGCTGGGCACCGGGCTGCCGTGCTCGTCCAGGCAGCCTTGCACTGGCCCGGGCAGCGGACCCGGGCGCGGCGGCGGCGGCGGGCTGGTCTTCTTGGTGGTCTTCTTGGTGGTCTTCTTGGTGGTCCCGGTGCTTCCGCTTGAATGCGGAGAGCTCGCCCCGGTTGTCGGCTTAGCGGCCGGCTTGGAGCTCGCCAACGCCGGAGACGCCGCCCAACCCGTTGCCGCAAGCCCCAAACCCGTTGCCGCAAGCCAGAGTGCAAAGGCCAGCCCTGCCGACGCCGCCCCGCGTGCCAGCCCTCCGAACACGGTCCCGCCTCCTGCGTGTAACGACTTGTGTGTAACGCTCTGCATCAAGGATTACGGACGATGGGCTGGTTCCGCTCAATCCTCGTCATCCCGCCACGGTGCGAGATCGGCCACGTTCCCCTCGGAGTCGGCGAGCGTCCACCACTTCGGCGCGAACCGGTCGGTGACGACGCGCCCGCCTGCCGCGAGCGCGGCGGCGATGCGTGCCTCCGCTTGGTCGCGCGGCACTGATACGTCGACATGGACGCGGCCCCGTGCCCCGCGCGGCCCGTCCGGTGCCGCCTGCTGGAACCACAGGTTCGGCCCGCGCCCCAGCGGGTCGACGACGTCCTCGCCGCCGAGTTGGTTGTAGCCGAGCACCGCCTTCCAGAACGGCAGCACCTCCGGGATCACCAGCGCGTCGATCGCGATCTGCACGGTCTGCACGCGGGACGGGTCTGCCCTGATGCCGAGTTCGCGTGCCGCGGCAGAGATCTGCGCGGCCAGCGACGCGTCCCGTTCGCTGATGTCGCCGCCGATCTCGTGCGTGTTGATGGTGACGGCCACCCCCCCGTACCGCAGGTCGACGTTGGGATGGTGATTCGCCGCGTCGGCGAGTTCTCCGATCCGGCGCACGAACTCGACGCCCTTCGCGAACGACCCGGTGACGAAATACGTCCGCGCGCCCTCGTAGAGCACACGCCAGTCCTCGACGCCCGGCGCCGCGTGAAACTGCCGCGGAGTGATCCGCTCGACCATGAAGCACCTCCGGTCAGATCAAGCCCATTATCCCGGACGACACCGCCAGGGAGGCGTTGACACGGGCGGCGTTAGCGGTGATCGCTGTGGGCGTACAGCGCGGAGGAAATAAGATCAGGCTCCATATTCTTGAGTGTTGGTGACTCAACCTTAGGAGGGGCTGATGAGCGAAGTGCTCACACTGCCGGTGCTGCCACTGGACGACGACGTGGTGCTGCCGGGCATGGTGGTCCCCATCGAGCTTTCGGATACCGAGGTCCGGGGTGCTGTCGAGGCCGCCAGGAACACGGGACTCGGGCGCGGACCGGGGATCCGTTCGGAGGAAAAGGCCCGGGTCCTGGTCGTCCCGCGGGTCGGTGACCGGGGCCTCGCGGGCACCGGGACGCTGGCATATATCGAGCAGGTCGGGCGGACGCCCGGCGGCGAGCCCGCCGCCGTGATCCGGGGCGCGGCCCGGGTGCGCATCGGCGCGGGCACGACCGGGCCGGGCGCGGCGCTGTGGGTCGAGGGCACCGTCGTGGAGGAGACCAACACGGGCCCGAAGGCCGACGAACTGGCCAAGGAGTACAAGGCACTCGTGGTCGGCGTGCTGGAGAAGCGGGGCGCGTGGCAGGTCATCGACAGCGTCCAGCAAATCGACGACCCGTCGCTGATGGCGGACCGGGCCGGATACGCGAGTTACCTGACCGCCGAGCAGAAGCTCCAGTTGCTGGAGACCGCGGACCTGACCAAGCGCCTGGAACTGGCGATCAAATGGACCCGCGACCACCTGGCGGAACTGGACGTCGCGGAGTCCATCCGCAAGGACGTCACCGAGGGCATGGAGAAGCAGCAGAAGGAATTCCTGCTGCGCCAGCAGCTCGCGGCGATTCGCAAGGAACTCAAGGAGCTGTCCGGCGACGGCGACGGTACCGAGGAAGACGACTACAGGCAGCGTGTCGAGAACGCGGACTTCCCGGAGAAGGTGCGCGAAGCGGCGCTGAAGGAAGTCGACAAGCTGGAGCGGACTCCGGACGCGTCCCCGGAGACGGGCTGGATCCGCACCTGGCTGGACACGATCCTCGACATCCCGTGGAACGAGCGGACCGAGGACGCCTACGACATCGCGGGCGCCCGGCGGATCCTCGACGAGGACCACACCGGCCTGGACGACGTGAAGGACCGGATCATCGAGTACCTGGCCGTTCGCAAGCGGCGCGGTGACCGGGGCCTCGGCGTGATCGGCGGCCGCCGGTCCGGTGCGGTGCTGGCGCTGGTCGGCCCGCCTGGCGTCGGCAAGACCTCGCTCGGCGAGTCGGTCGCGCGGGCGATGGACCGTAAGTTCGTGCGTGTCGCTCTCGGCGGCGTGCGGGACGAGGCGGAGATCCGCGGCCACCGGCGCACCTACGTCGGCGCGCTGCCCGGCCGGATCGTCCGGGCCATCCGCGAGGCGGGCACGATGAACCCGGTCGTGCTGCTCGACGAGGTCGACAAGGTCGGCAGCGACTACCGGGGCGACCCGGCGGCCGCGCTGCTCGAGGTGCTCGACCCGGCGCAGAACCACACCTTCCGCGACCACTATCTCGAGGTCGACCTCGACCTGTCCGACGTGGTCTTCCTGGCCACGGCGAACGTGCTCGACTCGATCCCCGGGCCGCTGATCGACCGGATGGAACTGGTTCAGCTGGACGGCTACACCGAGGACGAGAAGGTCGCCATCGGCCGGGACCACCTGCTGCCCAGGCAGCTGTCCAAGGCGGGCCTGAACGCCGATGAGATCACGCTCACCGACGACGCGCTGCGGCTCATCGCGGCCGAGTACACCCGCGAGGCGGGCGTCCGGTCGCTGGAGCGGGCCATCGCCCGGGTGCTGCGCAAGGTGACCGCCAAGGAGGCCCTGGAGGAGGGCACGCTGCCGATCACAGTCAGCGTCGCCAACCTCAAGGACTACCTGGGGCGGCCCCGGTTCACCCCGGAGACCAAGCTGACGTCGAGCGACCGCCGCACGGCGGTGCCCGGCGTGGCGACCGGCCTGGCGGTGACCGGCGCGGGCGGTGACGTGCTCTACATCGAGGCGTCCCTGGCCGAGAGGGAGACCGGCGAGACCGGGGTCACGCTCACCGGGCAGCTCGGTGACGTGATGAAGGAATCGGCCCGGATCGCGCTGTCCTACCTGCGCTCGCACGGCGCCGAGCTGGACCTGCCGGTCGGAGAGCTCAAGGACCGCGGCGTGCACGTGCACGTGCCGGCCGGCGCCGTGCCCAAGGACGGGCCGAGCGCGGGCGTCACGATGACCACCGCGCTGGCGTCGCTGCTGTCCGGGCGGCCGGTCCGCTCCGACGTGGCGATGACCGGTGAGGTCTCGCTCACCGGGCGGGTGCTGCCCATCGGCGGCGTGAAGCAGAAGCTGCTCGCCGCGCACCGGGCCGGGATCACCACGGTGCTCATCCCGCAGCGGAACGAGCCGGACCTGGACGACGTCCCGGCCGAGGTGCTCGAGAAGCTGGACGTGCACACCATG
>DASZJE010000129.1:0-18329 GCA_035948445.1 Trebonia sp. | reverse complement strand
CGCACTGTCAGCTTGGGAAGCTGATGTTCTGCCATTGAACTACACCCGCATGACGCCTAACAGACCTTGACACAACGGAAGTCTTGGCTGTCCTGGCCAACATATCGTACCGGACAAGGTAGGTTGCGTGGGTGCTCCTCTCCGATCGTGACATCAAGGCCGAGATCTCGTCTGGGCGGGTGAAGCTCGACCCGTACGCGCCCGAGCTCATCCAGCCGTCGAGCATCGACGTGCGCTTGGACCGGTTCTTCCGCGTGTTCGAGAACCACCGGTATCCGCACATCGACCCGGCGGTGGAGCAGCCTGACCTAACGCGCCTCGTCGAGACCAACGGCCAAGACGCCTTCATACTCCACCCCGGCGAGTTCGTCCTAGCCTCTACCTACGAGGTGGTCTCACTGCCTGACAACATCGCCGGACGCCTTGAGGGAAAGTCGAGTTACGGCAGGCTCGGGCTGCTCACGCACTCCACCGCCGGCTGGATCGATCCCGGTTTCTCTGGGCACGTCACACTCGAACTGTCGAACGTCGCCACACTGCCGATCAAGCTCTGGCCCGGCATGAAGATCGGCCAACTGTGCCTGTTCCGGACCAGTTCTCCCTCAGAACACCCATACGGCTCGGCAATCTACGGGTCCCGGTACCAGGATCAGCGCGGCCCGACACCGTCACGTTCGTACCTGAACTTCTACCGCACGAAACTATAAGTGCGGGCCGTCCAGGTTGGCGGTACTGCATGATAACCAATCGATCCCAGACGGCCCGAACCACGACAAGCTGCAGGGTAAACGCAGTCCGTCGAAACGACCCATCCTCGCCTCGCGGACGAACTCCAGCCAGGAGTGAGCGGGATAGAGAAGGACGACGCCAGCCCTGTCCTTAGAATCCCGCACGAGAACGGCATCGGCAACTGTTCCGATCTCCGCACAGTTCCCGTTGTTCATACTCCGTGCGGCCTTCCGCCATTCGAAGCCATTCGGCCCATTGTATATCGCAGTCACTTTCCCTCACTCCGCGGCCGACAGCACAAAACGACCCTCAGCCGCTATTATGCTGTAGGGATACTATCCTCAGGCGTTGTGCGATGCGCAGGTCGAGCCGCGGTTATAACGCTCCCGAATTTCCCTGATCAACCCGATTGTGTCTTCGCTGTCCAGCGCTACGGAATGCAGGTAGTCGGCTATTTGTCGATACCTGACAATTTCTTGAGGGCGCTCGATATACAGCCACCCCATCAAACCCTCTACGTATACCACGGACGGTGCCACCTCGAAGTCAAGTAGCGTAAAGTTGCTGTCCATGGCCGGGTGCGCGCCCGCCGCAAACGGGATCAGTTGTAGCGTCACGTTTGGCATCTTCTTCACCGTTTCGACGAGGTGGTCCAGTTGCGCCCCCATCGCGTCAGGGCCTCCGACGGCACGGTGCAATACAGCCTCATCGAGGATCGCCTTCAACTGCATCGGCGGCTCACGAGTGAGCACATGCTGCCGCCGCAGTCGCACCTTGACAAGTTCATCGGCTCTTTCCGGCGTGAACTCCGCAGGCAGGCCCGCCTGGAGCATCGCTCTGGCGTAATCCTCGGTCTGCAGAAGCCCGGGAATGGTTGATGACTGAAAATAGCGCAGGCTGGTCGCAGCTTGTTCGAGTCCGACATACGTGGCGAAGTAGGCGAGTTCGCAGGCTTGCCACCATCCCTGTTGCCGTCCCTCTCGCGCGAGCGACATGATCCGGTCGGCCTGCGCGTCCGGGAGGCCGTAAAACTTGCACAGATCTCGCACATCCCGAAGCGTCGCGCCCCTGTGCCCGGTCTCCATGCGGCTCACCTTGGAAGGAGAGCAGAGCAGGTGCCGTGCCACTTGTTCAACGGTCATCCCCCGCTCCTGGCGGAAATTCCGCAGCAGGGCACCTAGCTCACGGCGACGCAGGGTAGGGCTACGCACTTCCGGCACTGGAGGTCGCTTCCTTCCGTTTGCCGACAAAACGTGACCGCGACAGGATGCGTCAGGTTTAGACATAGATAAGGATCGTCGGGAGCGTGCCGATGATACATGCCGCTGGCACACGAGTATGGCATTAGCAAATGGCACTTGCCAACTGCACGCGCCCGGTGCACCATGAAAATAGGGCAAGAGCATCCTCGGGGGACCGCCGACAACTGGGTCGAGCGGTGCCCCGGACGGGGTTACCGATCCAAGATCGCTAGCCACCCGGGCGTCGTGCGAGCCGGCGATTTGAGAGGGGGCGTCGCTATCTCCTTGCACCGAATGCATCGGCCGCCCCTGTGCTTTGAGAGCAGGCCCGCCGAAAAGAGCCCAAAAGCCACCTGGACCGGGAAAGAACCGACAAAGTCAGCCGCACCTGCACTGCGGCATTCCCCCGGAAACACCGCTGGGCCGGTGCTGCCACACCGACCCAGCGAATCGCTACCCACCATCCCCGGGTACCAGCGAGGAAGGTTAGTGACGTGATCAACGGTACCAATCTGCTCAGGAAAGACAACCCCCGGCCTCCGAACGGTAACGCGACGGAAACGATAGCATTCCTGCGCATTACCCAGCCGGGCCTTACTATTCGACGAGACAACAGCCATCGCGTCCGCCTCTCCATACTGCCGCGCCTCACACATCTCGCGACGCTCCTCGGCGTACCGGACCGGCTAAACGGCCTCACCCATCGCGTCGGCATGAGGCTCTTCGTCAAGAACGACACCGAAGCCTGCTGGCAGCGCTGGCGGATCAACGAACTTCGCGGTGGCCTCGCCCGCCGCTACCGCGACCCCCGCTTCGACGCACTGCGCTCCCTGCACGACGTGGCAGAGCAGATGATCGCCCGGATCGACTCACCATGCCCGACAGACCAGGACGGCCCGCTGCGGTAAGCGTTCTCATCACCGCTGTTCCGCGTCATGCAGCCCAGAGGCCACGCCCGCCTCATTGTCCAACCTGCTCGAGCCGGCAGAGCCGGCCGGTGGGAGAACCGGTCGGCAAGAAGGGGCTGAGCGGCGGGAATGATCTGGCAGTCACGAAAGTTGAGTCTAAGTGGCTCAAGTCATTTGACAGGTAAGCTTGTCTACGGCAGGCTTGAGCCTGGAAGACTCAACTTCACACACACTACAAGGACTGCTCATGGCACGTGCGGTAGGTATTGACCTCGGGACGACCAACTCTGTTGTCGCCGTCCTCGAAGGTGGGGAGCCGACGGTCATCGCCAACGCGGAGGGCTCTCGTACCACCCCGTCGGTCGTCGCGTTCGCCAAGAACGCCGAGGTTCTCGTTGGCGAGGTCGCGAAGCGGCAGGCCGTCACGAACGTCGACCGGACTATCCGTTCGGTTAAGCGGCACATGGGGACCGACTGGTCCGTCACGATCGACGGCAAGAAGTTCAACCCGCAGCAGATCAGCGCGTTTATCCTGCAGAAGCTCAAGAGGGACGCCGAGGCTTACCTGGGCGAGAAGATCACCGACGCGGTGATCACCGTCCCGGCCTACTTCAGCGACGCGCAGCGCCAGGCGACCAAGGAGGCCGGCACGATCGCGGGCCTCAACGTCCTGCGTATCATCAACGAGCCGACTTCGGCCGCGCTCGCGTACCACCTGGAGAAGGAGGGGTCCGCCAAGATCCTCGTCTTCGACCTCGGTGGCGGTACGTTCGACGTCTCGCTGCTCGACGTCGGCGACGGCGTGGTCGAGGTCGAGGCGACCAGCGGCGACAACCACCTCGGCGGTGATGACTGGGACCAGCGGATCGTCGACTGGCTCGTCCAGGACTTCAAGAGCGGCTACGGCGTCGACCTGTCCAAGGACAAGATGGCCCTCCAGCGGCTGCGCGAGGCGGCGGAGAAGGCGAAGATCGAGCTCTCGCAGTCGCAGGAATCGCAGATCAACCTGCCCTACATCTCCCACGGCCCCGACGGCCCCCTGCACCTGGACACCCGGCTCACCCGGGCCGAGTTCCAGCGCATGACCTCGGACCTGATCGACCGCTGCAAGGCCCCATTCCAGCAGGTCATCAAGGACGCCAACACGAAGCTCGCCGATATCGACCACGTGGTGCTCGTCGGTGGCTCGACCCGCATGCCCGCGGTCGTGGACCTGGTCAAGCAGCTCACCGGCGGCAAGGAGCCGAACAAGGGCGTCAACCCTGACGAGGTCGTCGCCGTCGGCGCCTGCCTCCAGGCCGGCGTTCTCAAGGGCGAGGTCAAGGACATCCTGCTCCTGGACGTCACCCCGCTGTCGCTCGGCATCGAGACCAAGGGCGGCATCTTCACCAAGCTGATCGACCGCAACACCACGATCCCGACCAAGAAGTCGGAAATCTTCACCACGGCCGACGACAACCAGCCGTCGGTGCAGATCCAGGTGTACCAAGGTGAGCGCGAGATCGCGGCGTACAACAAGAAGCTCGGCATGTTCGACCTGACCGGCATCGCGCCGGCGCCGCGCGGCGTCCCGCAGATCGAGGTCACCTTCGACATCGACGCCAACGGCATCGTGAACGTGTCCGCCAAGGACCTGGGCACCGGCAAGCAGCAGTCGGTGCAGATCACTGGCGGGTCCGGCCTCGGCAAGGACGACATCGAAAAGATGGTCCGCGATGCCGAGCAGTACGCCGAGGAAGACCGTCGGCGCCGCGAGGAGGCCGAGGTCCGCAACCAGGCGGACACCCTCGTCTACAGCACGGAGAAGTTCCTCTCCGAAAACGACGACAAGGTGCCGGCCGACGTCAAGTCCGAGGTCCAGACCGCGATCGCGGACCTGAAGAAGGCGATCGAGGGCAACGACATCGACGCCATCCGGACGGCCAGCGAGCACGCCGCGCAGGTCAGCCAGAAGATGGGCAGCGCCATCTACGCCGCCGCGCAGGCAGCGCAGCAAGCCGAGGGCGCAAGCGCGACAGGCGACACCGCCGAAGAGTCACAGGACGAGGACGTCGTTGACGCCGAGATCGTGGACGAAGGCGAAGGCGGAGCCGCTTGATGACAGAACCCGACGAGACGCCCGCCGGGCCGGTGATCCGCGATAACAGACGGATCGACCCGGTCACAGGGCAGGCAAGAAGGGGAAAGCACGCGGCATCAGGGTCGGCCGGCACTTCTAGTGCCGGCCGGCCGGGGGGCGGCGGCTCGAGCGGTGGCCAGCACCGCAAGGGCACCAACTCCGGCCGTGAGAAGGCCGAGGCCAAGGCGGCCGAGGCCGAGGGGCAGGAGGCCACCACGTCCGCGACATCCACCGCGTCCAATGCCGAGATCGAGAAATTGCAAACCGATCTCGCGGAGCGCACCACGGCCCTGCAGGAACGGACCCAGGACCTGCAGCGGCTGCAGGCGGAGTACGCCAACTACCGCAAGCGAGTGGACCGGGATCGTGCCACTGTGCGCGAGATCGCGGTTTCCGGCACGCTAACCGACCTGCTGCCGGTGCTCGACGCGATCGGCCAGGCACGGGAGCACGGCGAACTGTCCGGGGGCTTCAAGTCCGTGGCGGACTCGCTGCAGGCGGCCCTGTCGAAGCTTGGCCTGGTCAGCTACGGCGAACGCGGCGACGAGTTCGACCCGAACATCCACGAAGCCCTGACGAGCAACGCCTCGCCGGACGTGACGGTGGAAACCTGCACCGAGATCTTCCAGCCGGGCTACAAAGTGGGCGAGCGGATCCTCCGCCCGGCCCGTGTGGCGGTCGCGGAGCCCGCCACAGGGCCGGACGGCGCCGCCAGCTCATCCGAGTAATTCAAGTGAACCAACGGCCCAGCGAGGCTAGATGAGCGCGAAGGACTACCTGGAGAAGGACTACTACAAGACCCTGGGTGTCCCGAAGACCGCCAAGGCGGCCGATATCAAGAAGTCGTACCGCGAACTCGCCCGGAAGTACCATCCGGACGCGAACAGGGGAGATCCCTCTGCCGAGGAACGCTTCAAGGACATCACCGAGGCCTACAACGTCCTGTCGGATGAAAAGCAGCGCAAAGAGTACGACGAGGCGCGCTCCATGTTCGGCGGTGGGTTCCGGGTGCCGACCGGGAACCGCAACGGCGCGGGCGGCCAGCCTTTCGACCTCGGCGACCTCTTCGGGGGCGAGGGCCTAGGGGACGTCCTCGGGGGGATCTTCCGCGGCAGGGGCGGCGGCACAGCCCAGCAGAACAGGGCACGGCGCGGCGCCGACGTGGAGACCGAGACCACGCTTTCCTTTGGTGACTCGATCGACGGCGCGACCGTCTCACTTCGGCTCACCGGAGAGGGTCCGTGCCCGGTCTGCCATGGCACCGGCGCCAAGGCGGGCACTGTGCCCAAAGTCTGCCCGGACTGCCACGGCACCGGGCAGCAGAGCCGCAATCTCGGGGGATTCGGGCTCTCCGAGCCGTGCAAGACGTGCCATGGCCGTGGCCTGGTCGTGGAGGACCCGTGCCAGTCCTGCAACGGCAGCGGTCGGGCGATGAGCTCGCGGACCATCCAGGCCCGGATTCCCGCCGGCGTCGCGGACGGTCAGCGGATCCGGATCCCGGGCAAGGGCGCGCCGGGCGAACACGGCGGCAAGAACGGCGACCTGTACGTGAAGGTGCACGTGAAGCCGCACGAGGTGTTCGGCAGATCGGGCGACAATCTGACCGTCACGGTGCCGGTGACGATCTCCGAGCTCGCGCTCGGGGCGGAGATCAAGGTTCCCACGCACCGGGGGCCCGCGGTCACCGTTCGCATCGCGCCCGCCACCCCGAACGGCAAGGTGCTCCGTGTCCCTGGCCGCGGGGCCCGCAAAAAGGACGGAACGCTCGGCGCCCTGCTGGCCACCGTCGAGGTGACCGTGCCGCGCGATCTGAACAAGAACAAGAAGGCTCGCTCGGCGCTGGAGGACCTGCGCTCGGCCACGGCCGACGTGGACCCGCGGGCTGACCTGCTCCAACGGGCCCGGCAAGAGTGAAGCCAGGTTTAGCGAAAGGAAGGAGATGGCATGAGCACCCCTTACGAGCTGTCAGATGACATGCCCGTGTATGTCATCTCCGTAGCCGCGAACCTGTCCGGCATGCACCCGCAGACGCTACGCGGCTACGAGAGAGTCGGACTGGTAACCCCGCGGCGCACCGCCGGCGGTGGCCGCCGCTACTCCATGCGCGACATTCTCGCGCTGCGGGAGATACAGCGGCTGTCTCAGGAGGAGGGGATCAACCTCTCCGGTATCAAGCGGATCCTCGACCTTGAGCGTGAGCTCGAGCATGCCCGCCTGACGATCGCCGAGATGCACGCTGAAATGGCCCAACTCCGCGCCGAACTGGAGTCGACGCGTGCCGTCGCCGCCCGGCTCGCCGAGCTGCGACGGGCGCGGACCCCGGACCCGGCCGCGTCCCTCGTGCCGGTCCGCAACTCCACCAGGGTTGCCTTCTGGCACCACGCGGCGCCAGCCGGGGAACAGGAAACAAATGAATAGCGAACAGGGGTTATGTAGCCGATGGAAGACAAGCTGACCAGGAAGAGCCAGGAGGCGCTATCCGTCGCCATCAGGCAGGCGGCGTCGGACGGCAACCCCCAGGTAGAACCGCTGCACCTGCTCCTCGCCCTGCTTGCCCAGCAGGACGGTATCGCCCAGCCGCTGCTCGAAGCGGTCGGCGCGGACGTCAGCCGCGTGCTCGCCGCCGCGATGGCCGAGAAATCCCAGCTGCCGCAGATCCACGGGGCCACAGCGAGCGCTCCGGAGACGTCCCGCCAGTTGCTTTCCGTGATCAACACGGCGGCAAGGCTGGCCCGCGACATGGGCGACGAGTACGTCTCGACCGAGCACCTGCTAGTCGGCCTGGCGACGGGCAGCGGGCAGGTGGCGGGGATCCTCAAGGAGAACGGCGCCGACCCGGAGTCGCTGACCAAGGCGTTCACGAAGGTCCGCGGCAGCGCCCGCGTCACCAGCGAGGACCCGGAGGGCAGCTACCAGGCGCTGGAGAAGTACGGCGTCGACCTCACCCAGCAGGCGAGGGACGGCAAGCTCGACCCGGTGATCGGCCGTGACTCCGAAATCCGGCGCGTGGTCCAGGTGCTATCGCGCCGGACGAAGAACAATCCGGTGCTGATCGGCGAGCCTGGCGTTGGCAAGACCGCCGTCGTGGAGGGGCTCGCCCAGCGGATCGTGGCCGGCGACGTGCCCGAGTCGCTGCGCGACAAACGGCTGATCGCGCTCGACCTCGGCAGCATGGTGGCTGGCGCGAAGTATCGCGGCGAGTTCGAGGAACGACTCAAGGCCGTGCTGAACGAGATCAAGCAGAGCGACGGCCAGGTGATCACGTTCATCGACGAACTGCACACGGTCGTGGGGGCGGGCGCCGCCGAGGGCGCGATGGACGCGGGCAACATGCTCAAGCCGATGCTGGCCCGCGGTGAACTGCGCATGGTCGGCGCGACCACGCTGGATGAATACCGCGAGCGGATCGAGAAGGACCCTGCGCTGGAGCGCCGTTTCCAGCAGGTCTTCGTCGGTGAGCCCAGCGTCGAGGACACGATCGCGATCCTCCGCGGGCTGAAGGGACGCTACGAGGCGCACCATGAGGTGCAGATCTCGGACGCCGCTCTCGTCGCCGCGGCCACGCTCTCCGACCGGTACATCACCGCGCGGTTTCTGCCGGATAAGGCGATCGACCTTGTCGACGAGGCCGCTTCCAGGCTGCGGATGGAGATCGACTCTTCCCCCGTCGAGATCGACGAACTGCGCCGCGCCGTGGACCGGATGAAGATGGAGGAGCTCGCGCTCTCCCGTGAATCCGACGCCGCGAGCAAGGAGCGGCTGGAGAAGCTGCGTTCCGACCTCGCGGACCGGCAGGAGCAGCTCAACGCGCTCACCGCGCGCTGGGAGCAGGAGAAGTCGGGCCTGAACCGGGTCGGCGAGCTCAAGAAGAAGCTCGATGACCTCAAAGGTCAGGCCGAACGCGCCCAGCGGGACGGAGACTACGAGACGGCCTCACGTCTGCTCTACGGCGAAATACCCACGCTGGACGCGGAGATCGCCGAGGCAGTCGCCACGGATCGTTCGGAGGAATCGAACTTGACCGCCATTCCGATGGTCAAGGAAGAGGTCGGTCCCGACGACGTCGCGGACGTCGTATCCGCGTGGACCGGGATCCCCGCCGGGCGGCTGCTCGAAGGCGAGACCGGCAAGCTGCTCCGGATGGAGTCCGAACTCGGGTCGCGGGTCGTCGGGCAGGCTGCCGCCGTGACCGCGGTGTCCGACGCGGTGCGGCGAGCACGGGCCGGCGTGGCCGACCCTGACCGGCCGACGGGATCGTTCCTGTTCCTCGGCCCGACTGGCGTCGGCAAGACCGAACTGGCCAAGGCCCTCGCCGAGTTCCTGTTCGACGACGAGCGGGCGATGACCCGCATCGACATGAGCGAATACAGCGAGAAGCACTCGGTCGCGCGGCTCGTGGGCGCGCCGCCCGGCTACATCGGCTACGAAGAGGGCGGGCAACTCACCGAGGCGGTGCGGCGGCGGCCCTATACCGTGATCCTGCTGGACGAGGTCGAGAAGGCACACCCCGAGATCTTCGACGTGCTGCTGCAGGTCCTTGACGACGGGCGGCTCACGGACGGGCAGGGTCGAACCGTGGATTTCCGCAACACGATCCTCATCCTCACCTCCAACCTGGGCTCGCAGTTCATCGCCGACCCGGCTCTAGACGAGCGTGCCAAGCGCGAAGCCGTCATGACCGCGGTGCGGGCCTCGTTCAAGCCGGAGTTCCTGAACCGGCTCGACGACGTGATCATCTTCGACTCGCTTAGCACTTCGGAGCTGACACGGATCGTCGATCTGCAGGTCGAGCGGCTGGCTTCCCGGCTGTCCGCCCGGCGCCTCGCCTTGAGAGTGACGCCGGCGGCCAAGGAATGGCTCGCACTCACCGGCTATGACCCGGTGTACGGGGCGCGCCCCTTGCGGCGGCTTGTGCAGTCCGCGATCGGTGACAAGCTGGCGCGTGCCCTGCTGTCCGGCTCCATCACCGACGGCGACGAAGTGCTCGTGGACCTGGACGTAGCGGCGGACGAACTGACCGTACGAGGGGCGTCGAAGGTCGCGCAGCCGAGGTCCTGATACGACAGGCGCGAAAGCCTGTGGCCAGTTCTGGTGTCAGCGGCGCATGCTGTCCAGCATCCGGTCGTAGTCATCCTCGTCGAGACCGAGATCGACGCGGATGCGATATCGCAGGCGAAGCAGCAACTGCAACTCGGCGTCGTCGCCGCGCTCGAAGCACCACTCCACGCCTGCCGTCGCCCATTCAAGGGCACTTTGCAGGTCGCCTTGCTCGGTGAAAAGCTCGGCGAGCAGGTCGCAGGTGCGGGCCGTCACCTTGTCGCGGTCTGCCGTCACAGCGGTGAGCAGCAGCTCAGCCTCAGCTTCCCGCTCGAGAGCGTGCAACGCCCTGATCAGGTAGACACGCGGGTCGGCGAACGTGGCGCCGCCGTCCGCGATCGCGGCGGCGAATTCGTCCGCTGCCTTCTGCGTCTCGTCGGCCATCATCCACTGCTCGCCCGTCCGCAGGTGGACCTCCGCCCGCTGGGCGGGATCCGCCCCCGTGGCAAGGTGAGTCATGCGAACAGCGGCGCGCACGTGATCCCCGGTCCGTGCGGCCTCAAACTCGATCTCGTCCAGCTCGTCGACGCCCGCCACTCTTCCTACCGTACCGTAATCGCCCCGTCCCAAACCTGCCGATATGGTCGCACGGGCGGTGTTTTCTGCGGTGTTTTCTGCGGTGTCTTCTGGCTGGGGCATTAGCGACGCGCTTTCTCTAGAGCGTCCCAGAATCCGCGGCGCAGCGCGTGCCGCACCTCGTCATGTAGCAGGAAATCGATAGGCAGCGACGAACCCTGCAAGAGCCTCGCTTCCAGGTCAGAAGGCATCCGCGGTTTCCTCGCGAGCACCGCCTCCAGCCACAGGGCGGGCGCGTCCCGCGCGACCGACCCGCCGAAATCCTGGCCCTCCTCGTGCGCTGCCTGCACCGCGTCGGCGAGTGAAAGCCCAGGCTGGCCGGGAGCCGGGGCGAAAGCCGACGCGTTCTGCCCGACAGGGCCGCCAGGATTCACAGGACCGCCAGGACCAACGGGGCTGAGCAGAGCGTTGGGCGGCCCGGCGGGGTTCGGCTGCCCGACGGGATTCGCCGGGCCCACGGGCCCGTCCTGACCGCCCGGCGCCATCTGCCCGCCCGGGCCGACGGGGAATGGCATCGCCTGCCCTGGCGCTGCCTGTCCCGGTCCCGCCAGCCCCAGCGGTCCACCAGGCACTGGGCCGCCAGGCACTGGGCCGCCGGGCACTGGGCCGCCGGGAGCGGGCCCGCTAGGCACAGGACCGCTGTTGACAGGACCACCGTTCAAAGGACCACTGTTCACAGGACCAGCGAGCAGGGCACCGGCAGGCACCGGCCCAGGGGAAAGAGCCCCTGGAACAACACCACCCGGAATGACACCGTTGGGGCCTTCCGGGGCGGGTCCGGCAGGCACCACGGACGTCCCGACCCCGGCAGCCGGCTGCGGGCCGCTGTAGGCGTTATTCCTCGCCGGCGTGTACGTGGGGGCCAGGGGCGTCGGCTCGGACGGCTGCCCGGCAGCAGCCGGCAGTTCGGGCCGTCCGCCGATCACCTGCCCGGTTCCGGGCTGCCCAGGCGGCCGCAGCCCCAGCGGACCCGATGCCGACTGCGCGGCACCGGGCTGGCCCGGGGCCGGATATGCCGAAGCGCCGCCGCGCGCGGGCAACCGCCGGATCTGAGCCGAACCGCCGACGGGACCGGACGCCAACTGGAAGCCGTCCTGGTCGACGGGCGGCGCTTCGCGCAGCGCGCCAGGGTTATAACCCGAAACGTCAGCCGCCCAGGCCCTGGAAGCCGGAAGCTCGGCGGGCCGGTCGTCTTGCGCCGCGGGAACAGGCGCGGGCAGCGGCGGCGGCATCGGTGTAGCGGGCGCCGACACCGGCGCCCCGGCGGGCACAGGCACCGCGACCGGCGCACCGTATATCTCAGGTGCCGTGAACGCGGGGCGCGCTGCCGGCAGGTCGGGCCGCGCTGACGGTTCCTGGTTCCCGGGCACATCCTGGCGCACTGAAGCGTCCTGAGCGGGCGGGAATTCCTGGACACCCGGAGTGTCCCGGACACCAGGCCGGGCCTGATCCTGCAGCACCTCTGGCGCATCCGGCCGGATTACCGGCATCGCCGCGAGGCCGGCCAGCAGGTCCCGGGCGGGATCCTCCTGCCCCGCGGACTGAGCCAGCTGAACGGGCTCCTCGTCGTCGGGAACGTCGTCGTAGCGCGGTGACTGGTCGTAGGAAATCTGGTCGTAGGAAATCTGGTCATACGCGACCGCTGGCTCTTCGGGAACCTGCCGCGCCGGTCGCGGAACGGGACGCTGGTATTCCGGCACGACGGGCGCCGTGTATATCGCGGGCGGGGCCGGGTATCCGCTGGGAGCCGGGACTGGAGCCGGAGCGGCGTATGCCGTGGCTCGCCCGCCGCTCGCCTGCGGGTGCAGCGGGATGAGCGCCCCGCCTTCCTGGTCATCACCGTACGCCGGCTCGGCGCCGGAAATCAGCTCGACATACGGCCGCAGGTGATCCGGGCTGATCTCCTCGACGTCGTCGCACTCCTGGCGAAGCATGCGGGAGATCGTCCAGTTGCCGTCCGCGGCGATGTGCAGCAGCGTGACCCGCATGCCCAGGTCCTGGACATCGGAGATGACCTGCGTGAGTTCTTCCTCGGCGCTGACGACCATGGCATCGCTGACCGCCTTGTTGCGGGCAAGTGCGGCGAGGTCCCGGTGGATTTCGCTCTCCACGCCTTCACGGCCCGGGCGCGTCTTGGCGAGCCTGAGCTTGACGCCCGTCAGGTCCGCGAGCGCATCATGCTCTGCGGTGCGACGGCCGTCGGCCGATCCGTCATACCAGTAGCAGCGCAGCAAGGGGAGTCCGGACCGCTCCGTAGCGAGGCTGGACAGGAGCTTCACGAGCCCCTCGTAGTCCCAGGACACGGATTCTCTGCGCCGTGTACCGTGCACCGCCATGGCACCGTCCGTCAGAACATAGCCAGCGTCAACGAACAGCGCGCACCGGTCCACGCCACACCGTCCCTTCCCTCAGTGCGAGAACGCCCCGGTCCCCGGGCCAGCTACGTGATGGCCGATCGTCCTCCGCCCTCTTAGGGTAGTGAAGCCAGCCAGCCACGTACGCCTTTCCGTGCATTCCCAGCACCAGCCGCCTGCCTACCCTCCGCCCTGGCATTGCCGGGAAACACGCCCATAGCAGGCGATTCACCCCGACACAACGCGGCCGGCTTTTCTCGAAAATCGCCCAGTATCTGCCATATCACCGCAGGCGAGCCCGCGCCCGCGCCAGCTCAGCGTCCTGCCAGCGGCTCAGTACCCTGCCGACGGCGCTGCCGGGCCGCGCTCTGAAATATGCTCTGGTGCCGTGAGCGACCGAGATGAACTTCTGGCAGGCATCAGGGACAAGGCAGTCGTGCACGGCGACTTCGTCCTGTCCTCCGGCCAGCGCGCGAGCAGCTATGTCGACCTGCGGCGAGTGATGCTGGACGGGCGGCTCGGGCCGCTGGCCGGCCGTGTCCTGCTGAATGCCACCGCTGACCTGGCCTATGACGCCGTGGGCGGGCTGACCCTCGGCGCCGACCCGGTGGCCTACGCGATGATGCACGCGGCGGCCAACCGCGGTACGCCTATCGACGCCTTCGTGGTGCGGAAGGCGGAGAAGACCCACGGTCTGCAGCGCAGGATCGAGGGTCCCGACGTCAGGGGACGCCGGGTGCTCGCCGTCGAGGACACCTCGACTACCGGCGGTTCTGTGCTCACCGCCGTGGACGCGCTCAGGGAAGCGGGCGCGGAGGTGGTCGGTGTCGCGGTGCTGGTCGAGCGTGGGGCGCGGCAGGCGATCCTGGACCGCGGATTGCTCTATCGTGCCGTCTACGAACTCAGCGACCTCGGCGTCTAGCGCCCGAGTCGCTCACCGGAGGCATGCCGCCCGCCGGAACGCCCGCCGGGTCCGTCCCCACCAGCCGTCGCGGCTTCCTTCCGGAACTCGCGCAGCCTGTGAACCACGAATCCGATGATGGCGATGACGATGATGGCGCCAAGCACGTAACCGACGTCCCCGATGTCATGGCTGACCTTGCTCCACTGGTGGCCGAGGCTGTAGCCGATGCTCGACAGGGCGATGATGTAGATCACCGTCCCGATCAGGTTGAGGATCCCGAACCGGACCGGCGGGATGTCCACAAGACCCGCGACGATCGAGGCGAAGGCGCGGATGAACGGCAGCATCCGGGCGACTGGCAGCGCCCATGCCCCGCGACCGGCCAGGAAACGCTCAGCCCGGGCCACGTCCGCCTCGGTGATCAGCACGTACCGCCCGTACCGGCGCACGAGCGGGTGCCCGCCCGCGCGGCCGACGCCGTAGGCGATGTAGGACCCGACGAGTTCGGCGATCGTCCCGGCGATGATCACCAGAAGCAGGCTCGGGTGGGCGTGCCCGGCACCCAGCGCGCCGCCCGCGAGTGCCCCGCCGAGCAGGAACGTGAGCTCGGATGAAATGGGGATGCACATCGCTTCGAGCACGCCGAACAAGATGATCGCGTATATGCCCGCCGACTCGAGGAAACCGGTCATGGCCACCTTTGTACAGCATGTGGCATGGTGGTAACGACCATTCAGAACACCTTCATAGCCGAACGACCAGGGGTCTCTCCTCTCCCCTGCCCTCTGTGGCCCCTGTCTGACCGGTGGTTAGAGTTCTGTTTGACGAGAGATTCTGCTAGCGGCAACGGATAACGGGAGACACCGCCATGGCCATCGCGACCCCAGAGACCTACGCCCAGATGCTTGATCGTGCCAAGCAACAGGGATTTGCCTACCCCGCGATCAACGTGACGTCGAGCCAGACGCTGAACGCGGCTCTGCGCGGCTTCGCGGACGCGGAGAGCGACGGCATCGTCCAGATCTCCACTGGCGGCGCCGAGTACCTGTCGGGCCAGGCGGTCAAGGACATGGTCACGGGGGCGTCCGCGCTTGCCGAGTTCGCCAGGGTGGTCGCCGCGAAGTACCCGATCACCGTCGCCCTGCATACGGACCACTGCCCGAAGGACAAGCTAGACGGCTACATGCGCCAGCTGATCGAACTCTCCGCCGAGCGGGTCGCGGGCGGCAAGGACCCGTTGTTCCAGTCGCATATGTGGGACGGCTCGGCAGTCCCGCTGAAGGAGAACCTGAACATCGCCGCGGAACTCCTCGACAAGTGCGCCAAGGCGAAGATCGTCATGGAAATGGAGATCGGCGTCGTCGGCGGCGAAGAGGACGGCGTCGTCGGTGCCATCAACGAGAAGCTCTACACCACGCCGGAAGACGCCCTGGCGACGGCGGAGGCCCTGGGCCTCGGCGAGCGGGGCCGGTACATCCTGGCCGCCACGTTCGGCAACGTGCACGGCGTCTATAAGCCAGGCCACGTGAAACTGCGCCCCGCGGTCCTGGCGGAGATCCAGGAAGCCGTGGGCGCGAAGTACGGCAAAGAGAAGCCGTTCGACCTGGTCTTCCACGGCGGCTCCGGCTCCGCGCTCGAGGAGATCCGCGAGGCGATCGGATACGGCGTCGTGAAGATGAACGTGGACACCGACACCCAGTACGCGTTCACGCGGTCCGTCGCCGGCCACATGTTCACCAGCTACGACGGCGTCCTCAAGGTGGACGGCGAAGTGGGCAGCAAGAAGGCCTACGACCCGCGGACCTGGGGCAAGCTGGCCGAGGGCGGAATGACGGCGCGCGTGACCCAGGCCTGCCAGGACCTGCTCTCGGCGGGGACCAAGCTGCGTTAGCCCACGCGGACGAGTTCTGCGTAGGCTTCGGGGCTGCTGTCCTGGAGGAAGGCCAGGCAACGTTCCTCTTCGGGGGTCTCGCCGATTTCGCCGGCTGCCTTGGCGAGGGCGGCGAGGGACCTGAGGAAGCCCCTGTTCGGTTCGTGTGACCAGGGGACCGGGCCGTGGCCCTTCCAGCCGTTACGGCGGAGCGCGTCCAGGCTGCGGTGGTAGCCGGTGCGGGCATAGGCGTAGGCCGTCACAGGCTGCCCCGCGTCGAGCGCCTCTTCCGCCAGGAGCGCCCAGGCCAGTGGAAACGCCGGGTACTTGGCCGCGACGTCGACTGCCGGGGTTCCCGCGGCGACCAGTGATTCCGCGGCCTCGTCCGTCGGCAGGAGCGTGGCCGGAGGCTCGCCGAGGAGGTTGGTGTGAGTGCTCATGCGGGCAGTCTGCCACGAAGCCGGCCGTGAGCATGATCCCGGGCCCAGGGCGTGCCCCTGCCAAGTGGCCGCTGCCGCCAAACAGGAAGCAAATCATCACGATTAGACCGAATTGATTGTCACATAATGATTTAACCGATACTTTCCTGTTGCTCCATCGGGGGATGTGGCCCACCCAACAATCGGGCCCCTTTCACCAGAAGGCAACGAATGAATAGAGCGCAACGGCGCGTCCGAAGATTGCGCCAGGCCAGCAAGACGAGAGCTGGCGTCACGTTCTTCGCCACGCTGAGCGTGGCGCACTCGCGGGCCTGAGCCTCGCTTCGGCTGACGGTTCCCCGCAGGCCGCGGACGCCGGCACCGCCAGGCTCGACGCCTCGGTCACGCAGGCTTCGGCACCTGCCCCCAGCCCGTCGGAGGGCCACTCACCGCAACTGAGTCAGGAACTGTCCGGCCCCCTCACCGGGACGGGGATGACCCGGCCGGGCTCATCGGTCCGCATGTCCACGGCGATGCAGGAGGCGACGGCCGCCGCCGCGAGCACGGTGCTGAACGGTATCGACGTCTCATCCGGCCAGCACGCGAACGGCGCCGCCATCAACTGGACGGACGTCGCGGCCGCCGGCTACAAGTTCGTCTCGATCAAGGCCACCGAGGGCAATTACTACGTCAACCCGTACTACGCCAGCGACGCGAACAGCGCCGCCGCCGCCGGGATGTACGTCGCGCCCTACGCCTTCGCCAACCCGTACGACTCGACGGCAACCGGAAACGGAACCGCCCAGCAGCAGGCCGAATACGCGGTGGAGAACGCCGGGACCAGCGCCGGGACCTCCTACAAGGTCGGCGGCCAGTACCTGCCGCTGATGCTGGACATCGAATACGACCCGTACGCGACCGCGGACAACGTCAACGAGTGCTACGGCCTGTCCACCAGCGCGATGGTGACCTGGATCTCCTCGTTCATGTCCGAGGCCGCCACGCTGACCGGGGTCGCCCCGATCATCTACACGCCGCAGGCCTGGTGGGACACCTGCACGGGGAACAGCACCGCCTTCGGGAATGACGTCCTCTGGGTGCCCGCCTATTCGGCGGGAACCCCGGGGACGCTGCCTGCCGGGTGGAACACCTGGAACATGTGGCAGTACTCGAGCAGTGGCACCGTGAGCGGCGTCACCGGCCCTGTCGACCTCGACTACTTCAGCGGCGCGCCGGAAACCGAGCAGACCACGGTGAACAACGCGGCCACGGTACAGATCAGGACGCTCAACGCGCTGGCGGGCCAGGCCGAGACCTACACCGCGGCCGGACTGCCGCCCGGCGTCTCGATCAACTCCTCGAGCGGGCAGATCACCGGCAAGCCCACCGCCATAGGCACTTACGACGTGACGGTGAGGCCATCCGCCTCCGGAACCGCGGTGCCCGCCTTGGTGTCGTTCACCTGGGATGTCGTCCGCGGGACGATCACGGTGACGTCGCCGGGAACCCGGATCACGACCGCGGGCAGCGCCGTCGATCTCCAGATCCGGGCCACCGATTCGGCACCCGGCTACACGCCGGCGTTCACCGCCACCGGCCTGCCGCCGGGCGTGTCCATCAGCTCCGGCGGGCTGATCAGCGGCTGGCCGTACACGCCGGGCAAGTACGACACCACGGTGACCGCGAAGGACTCCGCCGGCGCGTCGGCGTCGACCTCGTTCGCCTGGACGATCAGTCAGGCCGGCGACTCGGGGCCGACCGGGCTTGTCGTGCTCGCGAACGGCGGAAAGTGCCTCAGCGACACCAACTCGTCGACGGTCAACGGGAACAAGATCGAGATCTGGCCGTGCAACGGCGCGAGCGCCCAGAAGTGGACGATCGCCCAGGACGGTACGCTTCGCGTGTTCGGCAAGTGCCTCGACGTGACCGGCGGCGGCACCGCCAACGGGACGACGGTCCAGCTGTGGACCTGCACCGCCGGCGACGCGAACCAGCGCTGGCAGGTCAGCAGCGACGCGCAACTGATCAACCCTCATTCCGGCAAGTGCCTCGATGACCCCTATTCCAGGACCGCCAGCGGCACGGTACTCAACATCTGGTCGTGCAACGGCG
>DASZJE010000128.1:0-6460 GCA_035948445.1 Trebonia sp. | reverse complement strand
TACCGCGCCAGACCCGTCCCACGACACCGAATTGCCGTCGCGATGCGTGGATTACATCCTGTCCGTGCCAGGCGATCCCGGTCGCTGGGTGCTCGCGGCGTTTTCCACCTTCGGCGGCGGTGACCCGGACGATGGATTCGCAGGGCTGCTCGTTGAACTTTTCGATGCGATAATCTCGACATTCAGGTGGAAGGCACCGTCACGGCAGGATCCCGGAGGAATGTCCAGGTGAGCAAAGAGCCGAGTCTGGATGATCTGACCAGCAAGAAGGGCTGGACCAAGATCAGCTACGACAAGAACATCTGGATCCCGTGCCCGAACCGGTTTCCGCCGAGCCTGACCAGGCAGGAGTGGTCGCGAGGTTTCGCCGAGGGATGGTGGAATGCCGTTCCCGGTCGCCATAGCGAGCGGCAGGTCAAGGCACTGGAGCAAACCCTCCTCTACCTGCACGACAACATCTATGGCTACCAGCCCTGCCACGTCGTCCTCATCCATCTTCCGGACGCGCGGATGACTGCCCTGCCGGTATGCCTCGGCATCTGGCAACCGCTCGGGGACCGGGACGACCAACTCCGCCGCCTCGTCCACGCGGACGATCCAGCCGCCGTGGAACCGCCGATCGTCGAGGAAGTCCGGACCGAGCGGCTTGGCACTGGCCTGAGATCCCTGTACCACCAGCGTGAAAGCGATGGCAGCGGATTGCTCACCGCGCTCAACTACGCGTGGCGGTCCGAAGAGCACGAAACTGACCTGCGGATCTTCTGCGGGAGCCCGGACATGGCCAGGTTGCAGCGCGCCATCCCTGACATCGAGGCGCTCACCCGGGAGATCAGCATCGTGCCGCGAGAAGCGTGAACGGAGAGTTAAACAGGTGCCACAGCAGGATAGTTCCGTCAAGACAGCTCGAAACAGCGTCCGCGCGGTGTCCGCCGGCCTAGGCTTCCTTGTCCTCGCGATCGTCTTCTTCCTCGTGAGCATTCCGGCGGCCGGTGCCGTCTGCATGGTGCTGATGGTGGCGGCCGGCGTCGTCGGACTGGTGGAGATACGCCGCTCGGCCAAGCAGGTCCAGGCCTGGTCTCGGTCCCTCGATGACCGGCAGCAAGACGGACCTCGCTAACCCCGGGTCCGGATAATTTCGCCTTGGCCCGGCGGCGCTTGTCGCGGGCGTAGATGACCTCTTGCTTGCCGTTTCCCGGGCTGCGGCGTTCCGTCTCGAACAGCGTGGTCGCCTCGACCAGGTCACTGAGCTTGGCGTAGCCGTAGCTGCGGGAGTCGAAGTCCGGCCGCTGCTTCGTGATGATCGCCCCGACCCCCGACAACAGCGCCCAGCCGTCGTCGTCGGATGCCGCCTCCACGGCGTTGCGCAGCAGGCTCACCAGCGCCGTATCCCCCTTGAGGTGCGCCGTGGTCGCGCGCTTGACCGTCTTGGCCCGCACGCCGGCCGGCGCCGCCAGGCTGGTGCCGCCGTCGCCCCCCGGGTCGTCGATCTCGTCGGCCTCGTCCTGCGCGGTAAAGGTGAGGTTCTCGATGTAGATGAACTTGTCGCATGCCGCTACGAAAGGCTTCGGCGTCTTCCGCTCGCCGAACCCGTACACCGTCAGCCCGGATTCGCGCAACCGGGCCGCCAGCCGGGTGAAGTCGCTGTCGCTCGACACGAGGCAGAACCCGTCGAAACGTCCCGAGTACAGCAGGTCCATCGCGTCGATCACCATCGCCGCGTCGGTCGCGTTCTTGCCGCGCGTGTACGCGAACTGCTGGATCGGCTGGATGGACTGCGCGAGCAGGTGCTCCTTCCAGCCTTTCAGGTTCGAATTCGTCCAGTCGCCGTAGGCGCGCTTGACGTGCGCGGTTCCGTACTTGGCGACTTCGGCCAGGAGTCCTTCGGTGATCGAGGGCTGCGCGTTATCGGCGTCAATGAGCACCGCGAGCCGGGCGGCGTTTTCGCTGGCCATGCGCGACACGCTACCGGAAGTAGCCACCCCCGCGCGCTATCACGCTTCCCGCCGGGGCGCGGCTTCGCGAGGCCAGGTCTCGAACTGCCCGCGCAGCCACGCGACATCCTCCCCGACGACGGCGCGCGCGGTTAGCTGGGACACCAGGCGGCTGTCGCGCATCTGGTCCAGGCGCTGCCCGGCGTCCGCGAAGTCGGCGTCTTCAAGACCGGGATCGCGTTCCCTGGCAAGCGCGATCAACTCGCTCACCGTGTACTTCTTCAGCAGCGCCGCCACGTCCGCGTAGTCGCGGGCCGCCATCCTGCTGGCGAGCGCGACGGTCTTCCAGCCGGCCAGGTCATCGAGCGCGAGCACCGGGCCGACGTCCGGCACGCTCACCGGGTCGGCGAGCAGTTCGAAGTACGCGGCCTGCAACTGCACCGTGTGCTCGCCGTCCGGCGCGGTGACCTCCCATTCGGCCATGCCCTCGCCCGCGTCCTCCCAGATGTCGCCGAGCCCGGTGTCGGCGTCGAGGCGCTCGGCGACGTATCCGGCCGCGTGGAGCGCCACCTCGATCTCGGCCGCGGCGGCGGAGACGTTGCCGAGGCGGCGGACAAAGAGGTCAACGTCCTCGGTGCGACGGTCGACTATGTCGTGGACCATGAGGGCATTGCCGCCCGCGAGGGCGACCTCGTACTTGCGCCCCACGGCGCGCAGGGCGATAGCGGCGACGTGCCGGTGCAGCGCCTCGAACGCCATAAGGCGACGGCGGCCGCCGCGGCCGAGGGGGGCTCAGCCGGCGCGACGCCCGCGGCGCCGGTGACGGCCGAGGGGTCGTCCGGAACCATGCCGCCCACAGCGAGCAGGGGATGGACGTCTTCCCACGCCTGGCGGATGCGCCGCGGCAGGAAAGGCTGCGGCCACAGCCGCACCAAAAGCTCGCCGTTGGCGTACCCGGCGAGATCAGCCTGGGTGCGGGCATCTTCGAGCACCGACTCGTACATGTCCAGCACCTGGTCAGTGTCGCTCATGTCGAACACTCGCTGCCCACCGGACCGGCACAGCCGCTGCGGCAACTCGACGACTCCGCTATCCGGGCCGTGCAGCGCGGCAAGATTCTCGGCCACGACAACGCGACGCAGGCAGCGATGCGCGCTGCCGCGTACCCGCGCCTGCGGATTCGTGGTGGCCGCGTTCGTCATACTGCTCAGTGTAGCGATCACGCCAATGACCTGCCACCCCCGGACCGAACAGTTAACCGAACGGCCAATCCGGACGCCCGCGCCCTGCTGCGATTCTACGCGTCCTAACGCGCGCCCGGCGATCGGGTCAAATAGTCCCAAATGCCATGTCCTATTGGAGCACCTGGCGCCGAAAAATGACGCGCCTGAGCCTGCCAAGAGTTTGGCGGTCAGCACTTCACCCGTCCGGTCCCAGAGGCGGACGGGAAACAGGGGCCGGCGTTCGTTCGGGATAATGGGTTTTCTGTTCACGCGAGTACGACGCACTGGCAAGATATGGGCCGTGGACGACGATGCCAGGTTCGCGCCGGACCTGTACCGGGGCAGCGCGGCGCATTACGACAGGTACCGGCAGCCGTACCCCGGCGCGCTGATTTCCGATCTGGTCAGCCGGGCCGCGCCGTCCGGGCAGGGGCGCCTGCTGGACCTCGCGTGCGGGACCGGGCAACTTTCCTTCCCGCTGACCGGATTGTTCGCCGAGACGTGGGCCGTCGATCAGGAATCGGACATGATCGACGTCGTCCGGGCCAAGGCCGCCAGCACTGGCCTGACGAACGTCAGGCCAGTCGTCAGCAGCGCCGAGGAGTTCCGCGCCGGGCCAGGCGCCTTCGAACTGATCGTCATCGGCAACGCGTTCCACCGGTTGCGCCGCGAACTGGTGGCGAAACGCGCGCACGAATGGCTCCAGCCAGGCGGGCATCTCGCACTGTGCTGGTCGTTCTCGCCATGGGACGGCGCCACGGAATGGCAGCGCGCCTTCGGCGGAATGCTCGACCGGTGGAAGAACGCCCTCGGCACCACGCACCGCGTTCCCGCGCGCAGCGCCCAGGCCCGGCGGGAACTGCCGGATAGCGAACTCCTGACGGACTGCGGATTCCAGGTGGTCGGGCGCTATGAGTTCGCGGTCGAGCAGCAGTGGACGCTTCCGGAACTCGCCGGGCTCATACGCTCGACATCCTTTTTGCCCGCCCCCGTGCTCGCGGAACACGGCACCGAATTCGATGCCGACCTCGCCGCGGTGCTCGGCCCCTATACCGTCGAGGGCCGTCTTGGCGACACCGTCAGCTTCGCCTACGAGTTCGCCCGCAAATAGTGACGCGCTTGATACGGCAACGCCCGGGGGCCATTCGGCGTGTCGCGGCAGGAAACCGGTAGCTGGCTGGGAAAATCCAGGCTATGCCGAAGACCCCGGAAGCCACACCGGAACCCGAGCCGGAAACCGGGCCCGAAACTGGGCCCGAAACTGGGCCCGAGCCCGCCGAGGACTTGCTGCGCGCAATGCTCGAGCAGAGCGGGCAATCGCTCGACGGCAGGCTACGGAAAATCCTGGAATCCCAGACATACGTTGGCACCATGCGCGTTCTAAAGCAGGATTTGCCGGAGATTTCGGATATATCCCGACAAACTGTCCATTGCGTGAAGGTGAGCTTGTACGGGGCGAAGCCCCCGATCTGGCGGCGCCTCGAACTGCCCAGTGCCATGGGACTGGACTTGCTCCACGAGGCACTGCAGACGGTCTTCGGCTGGTTCGACTGCCACCATCACCAGTTCGAGACAGTATGCGGCGAATTCGGGGATCCGGCGCAGAACGACGACATGTCCGAGCGCGACGACGAGTCCGCGGTCACGCTCGCACAGGTCGCGGGCGCGGTACGGGACAAGATCGTGTACGTCTACGACTTCGGCGACGACTGGCGGCACGACATCGCCGTGGAGGCGATCACGACGGCGGAACCCGGCGTCCGGTACCCGCGCTGCACCGGCGGCCGAGGCGCCCCTCCAGAGGAGGACAGCGGCGGAATGCGCGCGCACAACCAGGCGGTGCTAAGGCGAGGCGAAGGCGCCCCCATCGACGCCAGCAAACTAACCGCAGCCCTACACGGCCTGTCAAGCGTAATCGTGCCCTAGCCGCCCCGGCCGGCGCCCAGCCGGCCCAAATGCGTATTCGAGCCGGCTATTACGGGATCGAATGCGTAAATGAGCACATTCGCTTACGTGCTCATTTGCGTATTTGGGCACGCTTCGGACGCTGGGCACGCTTCGGACGCTGGGCATGCTTCGGACGCTGGGCACGCTTCGCACCCTTCGCGCTCTTCGGCGCTCTAATTCCGCGTCGCCAGCGCGTGACATGCGATGGCGGCGGCAGCCACGACATTGAGGGAATCGACGCCGGCCGCCCGTGCGCCGGGATTCATCGGGATACGGACCGCTTCATCCGCCTCGTGCAGCCAGCGGGAGGAAAGCCCGTCCCCCTCCGTCCCGAGCAGCAGTGCGACTTTCGCGCCCGGATCCGCCATTGCCTCACCGATCGGGATCGCGTTGTCGTCGGGGGTCAGCGCCAGTACCCGGAATCCCTTGTCCCTCAGGTCCTTGAGCCCGTCGTACCATTCCGTCATCCGCGCGTACGGTATCGCGAACACGGATCCCATCGAGACCTTGACCGATCTGCGGTACAGCGGATCCGCGCACCTCGGTGACAGCATCACCGCGTCCACGCCAAGCGCCGCGGCGCACCTGAAGATCGCCCCGACGTTGCCATGATCAACCAGATCTTCCAGAACGACGATCCTTCGCGCCGGGGCGAGCACCGCCGCGACATCCTGCAACGCCTTGCGCTCCATAGACGCGAGCGCACCGCGGTGCACCCGGTACCCGGTAACCCTCTCCGCGACGTCATCCGCCACTACGTAAACCGGGGCATCCCGAATGCCCAACTGCGGCAGGTCCCCGATCCGGCTCTCGGCCAGCAGCACCGACCGCACCGGGTAGCCCGATGCGACGGCGCGGACGATAACCTTCGTGCCTTCGGCGATGAACAAGCCGTGCTCGGCTTCCAGGCTGGTACGCAGCTTCGGTTCCGTTAGCCGCACATAGTCGGCCAGACGCGGATCGTCGTCACTGTCGATACGGATAGGTCCCACGACCGCCATTTTGCCCGACCACGAACACCCGCCAGCCAGATCCGGGGCGTACAACGGGCTCGAATACGCATACGTGCACGCTGCCTAACGAGTTCGAGTGCGCAATCGAGCCCGCCCTGGCCGGCCCGAAAGCGCTTTTGAGCCGATCGGGCCGACCGACCGGGCGAGCCGACCGGGCCGGCCGACCGGGCCGGCCGACCGGGCGAGCTGACCGGGCTAGCCGACCGCGGGGCCCCGGACGGGCCCCGACCGCCAGGCGGGGGTCGGGGCTACTTCTCGGGGAAGTGGGAGGGGAGGTCCGTGCGGGACTTGATGCCCAGTTTGTGGAAGACATGGCGCAAGTGGCTTTCGACGGTGGCTTGGGTGA
>DASZJE010000127.1:0-10541 GCA_035948445.1 Trebonia sp. | reverse complement strand
GCCGCGATGACGAAAAGCCACAAGACGGCCAGGAAGGCCACCCTGATGAGGGTAAGGGTGAGCGCGTTCATTCCGTGCTGTGTCCTCGGCTTCTGCGTCGCTGTCGGTTTGGCTGCCCTAAGGGTAGTCACTCCTCGGTCTTCTGGCGCCTATCTAGCCACTACCTGGCGAGCGCTGATCAATACCTCATGTCTTGATGGAAAACCATAGTGGTGCGGCCAAGCGTCACATTCGTGCCGTCTGTGAGCACGACACGACGCATGGGCTGCCCGTTCACGAACGTGCCATTGGTCGATCCCAGGTCGACAAGGACGACCTGGCCGTCCTCCACGCGCAACTCGGCGTGGTGCCGGGAGACACCGGGATCAACCATGCGCAGGTCGCAGTCGGTACCGCGGCCGAGCAGGGTGACGGGCGTCTGAAGCTCATAGGTGCTGCCCGTCTCCATGCCCGTGCCCGGCTGCGACCCAGCCACCACAAGCCGCGGTCTGCCTGGGAACTGGCCACCGCCACCGCGCGGCAAGTCGCTGACCGGCTGACGAACCTCGCCCGCCTCGACGGTGTGCCCGCGGATCACCCCGGAACGGATGCGGAACATGCCTGTCGCAAGATCGGGAACCCCTTCGAACCGGATCCGCACCGGTCCAACGAACGAGTACCCCTGTTCCTTAGCGTGATCTCTGGCCAGCGTCGCCAGCTCGAGGCTCAGGCTCTCGACCATGATGTCGAGTCGCTCGGCATCGGTCTGCGCGATCTCGACCACGAAGTCGTTCGGCACCAGTGTGCGGCCCTGCGCTACGATCGCCGCCCGCTCGTCCATCTCATGCTGGACCGCGCTCGCTACCTCAACCGGTTGCAGTTCTGACTTGAACACCCGTGCGAAGGTTCCTTCGACCATGCCCTCAAGCCGTCGTTCGAAGCGCTGCAGAACTCCCACCCGTCGAGCCTCCCTTCGGCTTGTTATCCATCTGATGTTATCCGGGGTCTGGGCAGTTGTAGGGGTATGCGCAGCGCCCCGCGCCGCACGGGCCCAACTGGGGCGGTACGAGCACGGTAGCCCCCGTGCTAACCTAAGTCGTCCTCACTCGGGCGAGTGGCGGAACGGCAGACGCGCACGGTTCAGGTCCGTGTGTCCGAAAGGATGTGAGGGTTCAAATCCCTCCTCGCCCACCTGGATTCGCGCAATTTCCCCGGTTCAACAGCCGCTTGAACACGCGGCGGTGCTTTCTCTCCATCCGGGAAGAAAGCCCTGGCCAGTGTGGCAGAGCGGTGCTTCATTCGCCGGTACGGGCGGGAAATCCCCCTCGCGCAGTCCTTGTCCGGGTCAACCTTAACGATCATCCCGAACGGGGCCGGCAGCGCGGCCAGTTCCTGCTGGCTGATGACCTTGCCCGCGAACCCCCCGGTGCTGCCATCACGGGCCCGCCCTTTCCGGTCGTGGCCTTCCGCTGTTGCGGCGAACGCAACGGTGCCTCGGCGGGGTGCGCGGGCCGATTCCCGAACGGGGCCGTTTCGATCGGGCCCGGGGCATAACGGCTGGGGAGCTTGTGCTCAGGGCGGCGCGTCACTGGCCGCGCCGTGTCGCAACCACGTCGATCATGGTGGGGCCGCCTGCCTTCTCGGCGGGCGAGCCGGGGTACGGGAGCACGACCTGGATGCGCTCGACCAGCCACCAGTCGTGGCCGTACATGATCTCAAGGCCGGGGAACGGGAAGAACGTGACGGCCAGCCCGGGCGTGACAGGTTTCGCCGTTCTCGGCGCTGTAGATCGTTAGGCAGTACGAAGGAACGCCCGGCTCGCGCGGACGCCGTTGACGGACCGGGGAACGCGGCTATCGCCCGGTCCCCCGCCTCGCGGTCGGCGGCGTAGTGATCTTTGCCTCCCAGGAAGTAGTCAAGGACCCGCGCGGAGTACGGGACCGTGACGTCGAAATCACGCATAGCGGTCAGTGTAGGGCCGACCTGACGCAGCCGGGCGGGCCTCCGCCCTTGAACGCCAGCCAGGTCCGGCGACGTGGCGGTTGACTGGCCGTGCTAGGGCTTGCGCGCCACTCCGCAATGACCGGACTTGAAGTCATCCGGGGCCGCGTCTTCCGCTTCGGGGCGCCACAGGTGCCACTGCACGAGCCCCGGTTCAAGCAGTTCGAGCCCGTCGAAGAACCGCGCGACCTCGGCGTAATTGCGGAGCGTCTGGCGCGTCGCGACGTTCTGGTTGTACCGGCGCGACGCCTCGCCCTGGGTCTCCGGCAGCAGGTCACTCGCCGGGTGCGTGATCACCAGGTAGCTGCCGGATGGCACGGCGTCAACCAGTCTAGCGACCATGCCCCAGGGATCCTCATCATCAGGGATCAGGTGCAGGATGCCGAGCAGCATGATCGCGATGGGCTGGCTGAAGTCCAGTGTGTCGGCCGCCCGGTGCAGAAGCTTGTCGATATCCCGCAGGTCGATGTCCAGGTAGGCGGTGGCGCCGGGCCTGCTGCTCGTGAGCAGCGCGCGAGCGTGGGCGAGCACGATGGGATCGTTGTCCGTGTAAACGATCCGCGCGTCCGTCGCGACCTGCTGAGCCACCTCGTGCGTGTTATTGGCGGACGGGATGCCAGTGCCGACGTCGAGGAACTGCCTGATCCCCAGCTCACCGGCCAGCAGCCGGACGACCCGGCCGAGGAATGCGCGGTTGGCGCGCACGCTCTCCCGAAGGCCGGGCCGCGAGGCGATCACGAGTTCGCCGGCTTCCCGGTCCGCCGCGAAGTTGTCCTTGCCGCCAAGCCAGTAATCGTAAATGCGTGCCGAGTGCGCCACGGACGTATCGATCTTGCTGATATCGGCTTCCGATGACGGCACTGCGTCATCGGGGACGATACTTTCAAATGGCTTGCCGTCTGTCACGGGAGCCTCCTCACTTTCCGTCCTGCTCAATGCCTGCGGTACGGACTTGCGGTATGTCCGTGCTGAGCATATCCCCCGGAACTTAGGCAAGTGCTGAGGAATCAGGCAGCAGCGACCCGCGCCCGCCGGCAACCCCGCGCAAAAATCTTCAGGGCAGCGCTTCCCGCCTACCCCGGCTGTTCCCGTGAGGCCGGTCCACTGCGTCATCCGCGTTCCGTCCGGCACTCGGCCCCGACACGGGACGCATGGATGCCTGCGGCACCTTTGGTGCCAGGGTTTTCAAGTTAGTCCTGAGTTTTACGGTGGGTGATGGGCTGGCGCGGTTTGGGCACGTGGGACGGTCTGGTCGGGCCGATGGGTACGGGCCGTGATGTGGGTCTGGCTGCGGTGGAGACGCGGGCCTTAGTGATGTGGTCGGCGACGAGCTGGTCGAGGGTGTCCAGTGCGATGAGGAGCTAGGGCGGCGAGTTGGGCAGGTCTGGGGCCATCAGCGGCCGCAGGAGGTGGTCGTAGACCTTGGTATAGAAGCAGGCGAACAGCAGCCCGTCGCGGGTCAGGCTGTAGCGGTTGCGGCCGCGAACTTTCCGGATAACGCCGTTGCGGGCCTGGCGATCCCGGGGCATACACGGACTTGGTGGACCGCGTGCCCGCGTTCAAGAGCGACGGCCAGCCCGCCGATGAGCCCGGATCGCGCCCGCCTGGACGCCTCGCGCCCAGCGCAAGCCGCGCCACACCGGGCATACAAGGAGCCGTGTCGGCGATCACCGGCATCGAAACCATCGCGATCATCGTGATCATCTGGGCGCTGTTCGCACTCCACACACCGGACATCCTCAGCGCAGTGAGCCGCACGCCGTAGCACGGCTGTCGTCCGTCGCTGGATGGTGCTCCTCCAAGTGCTGCTAGGCGGCGCAGGGTGTCGGCTTCGTCGGTAGGGTGTGTTGACCGTGGTGGGCAGGGTGACCGTGAAGGCCGTGCGCGGGCTGGGGGATGCGCCTGCCCGGCGGGTGCGGTGCGATCGAGAGGGATTTCGCTTTGCGCGGAAGATCTGCCGCTAATAATAGGCTGCGAGAATTCCGTGATCATGGGCCGGGCCGCGGTGCCGCCTGGGCAATCCGGACGGAACGGGCACGCCCGGCCTGGCGCAAAGGCCGGGAGCGCCCACGTAGGGCAAAAAGTTCCTAAGTTAAATAGGCCGAGCTTCCGGGATAATGCCACGGGCGGCTATGGCGGGCCGGGTGAGCCGCGTCGTTTCAATTAGCGGAACGCGGCCTTGCCGGTTGTTTTTCGCTTAGAATCCCAGCGCTATGACCAGCCAAGTCTTGCCTCGTCACCGGGCCGCACGGGATCGATCGAGCGGCAGGAAGAGTCAGGCCGTCGTATGGTACGCGCTTGCCGGGATTATTCTTTTCTGCGGTTATCTGCGACTTTCAAGCACCTACGCGGAAAATTCCGATATGGCCAATATCCTGCTGATGAGCTGGGACTTGCTGCACGGCAACGTCGTGCTGCACGGCTGGCACATGTCGGACGTTTCCTTTTACCCGACCGAACTGGTGCAGTACGCCCTGCTCGAATCCGTGCTCGGCCTGCACATGACGACGGCGCACGTGGCCGCCGCGATGACCTACACGCTGGTGCTCCTGCTTGCCGTCCTGCTGGCCAGGAACGGGTCCAGCGGGCCAGTTGCCCTGGCCAGCACGCTGATAGCCGGCGGGATCATGATCGCGCCGCAACTGTCCGCGGGCGTCTACGCCGTCGACCTCGCCGTGGGGCACATCGGCACCGCGGTTCCGCTACTGCTCGGCTGGCTGCTGCTTAGTTTTCACGGGGAACGGCCCGACGACCAAAGCTGCCAGGCACCTCGTTGGTGGGTTCCGCCGCTCATGGCACTCATCCTCGCCTGGGCGCTGGTCGCCGATCCGATCGTCGAGATCGCCGGCATAGCGCCCCTTGCCCTGGTCGCCGGGGCCAGGTTCGCCCGGCAGTTGCGGCGCAGGGAGCCGTACAGCGGCGACGCCGCTCTGGCCTGCGCGGCGGTGGCCGCCTACGTCCTGGCCTTGGCGGCACAGGCAATCCTCCGCGCGCTCGGCGGGTACGTCGTCAGCCCGTTGCCCGTGCGCATCAGGACGCCCGCCGAGCTTCCCGCCGCCGCACCTGCCCTCTGGCGGGTGCTCGATCTGTTCGGCGCCGACTTTCACGGGATGCGGGCAGGGGTTCCGCTCGTCTTGGCGGTCGCCCACCTCGCGAGCGTCGTCCTGGTGGTCGCCGCACTGGGTCTCTGCTTCCGCGGCTGCCTCCGCCAGGGCGTCCCGCTGGTCGATCAGGTGCTCGCCGTCGGCATCGTGCTTAACATCGCGCTGTACCTGGGCACGATGGCGTCCACGGAAGGCGCGCACGAGATCGCCATCGTCCTGCCCTACGCGGCGGCGCTAGCCGGCCGGATGCTCGCGCCATCGCTGCTCGGCGGCGGCACCGCGACCAGGGTCAAGGCCGTTGTCAGGGCCAAGGGCGGCGCGATGATACCGGTGAGCGCCCGCGCCGCGGCCGGCGCCCTGGTGCTCTGCGGCTACCTGGCCGGCCTCGGTTACGAGCTGACCGTTCCCAGCTCACCGCCCGCGAACTCGGCCCTCGCGGGCTGGCTAGCCGCGCACCGTTTCCGGTCTGGCCTGGCCGGCTACTGGCAGGCGAGCAGCGTGACCGTCGACACCGCCGACCAGGTCACGGTCAGGGCGGTGACCGGCTCACTGTCGCCCTACCGGTGGATGGCGGACACGACGTGGTACGACCCGGCTCTCAGCAAGCCGGACTTCTTGATCCTTCAGCGGCCGCCGCAGTCAGAGCTGACCCTGCTGCGCAAGCGCTTCGGCCCGGTGGCTCACGCCTACCAGGTCGACGGCTACACGGTCCTGACCTGGCACCGCAACCTGCTTCTCGCCCCGTTACGGCACCACGATGACGGGGCAGCGGGCGTTGCGGGCCAGCCAGCTTGGCACCGAGCCGATCAGGTGGTGCCAGAAGTGCCGCGGCGCACCGATCACAAGGGCGTCGGCACTGAACTCGGCCGCGATCGATGCGAGTTCCCGCGCGGGGCTGCCGCGCCTGGTGCGCACGTGGACCTCGAGCCCGCTCGCGTCCGCGGCCTGGTCAAGCTCGGTGAGCAGCCACCGCTCAAGCGAGTCCGCGTCCCGTAGCAGGCCCACCACCTGGCCGGTCAGCGGCTCGCAGTAAACGCCAGGCGACGTCACGTAGACCATAAGCAGCGGCCGGTCGAGCCGGCGGGCCATGCCGGCCGCGTAGGCAAGGGCGTTGCGGGCGGAGGCCGACCCGTTGTACCCGGCCACGACGGGGTGCGCCAGCGAGATCGGGCGCGGCTGCGCCTCATGCTGGATCGGTTCTGGGCGCAGACGATCCTGCTGGCGGCGGCGCTCGGGCCGCCGCTCGTCTGGCGTGCCCTGATCCGGGAAAGGTGCGTCCATCTCCGCGTCCTCGCGGCCGGGGGTCGATAGTGCCGGTAGTCGATAGTTTTGTTATAGCAAGTATCCGCGATCAAGTTAAGCGAATCGCTTGCCTCACCTGAGGGAATCCCCTGTCCTGCCTGACTTATTCGGGCCGGGCTGGCAGAACTATAGGCGTCGTGCCCGCGTGGGCGGAAGAACGCAGGGCCGACTCCCGTTCACCGTCGCGAAACCGTGACGTTGGTCACCGAAACACCAACAACCCCGGAAGAACCGGACTTTTCACCCGGGTGACGTCGCACCGTCAAGAAGAGGAGTAACGGCCTTCCGCTGCCCAGGGCGGTTCCAAGGTGGCACCATAAAGGTGTGGTGGCAGATCAGGCACACCCAGCTTGGGGTGCAGGAACAGACCCTGCCCGGCCCGGAGCGGAACGCGGCGGCAGGGAGCGGGTAGACGCGACCGCGCGCGCGGTCATCGAATCCGCCGCCGACGCCATCGTCGCGTTCAACACCGACAGGAACGTGATGCTGTGGAACCCGGCCGCGGAGCGGATGTTCGGCTGGGCCGCGGAAGAGGTAATCGGCCTTGAGCCACCCACGATCCCCGAGGAACTCGCCGCCGAGCACAACGCGGTCTTCGAGCGGGTTCGCGGCGGCGGGCAGATCTCCTTCGCCACCAGGCGGATACGCAAAGACGGCACGATGCTCGACCTCCGCATCGACACCAGCGCGCTGACCGACAGCGACGGCGAAGTGCTCGGCTGGGTCAACATCTGCCACCAGACCGGCGAGGACGACGTCGCCAGGCACTACATGGCCGAGCGTGCACGCGTGGTCCGCCGCCTCGGCGACGTGGTGGCCGACATGAACGCGCAGCGCGACCTGGAGTCCGTGCTCGACCGGATCGCCGCGAGCCTGCGGGAGCTGACCGGCGCCGACGCCGGCGGGTTCGTGCTCATCGAAGAAGACAGGCTTCGGCTAGTCTCCACCGCGGGCCTGCCCGCGCGGCTCCGCGGCCGGGTCGCCTCGCTGTCGAGCAGCCTGGTGGGCGAGCTGCTGCGGTCGGGCAAGACCGTCATGATGGCGACCGGCGAGTCCGGCGGGTTCGACGACCTCATCTGGTCCGCGCTGCCCGGCCTGCACACGATCGCGCTCAGCCTGTCCCACGTGGGCGGCCGGCCTTACGGCGCGCTCTACGCCCTTTACAGCCGCCGGACCCTCAGCCACGTCGAGCTTGAGCTGCTTGAGCTGCTCGCCGGGCACGCCGGCGTCGCGCTGACCAATGCGATGGCATTCGAAGAAGTCGTCAAGCAGCGCGCCCACGAGCGCGCCGTCATCGACGGCAGCGCCGACGGCATCGCGGTGCTCGACGAGGCAGGCAACGTCAAGCAGTGGAACCCCGCCGCGCACCGCATCACCGGCACCCAGGCAAGCGAGGTGATGGGCGCGCCGCCGCCGTTCCCGCTGCCGGTGCCAGGCGAGCGGCGTACCAACAAGCTGCCGAGCGGGCGCTGGATCGACGTGCTGTGCACCGAGCTCGGCGACGGCGGCGAGAAGGTGGTCGACTTCCGTGACGTCACCGCGGCCAAGGAGCTAGAAGAGGCCAAGGACCTGTTCCTCGCGACGACCAGCCATGAGCTGCGCACGCCGATCACCGTGGTCCAGGGATTCGCGTCCACGCTGTCCAGCCGGTGGGAGCAGCTGTCCGACGCCGACCGGCGTGCCGCCGTCCGCACAATCGCGGAGCGGGCCGGGTCGCTCAGCCGGCTCGTCGAGCAGCTACTGCTCGGCGCCCGTGCTGGCGCCGACGCCCTGCCCGTGAGCAACGGGCCGTTCGACCTGGCCGCGCTGCTCCGCGCGACGGTCGTGTCGTTCGGCCCGCTGTCTGACAAGCACCAGGTCGTCGCCGACGTGCCCGACGACCTGCCACGCGCCAACGGCGACTCGATGGCCACGGACATCATCGTCGGCCAGCTGCTCGAGAACGCCTTCAAGTACTCGCCCTCCGGCGGGACCGTCACCGTGCGCGCCCGCACCGTGGGCCCGATGATCGAGGTCGACGTCGAAGACGAGGGCATCGGCATCGCCCCAGGCGACCACGAGCGGATCTTCGAGCGGTTCGTGCAGGGCGAGACCGGCGACCGCCGCCGATTCGGCGGCGTCGGCATCGGCCTCTACATCGTCAGGCGGCTGGCGATCGCGCAGCACGGCACCGTGGTCGCACAGACCCGCCCAGCGGGCGGCACGATCATGCGCCTGACCTTGCAGCAAGTGGACTTACAAGCGCGCGCGTTCGCGGTCGCGGGGCTCGCCGCCGGTCGCGGCCAGGTACTCGTCGATGACGCCGGGGACGTCGTCGCTGTCCCGCAGGATCTGGCCGGCCTCCATCCAGATGACGCGCGTGCAGCTCTGCTCGATCTCGCCCAGGTTGTGCGCGACCAGGAAGACCGTCCCCGCCTCCTCGCGCAGCTGCTTGATCCGGTCGTGCGACTTGGTGCGGAACGAGGCGTCGCCGGTCGCGAGGGCCTCGTCGATCATCAGGATCTCGTGGCTCTTGGCCGCGGCGATCGCGAACCGCAGCCGCTGCGCCATGCCGGTGGAGTAGGCGCGCATCGGCAGGTCGATGAAGTTGCCGACGCCGGAGAAGTCGACGATCTGGTCGAAGCGGGCCTTGACCTCGGCGGGCGGCATGCCCATCGCCAGGCAGCCGAGCACCACGTTCCGCTCGCCGGTGAGGTCGTCGAGCAGCGCGGCGTTCACGCCGAGCAGCGCCGCCTGGCCTGAGGTGTACACCGCGCCCTGCTCCGCGGGCAGGAGCCCGGCAATGGCGCGCAGCAGCGTGGACTTGCCCGAGCCGTTCCTGCCGATGACGCCGACCACGTCACCGTGGTTAACGACGAACGAGATGCCGCGGATCGCGTGGACTTCCCTGATCGAGACGCGGCGCTGCCGCCTCAGCAAGCGCATCAGGGACGTCGCCGCGGTCCCCTTGTTGCCCCCCGCGCCGTAGACGCGGTAAACCACGTGGAGGTTGTCGACCACGACGGTCGGGTCAGCCATGGTGCCACTCACTAAGTATCTCGGCGGAGCAAAGGGTCAACTGCCATCTGACGTTACCGCCTCCGCGGCGCACATGCGTATTGATGCGTCGCAGTTCGGCGCATTGTGGCACATAACACTCCGGAAATCTTGAGTTTACGGTTTCGCGGTGAGCACACGGGGCATTTCCGCTCATGCCGGGTTCGTACAGTTCCACGGACGGGGCGGGGTGTTCATGGAGGTGGGTACGTCGAGCGTGTGGATGCTCCCGTATACAGCCTCTAGCGTTGGCATAGCTCGCCGGCGTTTGATCGGCGACCTCACGAGGGCCGACGTTTGCGAGGCTACCGCGTGTGATGCCGGGCTCGTCCTGAGCGAACTCATCAGCAACGCGCTGCGTCACGCCACACCGCTGCCGGGCAGCCTCGTGAAGGTGTCGTGGATGCTTGGCGACGGTTTCGTCGAGGTTGCTGTGAGTGACGGCGGCGGGCCTACCGCGCCCATGGTGAACAAGCCGGCGGCCAATGCGCTCGGCGGGCGGGGGCTCGGCATCGTTGACCGGCTGGCGCTTCGCTGGGGCGTTTACACACGTCAGGACGGGTCAGAAACGACGGTCTGGGCGGCACTTCCGCTAAGCGGTGACACCAAGCGGGCCGCGGAGAGCATGGCGGAGAACGGGCTGCGCGGGCACAACGGGACCGGGCCCGGACTTGTAATCGCATCGTCACGCGATGCGTAATCGCGCCGGGAAGTGGTGATAATTCCCCGCGGGGGTGTCGCACGGTGAAGTTCTCTCATTACGGGATAGTGCGGCAGTGATGCGAATGATACGTATCCGGGGGGATTCGTGTCTGAATTTTACGGGGTAGACAGTGAGGTCGGCCGGCTGCGCACGGTTCTAGTGCACCGGCCTGGAGCGGAACTAAGGAGGGTCACGCCACAGCAGCGATGCGGGATGCTGCTGCCGGCCCCGCCGTGGGCCGAGCGGGCGCAGGCCGAGCATGACGCGTTCGCGGACGCGCTGCGCGGAGCGGGAGTCGCGGTGCTCTACCTGACCGAGTTGCTGCAAGACGCGCTTGAGTACGTCGCCGCCAGGCACCAGGCGATCGGCACCGTGCTCAGCGACCCGCGTCTCGGCGAGGAACTGCGCGGGCAACT
>DASZJE010000126.1:0-2520 GCA_035948445.1 Trebonia sp. | reverse complement strand
AGGCACCGGTGGGCGGCAGCCAGGCGCCTCGGCTGCGAGGACGACTACCTGTGGCCCGACGCGCCCGGCGAGACACCTGCCCGCCGCGCCGAGGCGAGCCGGTCCGAGCTTGTCCGGCTCTACCCTGACCGCGGCAGCATCTCGCGCGAAATGTGGCAGCATCTGCTGGGCGACGCCCGCGAGCACATCGCCATCCTGGTGTACGCGGCGCTGTTCCTCGCTGAAGACGCCAGCGTGCGGAAACTGCTCGCGGAACAGGCCCGCGCGGGGGTGCGGGTGCGGCTGCTCCTCGGTGATCCCGACAGTCCGGCGGTGGCGCAGCGAGGCGAGGAAGAAGGCATCGGCCCTGACGCCATCGGTGCGAAAATCCGCAACGTCCTCGCCCTGTTCCTGCCGGTGCTCCAGGCCGGCGCCGAGATCCGGTTGCATGACACGGTGCTGTACAACTCGATGTACCGGGCCGACGACGACCTGTTGGTCAACACTCACATCCACGGGTACGTGGCGACCTGCGCGCCCGTCCTCCATCTGCGGAAAATCGCCGGAGGCGGCCTGGTCACCACCTACCTCGACAGCTTCGACCGCCTCTGGGACGAAGCCACCCCATGGACCGGGAGCTGAGTGAACCGCAAGATCGACTACCACGATGATCCGGCAGCGCCGGAACCCAACAGCCTCGTCCCGGCGGTGTCCGTCGTGGTAGCCCGCGACGACGGCGCGATCTTGCTGATTCGCCGGACTGACAACGAAAACTGGGCGCTGCCCGGCGGCGCCATCGAACTGAACGAGTCCGTCCGCCAGGCCGCCATCCGCGAGACCCGCGAGGAAACCGGTATCGACTGTGCGATCACCGGGCTGGCCGGCATCTACTCCGACCCTCGCCACGTGATCCACTACACCAGCAACGACGAGGTCCGCCGCGAATTCAGCATCGCCCTCACCGCCCGGCCCGTTGCCGGGCAGTTGACCCCGAGTGCAGAGTCCCGCGAGGTCCGCTGGGTCCATCCTTCGGACCTGGCCATGTACATGATGGACCGGTCCATGCGGAAACGGATCGAGGACTACCTGCGCCACAACGGCACACCCGTCATCGCGTAGCGGGAAGGAAAAGCGCCAATGGGCCGAACCGAGTACTGGAACGACCCGGCCGCACCCAAACCGAACACCCTGGTACCTGCGTGCGGCGTGCTGGCCGCGGACTCGCAAGGACGCATCCTGCTACAGCGCCGCCGCGACACCGGCCAGTGGGCGATCCCGATGGGCAAGATGGAGTTCGGCGAGACCCCGACACAGTGCGCGGTCCGGGAAACGCTGGAGGAGACCGGCATCCTGGTCGAGACGGACGGCATCCTCGGCGTCTACTCTGACCCTGGCCACATCGTCGCCTACAGCGACGGGGAGATCAGGCAGGAATACGAAGTGATCTTGCTCGGCCACCCAGTAGGAGGAACGCCGACGGCGAACGACGAAGCGAGCGACGTCGCATGGTTCGCGCCAACCGAACTGGCTGAGCTGGATATCCATCCCACCCAGCGGCGGCAGCTCCGTGACTACCTGAACCAGGCCTGGCCTCACGTGGACTAGCGATCGAGGGCCGAGGGCTGTGGTCTGGACTGTGGCAGCCAGGTGCGGGTGCTCGTCTCAGATGATCAGGCGACGTAGTTCGGTTGGGTGCGTTCAACGAGGTTGCGTGCGGTGCGGTCGGAGACGCGGCCGGGCAAATGGTTGGGGGGTCAGGTGCCGCTGGTGTCGATGAGGGCGCCGAGGCCGTCGAGGACGCGCTGCAGGCCGAAGGTGTAGGCGTGGCCGGGGTCATAGGCGGCGCCGTGAGCGGCGCCTGCGGCGGCGCCGACGCGGGAGGCCGTGGGGTACTTCGTCTCGTCGAAGACCCGGGCGAGCAGGGGGGCGTTGGCGGCCCACCATTGCTCCTCGCTCATCGCGCTGTCCTGCCGGGCGGCAGCCGCCTCGGCGGCCGAGCGTGCGGCGGCCTGGACGAAGCCCAGCAGGAAGGTCAGGGCGGCGTCCATCTCGACATCGTCGAGCCCGAGGCCCTCGAACGCGGAAAGTTCGTGCTCGTATTTGGCCATGAGCCCGGGGCCGAGGGGGGGCCGGCTGGTGGAGACCCCGGCGACCCAGGGGTGCCGGGTGAACAGGTCGCGGTTCTCCTCGGCGATGCTGGCCAGGCGTTCGCGCCATGGCATGCCGGACAGGTCGCCGCGAGGCATCTGGCGGTAGACGGTGTCGAGCATCAGGTCGAGTAGCTCGGCCTTGCCCGGCACGTAGGTGTACAGCGACATCGGCACCACGCCCAGGACCTGGGCGATCGCGCGCATCGTGACGGAGCCCAGGCCGTCGCGGTCCGCCAGGGCGATCGCGGTCGCGGCCACTCGCTCGACGCTCAGGCCCTGGCGCGGTCCGCGCCGGGAGTCCGTGGCGCCTGGCTCGCGCCAGAGCAGCTGCAGGGTGCGTGCCGGGTCGCCGGCGCTGCTGTGCTCGGTGGGCATGGGAACATCCTCCCGC
>DASZJE010000125.1:0-1716 GCA_035948445.1 Trebonia sp. | reverse complement strand
CTGGAGTTGATTGAGGTCCGCGCTGCCGGTTTCGGCATGCCGAAGCTCAAGGACGGCGAGACTGCGGTCATCGGCCATCTCGGATATGAAGTCGACGACCTCGAAGACGCCAAAGCCGAACTGACACGCCGAGGGGTCGTCCTGCAGGGCGAATTCGAGACCGACGAGGTCCGCTCGGTCTTCACGGCGCCGGAGACGACGTTCGGGGTGACCCTGCATCTCATGGAGCACAAGAGCCGCGGGACGGGCGCGTGAGCGCCGAGGGGTCTAACGCCGGCGGGCGTCGGCGCGGACGTCGGCCTCACGGGGCAGACGTTCCTCCGCGGCCGCTACGACGGCGGGTTCGACAGGACCAGCCTGCCTGACGACGTGATCCTGACCGGCCGACTTCGTGTGGGAGGAGGACGGCCCGGCGTACGCCGGTCCCGACACCGCCGCCCAGCCCTGGCGGTTCGGCCCGCCCGGCAGTCCCGCGCTCCGCGGGATGGACGTACTCACGCTGCGTGATGGCAGGGTGATCGCCGTGCGCGGGCTTCTCGGATCCTGAACGCAACCACCTCGGCACAGCAGGTTCGGCGCCGCCGATCCTCCTGGGTGGCTTCATCGTGGTCGTGGCTCGGCGGTCTCTCCGGTGCGGCGTTGCACCGGTCAAGCAGATCGCTGGGATCGGGTGAGGACCTTTCACCCTTCTGGCGGCGGCTGGCAGCGGACCGGCCCCCGGTCCCACTGACAAGGAGGTAGTGCCATGGCATCACCTAGCGAAGGCAACGAGCTCAGCTCCGAGCGGGACATCAAGCCCTTGTTCCGGGCGAAGGACCGCGACTCGATGCTTCGGGCGTTTGATCTGTTCGATTACGAAAACGTCGTCGAGCACGCCGACGCCATCGTCGGCGCCCTGCGCAGCGGGCGGATGCCCTGCGACGGCGCCTGAGCCGATTCCCAGGTCGACAAACTCCAGCAGTGGATTGACCAGGGCACGCCCGCCTAGGTTCGCCGCCCCGCCCCGGTCAGCGCGTCGGCCTGGCCGGGGCAGGCCAGGGCGATCACCTAGATGACCTCTCACCCTGCTGGTGATGAGTCTGGCCCGGCGATGACGCGCACGCCCGAGCACTCGACACCGACGAGCTTCCGGCAATGATCCAAGGAGGTCCTGAAGCCGGCCGTGCTCGGCTCGGCCGTCGCGGCTTAGGCCCGAACCGTCACGCACGTAGATCGCACCGGTACAGAACAGACAAACAACATGTGCGTCTCAACCGTGAACGACACCCGCCGTTACCGCTGGTCCTCGGGGGACCAAGCGGACCAGTCGGACCGGTTCGTGGTCGGGCAGGCCCCGACGCCAAAGTATTCACTCGCCAATAACCCGAACGGAGCAGGCCATGTTCGATTCGTCAACTAACCGCGATGGCGGCAGCGTAGATTTCCTGATCGTCGGGGGCGGGGCAGCGGGAAGCGTGCTCGGCGAGCGATTGAGCGAGGACTCGTCGGTGCGGGTGCTGCTGCTCGAGGCGGGCCCGGACTACGCGGCGACGCGCGACGTGCCCGAGGACCTGCTCGACGCGAACCAGTTTCCGATCTCCCACGACTGGGGCTACCAGAGCGAACCGGGAGTCCTCGGGCGCTCGATCCCGGTGCCGCGCGCGAAGGTGATCGGCGGCTCAACGGCGCACAACGGCGCGGTCGCGGGTCGCGGGACACCTGAGGACTACGACGAGT
>DASZJE010000124.1:0-126832 GCA_035948445.1 Trebonia sp. | reverse complement strand
CTCGTTGTCGTTCAGCGTCCGGGGATCAGCGGCGGCCCCGGCGGTCAGGGCGTGCAGCACCGGGCCGGGGCGCAGCGCGTCGGCCATCGCGTCCTGGGAGAATCCCAGCCCGGCCAGGCCGTCCGGGCCGGTCATCCTCGCCAGCATCGCCAGGTCCAGGTCGGCGGCCTCGCCCAGCGCGATCACCGCGCGCGGCGCGGGGGTCTCCGGCGGGATCTCCTCCCGGCCCGCTTGTAGTTCGGCGTCCAGCCAGGCGAAGTACTCGTCGTAGGTCTCGTTGGCCTCCGGGTCCGCGTCCAGCCAGGCATCGGGGATCGGGCCGTCCGGCCAGGCAGGGGGTGAGGGCTCGGCAGGCACAGGGACCACCATCCGTTCGGGAAAACGGGTTCTATTAATGCCTTTAGTGTAGCATAAAATGACATTAACATCGAGCATTTGTTCTATTAATATCCGGTCAGGCGCTCGGATCGGCGGGCAAGGATCCGGCGGACGGCGCCGAGTCGACGGGTGGGGATCTGGGACGACGCGGTGGCGGCAGCGCAACCGTTCCCTGTGCCGGCCGTTCCCGCCGACCGGTTCCTGTGCCGACGGGTTCCCTGTGCCGACCGTTTCCTGTTCCGGCCGGCGGCTCGGACCGGGACCAGCAAGGTTCGGCAGACGCACGAGTAACATTTTTCGGCCCTGGGGCGCTTAATAATTCGGTACCCGCGAGGGGCGCTGCACGCGCCTCGCTAGCGGGCTCCACCCAAGGTCGCCGGCCGCCGCTCCTCCCCGCCCAGCGGCGGCCGGCTCATTTTCCGGCTTATTTTGGTCGTATGACAAGTACCCAGACTCCCGAACTCAGCGGTGCCATGTACATCGCAGGCGAAGCCGTGCACGGGGACGCGGAGACCTTCCACGCGGAGAATCCGGCCGACGGTTCGGTGCTCGAACCCGCCTACCGTAACGCGAGCGGCAAGCTTGTCGCCCGTGCCGCCGAACTCGCCGATGATGCCTTCGAGTCCTACCGCGCCGCGCCGGTCGAGCAGCGCGCCCGGTTCCTCGAACTCGCCGCCGACGAGATCGACGCGGTCGGCCCTGCCGTCGCCGAGCGGGCACACTTGGAGACCGGACTGCCCATGGCCAGGCTCACCGGCGAGGTCGCCCGCACGACAGGGCAGCTTCGGCTGTTCGCCGCGACCTTGCGGGAGGGGAGCTGGAACGGCGTCCGTATCGACCACGCCATTGCTGATCGTAAGCCTGCCCGTCGGCCGGACATCCGGACCCGGCGCGTTCCCCTCGGGCCTGTCGCGGTGTTCGCGGCTAGCAACTTCCCGCTCGCCTTCTCCGTCGCCGGCGGCGACACGGCCTCGGCGCTCGCCGCGGGCTGTCCTGTCGTGGTCAAGGCGCACGAGGCTCACCCGGGGACTTCGGAGATCGTGGCCGCCGCGGTCACGCGCGCGGTCGCTGCCGCGGGACTGCCCGCGGGCGTGTTCTCCATGGTCTATGCCGACGGGCCGACGGCTGGCGTCGAACTGGTCCAGCACCCGGCCATCACGGCCGTCGGGTTCACCGGTTCCCGCGGTGTAGGCCTCGCGCTCGTCGCCGCCGCGGCCGCACGTGCGGTGCCCATCCCGGTTTACGCGGAGATGAGCTCGGTGAACCCGGTGTTCCTGCTGCCCGGCCGGCTGTCTTCCGCGGCCGGCGACGTCGCGGCCGGATTCGCGGGTTCGCTGACGCTCGGCGCCGGGCAGTTCTGCACGAACCCCGGGATTGTCGTCGGCATCGACGGCCCGGACCTGGACCGTTTCGTCGCCGCCGCCGCCGAGGCAGTGGGCGCCGCCACGTCCGCGCCGATGCTCACGAGGCGGATCGCGTCCTCCTACCGGTCCGGATCCGAGCGGCTGGCGGAGCACTCGGGCACACAGGTCGTGGCGCGTGCCGCCGCCCCCGCTGAGGAGACTTGGGGGGCCGCCGAACTGGTCACCACGACCGCGGAGGAGTTCATGGCTTCTCGCGACCTGCAGAACGAGGTCTTCGGCGCGACGGCGCTCGTCGTGCGCGTCTCATCCGAGCAGCAGTTGCTCGACGTGGCCCGCGCGCTGGAAGGTCAGCTGACCGCCGCTGTCCACACGGAATCCCCGGTCGACGAGCCTCTGGCGGCCCGCCTGCTGCCGATCCTGGAACGCAAGGTCGGCCGCATCCTCTTCAACGGCTGGCCCACCGGCGTCGAGGTCGTCCATTCGATGGTCCACGGCGGCCCGTACCCCGCGACTTCGGACAGCCGCACCACCTCGGTCGGCACCCTTGCGATGGACCGCTTCCTCCGTCCGGTCGCCTACCAGGACATTCCCGACGCCCTTCTTCCGTCAGCCGTCCAGGACTCCAATCCCGACGGCGTCCTACGCCTAGTCGACGGCACCTACACGCGCGACTAGCGGATCCCCCGCGGCGGTCGCCGCGACCGGCTCCCTCCCAACGTGCTCTTTCACGCAAACGAGCACGCTATAGCGGGCTCAAATGCGCTTTCGAGCACACGCGTCGACGTGCTCGATTGCGCGCTTGAGCCCGCTCGGCTGTCATGGGCCGGCTCGCTCGGCCGTCATAGGCCGTCCGCTGGGCGGTCATTTGCCCGCTGGGCCGTCATGGGTCGGTCCGCTGGGCCGTCAGGTGCCGCTCCGCTGGGCCATCAGCTGCCGGCCCGCTGGCCCGTCAAGGGCTCGCCCAAGCCGGGCAAATCGTGACATTTGCCTCATTTCGCCAAGTAGGCTAGTCTTGAGAACGCAATTCGCGGCATATCTTGCCCAGCTCCGGGCAAGAACTTGGCATAAAAGAGGACTAGCGGCCACACTGATGACGCCATGACTGATCCATACCCGCAGGAACTTGTTCTCCACATAGTGGCGTCCACCGGACTGCCGGAGGCGACGGCGACGCGGGTAGTGGCAGACGTCATGGCGTATTTCGGCGAGAGCGTCGAGGACTTCGTCCGCCGGCGCCATGGCGAGCTGCAGCGCCTCCAGCGCAAGAACGACGAGATCTGGCCGCAGATCGCCGCCGAGCTGGGAACCCGCAGGTTCCCGGCTGCTGAGATATCCGAGCGCCGGCTTCGGCGCATCGTGTACGGCTAAGAGGGGACAAGCACGTGTGCGGGATTGTTGGGTATGTAGGAAAACGCGATGCCATCCCTGTTCTGATTGAGGGACTGCACCGGCTGGAGTACCGAGGCTACGACTCGGCTGGCCTCGCGGTCGTCCACCGCGGTCGGCTTCAGGTGACGAAGACCGCGGGCCGCGTCCAGGACCTGCGGGACAAGATCGCCGGGAAGCCGGTCAAGTCGAACATTGGCATCGGCCACACGAGATGGGCCACCCACGGCGAGCCGAACGAGGTCAACGCCCACCCGCACACCGACACTTCCGGCCGTATAGCCGTCGTCCACAACGGCATCATCGAGAACGCTGAGCAGCTCCGGGACCAGCTCACCGCCAGTGGCGTGACTCTCGTCTCCGACACCGACACCGAGGCCCTCGCGCACATGATCGCCGCCGAGCTGAGCGTGTCTGAGAACAGCGCCGAGGACGGTAACGACGCTGATAACAGCAACATGAGCCTCGAAGACGCCGTTGTCCGCACGCTGCGTCGCGTCGAAGGTGCCTATGGCCTCGTCGTTCTCGACACCAAGAACCCCGATCAGCTCGTCGTCGCCCGCAATGGCAGCCCGATCGTGCTCGGCCTCGGCGAGGGTGAGATGTTCGTCGCCTCCGACGTGGCCGCCCTGGTCCGCTACACCCGGCAGGTCATTTACCTGGAGGACAGCGAGGTCGCCACGATCCGCGCGACCGCGTACCACACCACCGGGACCATCAAGACGCCGACCACGGTCGACGAGGACGCCGATGACTACGAGCTCGGCCAGTTCCGCGACTACATGAGCAAGGAGATCCACGAGCAGCCGGACGCGATCAGGCGCGCGCTGCTCGGCCGTCTCGACGAGCGGTTCGCGACCGCGAAGCTCGGCGGCGTCAACCTGGACGCGCGCGAACTCCGCGCCATCCGTCAGGTCAAGTTCCTCGGCTGCGGCTCCGCCTACTACGCGGGCCAGATGGGCGCGCTCCTCGTCGAGGAGTTGGCGCGGATCCCCGCCGACGCCGAGCCGGCCAGCGAATTCCGGTACCGGTCCCCGGTCGTCGATCCGGACACGCTCTACGTGGCGGTCAGCCAGTCGGGGGAGACCAGCGACACCTTGATGGCGGTCCAGGAGCTCAAACGCAAGGGCGGCCAGGTCATTGGTGCCGTCAACGTGGTCGGCTCCGCCATCGGCCGGGAGTGCGGCCACGGCATCTTCATGCACGCCGGGCCGGAGGTCGCCGTCGCCTCCACGAAGGCGCTGACCAACATGGCCACCGTCTTCTCGCTGCTGGCTCTGCTGCTCGGGCGGGTCCGCGACCTCAGCGCCGGCAACGGCGAGCGCATCGTCAACGGCCTGCGTGCCCTGCCCGAGCAGGTCAACCGCATCCTCGCGGACGAGGAGGAGATCGCCGCGGTCGCCCGTCAGTTCGCCGACGCTGACCACATGTTCTTCATCGGCCGCGTGCGCGGCTGGCCGGTCGCCCGCGAAGGCGCGCAGAAGCTCAAGGAGATCTCCTACGTGCACGCCGAGGCCTACCAGGCCGGCGAGCTCAAGCACGGGCCGCTCGCGCTCATCCACAGCCAGATGCCAAGCATCGTTATCGTCCCGTCCGACGAACTCGTCGCCAAGAACATCTCCACGATCGAGCAGATCAAGGCCCGCGGCGGCCCGGTTATCGCGCTCACAAGCACCGATCTCCCGGAAGGGCTTGCCGACGCCGTGATCCGTGTGCCGAAAGCGGAACCGGAACTCGAGCCGATCCTGTTCAACGTCCCGCTGCAGATCCTCGCCTACCACGCTGCCACCAAGCTCGGCCGTGACATCGACAAGCCGCGCAACCTGGCCAAAAGCGTTACGGTCGAGTAGCCGGAGCGTGCTCGAAAGCGCATTTGAGCACGTTCTTCAGCGTGCCCAAATGCGCAAAAGAGCCCGTTATAGCGTGCTCGTATGCGCATTTGGGCCGGCCCGGGCTTGGGCCGGCTCGGGCCGGCCCGGGCCCGGGCCGCGCACGGCGCGGCGGTCGCGGGCCGGCCCGCGGCCCGCGCTAGTTGGCTAGTGCGGCGGCTGGGAGGGCGCCTAGGTCGTCGTCGGGGTCGGATTCCGTGACGGTCTGCTCGCACCAGACGACCTTGCCGAGGTGGGTGCGCCGGGCACCCCACCGGTTCGCGAGTTGGGCCACGACGTGCAGGCCGCGGCCGTTCTCCGCGTCCTTGTCCACGGTCAGCACCCTGGGCAGGGCCGGGGACGTGTCGTGCACCTCGCACACCACGCTGTCCGGCTCCCGGACCAGCCGCAGCGAGATGTCGCCCTTGGCGTACCGGATGGCATTGGTCACCAGTTCGGACACAAGCAGTTGCGTGACGGGCAGCAGGTCCTCGAGGTCCCACTGCTTCAGCGGGTTCCTGATCAGCTGCCTGGCCCGCCGCACCGATGTCTCCTCGCACGCCAGGTCCCACAGGTACCTGTTGTCCTCGGGAATGCGGCGCAGCTTGGCGATCAGGACCGCGATGTCGTCCCGCTGGGCGTCGGCGTACACCCCGTCCAGCGACGTCTTGCACAGCTCTTCCAGCGGCGCGTCCGGCGACACATTCGTGAACGCCTCCCGCAGCAGGTCGAGGCCGTCCGTGATGTCGCGGTCCCTGCTCTCCACGAGCCCGTCGGTGTACAGCACGAACAGGCTGCCATCGTCGACCGTGAACCGCTGGGTCGCGACCTCGACCCGGTTCCCGTCGCTGGCTCCGAGCGGCGGCGACGGGTCGACATCCAGCAGGTAACTCGACCCGTCCGGCTCGACGAGCAATGGCGGCAGGTGGCCCGCGACCGCCAGTTCGCACTCGCCGGTCACGGCGTCGTAGACGGCGTAGGCGCAGGTCGCGAAGTGCGGCTCCCGCTCGCCCATGGACTGCATGAGCTCGTCGAGGTGCTGCAGCGACTCCGCCGGCGGCAGTTCGAGCATGGCCAGGGTCTGGATCGCGGTCCGCAGCCGTCCCATCGTGACCGCGGCCCGCACACCGTGGCCGGCCACGTCGCCCACCACGAGGGCGACCCGGGCTCCCGGCAGCTTGATCGACTCATACCAGTCGCCCCCGACCTCCAGGGCGGAGCCCGGCAGATAGCGGTGCCCGACCTCCACGGAGGACGGGGCCGACAGGCCGGTCGGCAGCATCGACCGCTGCAGCGTCAGCGCGGTGGCGTGCTCGGACTTGAACCGCCGCGCGTTGTCGAAGAACACCGCCGCGCGGGACGCGAACTCCGTGCCCAACTGTGCGTCGTAGAGGTCGAAACGCCGGTAGCCCACCTCCCGGATACAGCAGAAGAATCCGAGGATCGCGCCCTTCGAGACCAGCGGGAGCAGCAGCAGCGACGAGTCGGACAGCAGCCTGGTGACGGGCTTGCGCCGCCAGGTCCGGGCGAGCCTGCGCGCGGCGTCCGCGCTGAACGACTGCTCAAGGACGGATTCGCCCGACTCCATGCACTTCACGTACGGCGACCCCGCCGGGTAGCGCAGGATCTCCCCGGTGGGGAACGCGGCCTGCCACGCCGGGTTCCGCTGGTCGTGGGCGATGGCGAGCCGCCTCAGCGGCACGTTGCCGCCCGCGTCGTGCTCGGGGTACTCGTGGTCGCCGACCAGGCTCTCCAGCACGAGCACGTCGCCGGCGGTGCAGAAGTGCGGCACGAGCTTGCCGAGGAACTTCTCCGCCAGTTCGCTGAAGTCCAGCGTGTCGTCGTTGGCCAGCCCGTTGAACGTCTCCCGGAGAAGCATGTCGCGGGTCACGGCCGGGTCCTGGAACCGCTGCGCGTTCGGCACGGGGATCTGGAGGATGACGAACGCGGCGGGCCCGCTGTCGTCCGCCTGCAGCGGCCGCACGGTCACCACCGCGTCCGCCGTCCCGCCGCCCGCGAGCGCGACCGACAGGACCGCGTTCCCCTCCCGGTCGCTCTTTACCGCCTCTAGCAGCGGCTTTACAGGATCCTTTTCTCCCGAACGTCCCGTGGTGCCTGCCGAGGATGAACTGACCTCACCCGCTGGTGACAAAATCTCGTTCAGGTGAACTCCCAGCAGTTCGCCTGACGAGGGTGCAAGAATTTTAGGAGCGGTGCGGTCGCTCTGGACGATACGACCGGTGCGGTCGATACTGAGGATGAGGCTGCGCACCGATGAGTTCGCATTCTCGTTTACCGGCGGTGCCTTTCGGCTTCCCCTTTTGCCGGATGCCACGGGCGACTCCTGGAGATGGGTGCGAGGTGCGCTCTTGCCAATTATGGGCCAAGGAGCGCCGGTGCACAGATGCTTCCGATTCTTCCCTCAATCCTAGAGGGCGGCCCGGATCTTCGCGGCGTATTCCTCCGCGGGATGCTCGGCATCATACGGGTGCCGCGGGCCGAGCCAGAAGCGGAGCCCGTCCTTGGGGTTACGCGGAATGACGTGCAAGTGCAGGTGCGGCACCGACTGGCTGACCACGTTGTTGACGAGGATCATCGACCCGGCTGCCGACAGTCCGTCCTCGACCGCGCGCTCCAGACGCTGAGCGGAAGTGAGGAACTCCGCCGCCAAGTCGGCGGGAAGGTCTGACAGCAGGCGCATGTGCTCTTTCGGCACGAGGAGCACATGCCCGCGAAACAGCGGCCGGTGATCCAGGAACGCCAGCAGTCGCTCCGTCTCCAAAACCGTCGCCGCCCGCACCTCACCCCGGATGATGGCGCAGAACACACAGTCGGGCATGAGGCCGCAGTGTAGCTGTAGCGTGGAGATATGCGCGCGTGGCACGTGTACGAGCCGGGGCCGGTCGACGCCGGGAAGCCGCTGACCCCGCGGGAGACGCCTGTGCCGGAACCGGGGCCGGGGGAATTGCTGCTGCGGGTTCTCGCCTGCGGCGTCTGCCGGACCGACCTGCACGTGACCGAGGGTGACCTGCCTGTCCACCGGCGCGGAGTGATTCCGGGCCATGAGGTCGTCGGCGTCGTCGCCGCGGTCGGGCCCGGGACGCCTGGCAGCGCCGGCTTCACGGTCGGGGACCGGGCCGGGGCGGCGTGGCTGCGCTCGACCGACGGCACGTGCCGGTACTGCGAGCGCGGGGCGGAGAACCTGTGCCCGGCCTCTGTTTACACGGGCTGGGACGCCGACGGCGGGTACGCCGAGTACATGACTGTTCCGGCCGCCTACGCGCACCGGCTTCCCGCCGGGTACTCCGACGAGGAACTCGCGCCGCTGCTCTGCGCGGGGATCATCGGTTACCGGGCGCTCAAACGGGCGGCGCTGCCAGAAGGCGGGCGGCTTGGCGTCTACGGTTTCGGCGGCAGCGCGCACCTCGCGTCCCAGGTCGCGCTCGCCCAGGGGGCGACGCTGTATGTCATGACCCGCGGCGAGAAGTCACGTGAACTGGCCAGGTCGCTGGGCGCGGCCTTCGTGGGCGGCCCGGCCGACATGCCGCCTGAGCCCCTGGATGCCGCGATCCTGTTCGCGCCCGTCGGGGACCTCGTCCTGCCCGCCCTCGAAGCGCTTGACCGGGGCGGGACGCTGGCGATCGCGGGAATCTATCTGTCGGATATTCCGGTTATGTCCTATGACAGGTACCTATTCCAGGAACGGCAGCTGCGGAGCGTGACTTCGAATACCCGCGAAGACGCGCGGGAATTCCTGCGGTTCGCCGGGGCGCACAAATTGGAGGTCACGACCCACCGGTACGGCCTGGACCGCGCGGACCAGGCTCTTCTCGACCTGAAAGCCGGGAAATTCGATGGCGCCGCGGTTCTCGTGCCGTAACCTGCACGCGAACGACTTGACTTCGCCCTAGGGGCAAACCCCAGCCTGAGGGGGCCGGGCATGGTGCCCGGGCACGAGGAGGCGGCACGTGGCACTGCTGAGCATCGGGGAGTTCGTCCGGGCTTCCGGGCTGTCACGCAAGGCGCTGCGATTGTATGACGACCTCGGGCTGCTGCGGCCCGCTCACGTCGACCCCGTCAACGGCTACCGGTTCTACACCCCGGCCCAGCTTGAGCAGGCCAGGCTCGTGGCGTGGCTGCGGCGCATCGGCATGCCGCTCGCTACGATCCGCTCGGTGGTCTCGCTTCCCTCGGCCGCCGCCGCGCTGGAAGTGTCCTGCTACCTGGAGAAGATCGAGGCGGAAGCCGCCGCCAAGCGCAAGCTCGGGTCGTTCCTCATCGCTTATCTGTCCGGAAAGGACGCGACTATGGACGCGAACATGACTGAATCGACTAGTGAGCCGCTCACCATCAGGTACGCGGTCCGCACGGACATCGGCCTGATCCGCGAGGGCAACGAGGACTCCGCCTACGCCGGCGGGCGACTGCTCGCCGTCGCGGACGGCATGGGCGGCCACGCGCACGGCGAGGTCGCCAGCGCCGCCGTCATCGAAGCGCTGAAATCCCTTGACGTCGACGTGCCGTCCGGTGAACTGCTGAATGCGCTTGACCACGCCGTGCGCCGTGCCGACGGGACGCTGCGCGAGATGCAGAGCGCCGACCCGTCGCTGCGCGGCATGGGCACCACGCTCACCGCGCTGCTGTGGTCCGGTGACCAGTTGGGCCTGGTGCATATCGGCGACTCGCGCGCCTACCTGGTGCGGGACGGAGAGGTCTTTCAGATCACGCACGACCACACGCTCGTGCAATCCCTCCTGGACGAGGGCAAGATCACCGAGGCGGAGGCCGCCTCGCATCCCAAGCGTGCGCTCCTGCTGCGCGCCCTTGACGGGCAGCACGACTTCCAGCCGGATCTGGAGGTGTTCCAGGCGCGTGCCGGCGACCGGTACATGCTGAGTTCCGACGGCCTGCACGGCGTCGTGGCCCCGGCCGAGATCGCCCGCGTGCTGCTGTCCGTGCAGGACCGCGACCAGGCCGCCGCGGACCTGGTCAAGCTCGCCATCGACGGCGGCGGCCCTGACAATGTCACCGTCATCGTGGCGGACGTCATCCCGGCATGAACGCCGGACCAGCGAACGCCGGACCAGCGAACGCCGGACCAGCGAACACCGGACCAGTGAACGTCCTCATCACAGGCGGCGCGGGTTTCCTCGGCGCGAGGCTCGCCAGGGAAATCCTCAAGGCAGGGGAACTCGTGCTGGCGGGAGGCGAAGCGCGCCCGCTAGCACGGCTCACGCTGCTGGACCAGGGGAGCGTGCCCGCTGACCTCGCGGCGGATCCCAGGGTGGACTCGGTGACCGCCGACCTGGGGACGGTGGATGAGGGGAAACACCGGGGATCGTTGCGGGGAATGGATGTTGTCTTTCATCTCGCGGCGGCGGTGAGCGGCGAGTGCGAGGCGGACTTCGACCTGGGGATGCGCGCCAACCTCCGCGGGACGCAGAACCTGCTCGCCGCCTGCCGCGGCGCCGGGACCACCCCGGTGGTCGTGTACGCGAGTTCGGTGGCGGTGTTCGGGGCTGGCTCCGTCGGGGACGACACGATGCCCGTCCCGCAGACCAGTTACGGGACGCAGAAGGTGGTCGGTGAGTACCTCCTCGCCGACTACACGCGGAAGGGGTTCCTGCGCGGGCGGGCCTTGCGGCTGGCGACCATCAGCGTGCGGCCGGGGCGGCCGAACGCGGCGGCTTCGGGGTTCCTGTCCGGGATCATCCGGGAACCTCTGGCGGGTATCCGGGCGGTCTGCCCGGTCGATCCCGCCACGGAGGCGGTGCTCGCCTCGCCGGGAAAGGCGATCGCGGGGCTGCTGCGCGCGGCGTCGGCTTCGGATGGTGAGTGGGGCGCGCGGACCGCGGTCAACCTGCCCGCGCTCGCCGTGAGCGTGGCGGAGATGGTGGCCGCCCTGACGCGGGTAGCGGGACCGTCCGCCGCGGAACTGATCGACTTCGTGCCCGACCCGGACCTGCAGCGCGTGCTGGCCAACTGGCCGTCCCGCATCGTGTCGGCCCGGGGCGCGCGGCTGGGCCTGACCCCCGACCCTGACTACGACTCGATCATTCGTTCCCATCTAGCCGAACGCTGACGGGCTCGTCGCGTCCGCCCCCTTACTCCGGCAGCGTGCTATTCGGGCAAGGGTGGCATTCGGGCAGCGTGCTACTGGGACAGCGTGGTGTCGTGAGCGGTGACCGCGATCTGCAGGCCCTGGGCGGTTACCGCGACCCCTGAGACCTCGATGCCTGAGGGGAAGTGCGGCAGGTTCAGCGTGTACGAGGGCACCGAGATCGGCAGTCCCTGGATGGCCTGCAACTGGAAGGTGAGCTGGTACGGGCCCGTCTGGGAGACCTTCGCGGTCGTGCTGAGCGGGCCGTCGCTGACCTTCGCGACGTCGGGGCCCGCCGCGGGGTCGGGGGTGATCGTGGCGCCCGAGATGCCGGCGGCGCTGGCCACCGAGGAGTACGTGACAAGGATGGTGCCGGTGATCGAGTCGATCGTCGCGCCGTTGTAGCTGGAGTTGATATGGACGCCGCTTGCCGTGGCGTTGAAGCTCGCGATGTCGATCTGGTCTTCCCGGAAGTTGCTCGCGCTGATGTCAATCGTGCCCACGTCGCGCTCGGCGACCTGCGTGAGGAACGGCCACCCCTTGATGCTCACGTCGGGCTTGACGGGCAGGCCTTCGGACTGGAACTTGGCGGCGATCATGTTCTGCGCGTACGAACGCGTGACCTGGTCGCCGATCACGAACGCCACGGCCAGCAGCACAAGGATGATAAGCAAAGCGATCCAGCCGCGCCCGCGTCTGCGGCGGCGGCGCACCGCGCGCTGGTACTCCGGCGCGCCCGTGCTGCCCGCGTAGTCGGGGCGACCTGTGTAGGAGGGCGGTTGCTGTGGCCACCCGCCCGGGGGCTGGTTCGGGTATGCGCTCACCACGACAAGGGTATAAGGTCACTGGCTTAGCTGGGTGTCGTGTGCCGAGACGCCGATCGCCACGCCCTGCGCCGAGACGGAGACGCTCTTGAGCTGCAGTCCGGCGGGGAGCTTGGGCACGGTGAACGAGAAGCCGTTGAACGAGTTGCCGCCGATGGCGCCAAGGATGCCGCTGACGATGCCGCCGTTACTGACCGGTTCGATGCTGACCTGGTTCGCGCCGGTGATCGATATCTTGGCGTCGCCGATAGACACGCCGCCCGCGCTGATCGCCACCGTGTCCGATCCGGCCGCGGAGACCGACAGGACGGAACTCCCGCCGCTCGCGCTGGCGATCGCGGCGAACGTGACAAGCGCGGTGCCGTTGATCTGGTCGACCGTCCCGCCGTTGAAGCCGGAGTTGAGGTGCACGCCTGTCGCCGTCGCGTGCAGGCTGGAGAGCTCGATCGGTCCCGCCGGGATGTTGCTCGCGGAAATGTCGATCTGGTGGATGTCGTGCGCGGCGACCTGGGTGAGGAACGGGAATCCGGTGATCGTCACCGAGGGCTTCAGCGGGAAACCCGAGGACTGGATCTGCTCGGCGATGTCGTTCTCGGCCACCGCGTTCGCCACCCGGTCGCCGATGACCAGCAGAACGACGACCACGAAGACGGTGAAGAGCGCGATGACCCAGCGCCGTACCGGGTGGCGGCGCAGTTTTCTGCTTTCTTGCTGCTCGAGCACCCGTTGCCGTGCCAGCGCTCCCGCGTCTCCCGCCGGCTGAGACCGCTGCGGCATTGGCCGGGTCGGATCAGTGCTCATTCTCGCGTACCCCCGGGACTGTGACACCCAAATGTATAGACGTCGGTATGGTGGTTACAGTTCATCGCATTCAGAATTTAGCGTCTGAGATCTGCACTCAGGTGAAGTCTCTCGCAAGAACCTACGAGACGGGGTGAACCGGGCGTGCCGTATGCCCGTAATCATGCATGGGGCAGGATGTACGGGAGGATGCGGTGACAAATCCTGTTACGCAAGAAGCGCAGGTCGCGCCGCGGATTCTCGTTCGGACACGGCGGTCTGATCACCATTTGCGCGGCGGAACCGAATACCATATCGGCCGCGATCCCGACGGTGACATCGTCATAGAAGACCCGCGCGTTTCCTGGCGGCACGCGGTGCTGCGCGCGGATGGCCCCACCTGGGTACTCGAAGATGCGGGCAGCACCAACGGCACGTTCGCCGGCACGCAGCGGCTGACCCGGCTCACGATCAGCACCACCTCCGTCCTCCGGCTTGGCAACGCGGAAGACGGGCCGCTGATCCGTCTCGATCCGCAGCCCGCCCCGGCGCCCGTGCCCGCCGCGCAGCCGGCCCCGGCGCCCGTGCCCGCCCCGCCGCCGATGCCCGCCCCGGTGCCTGCCGCGCCGCCCGCGCCGGCGCACGACCCGATGAGCGTGTTCCTTCCGGGCGTCGACCGCATACCGACGCAGCGCCTTCCGCTTCCGGCGCGGATCATGCGGATCGGGCGCACCGCGGACAACGACCTGGCCGTCGACGACCTGAGCGTCTCCCGCAGGCACGCCGAACTCCGCATGTCCCGGAGCGGCCGCTACGAGATCGTCGACCTGGGCAGCCACAACGGCACGTTCGTGAACGGCGAGAAAGTCGCGCAGGCCGAGGTCAGCGACAACGACATCATCGCCATCGGGCACTCGACCTTCCGCCTGGCCGACGGTGAGCTGCGGCAGTTCGTCGACACCGGCGACGTCCCGTTCGAGGCCCGCGACCTGCGCGTCGTCGTGGCCGGCGGGAAAGTGCTCGTCGACGAGATGACCTTCCCGATCCCAGGCAAGTCCTTCGTGGCGATCGCGGGGCCGGCGGGCTCCGGCAAGTCAACGCTGCTCAACGCGCTCGTCGGGATGCGCCCGGCGAACTCGGGCGAGGTGCTATACGACAACCGCGACCTGTACAAGGAGTACGCGGAACTCCGGCACCGCATCGGCCTGGTGCCCCAGCAGGACGTCACCCACGTCCAGCTCACGGCCCGGGCGGCGCTCGGATACTCGGCGGAGCTCCGCTTTCCGGCCGACACGAGCAGGCGGGAGCGGCGGGCGCGCATCGAAGAGGTCCTTGACGATCTCGACATGAGCGAGCACGCCAATACCCGTTTCGAGAAGCTGTCAGGCGGCCAGCGCAAGCGGGCGTGCATCGCTACCGAACTCCTGACGCAGCCGAGCATGCTGTTCCTCGACGAGCCGACCTCACCGCTGGACGCGTACCACAAGCGCGAGTTCATGCAGCAGTTGCGGGACATCGCCGACGACGGCCGGTCGGTCGTGGTGATCACGCACGACATTGACCAGGTGAGCATCTGCGACCGCCTGCTCGTGCTCGCTCCCGGCGGCCGGATGGCCTTCTACGGACCGCCGGCCGAGGGCCTGGAGTACTTCGGCTGCCAGGACTGGGCGGACGTCTTCAAGGAGCTCGAGACCAAGCCGAAGGAGGACTGGAGCGGGAAGTTCAAGGCTTCCCCGGCTTACCAGATGTACGTGGTCGCGCCGATGGCGCCGCGTCCGTCGCGCCCCGGCGCGGCGGCGCGCACCGCGCCCGAGGAGCCCGCGCCGCCGAAGCCGCGGGGCAAGCTCCGCCAGACCTTCACCCTGTCCCGCCGCTACGTCCGCGTGATCGCGGCGGACAGGGGCTACCTGATGTTCGCCGGCCTGCTGCCGCTCATCCTGGGCGCGCTCTTGCGCCTGATGCCTTCCCCCGAAGGCCTCGGCGGCCTGCCGGGCACCAACGCGGACGTCATCACGCTGCTGCTCGTGCTGGTGCTGAGCGCTTGCCTGGCGGGCACCGCGAACTCGGTTCGCGAGATCGTGAAAGAACTCGACATCTTCAAGCGCGAACGGGCGGCCGGCTTGTCGTGCGGCGCCTACGTCGCGTCGAAGGTGATCGTCCTCGGGGCGGTAAGCATCCTGCAGGCGCTGATCATCGTCCTCGTCGGCCTCCTGGGCCGGATGATGCCGGCGACCGGCGCGATCCTGCGGCACAATCCGCTGCTGGAACTGCTGATCGGCGTCGCGCTGCTCGCCTTCGTCAGCATGTGCCTCGGCCTGGCGGTCTCCTCGATCGTCTCCACCTCCGAGAAGACCATGCCCGCGCTCGTGATCCTCACGATGGTCCAGGTAGTGCTGTCCGGCTGCGTGTTCCCGCTGGCCGGCCACACGGGGCTGGCCCAGCTGTCCTGGATCGCCCCCGCCCGCTGGGGCATGTCCACGATGGCCGCCACGATCAACCTGAACGTGATCGAGCCGAAGACGACCCCCGACCCCCTGTGGACCCAGACCGCCGCGAACTGGGGAATGGACATCGGCATCATGATGGCCCTCGGCGTGGTCTGCCTGATCGTGACCTGGAGCCGCATGCGCCGCCTCAGCCCCGGCCGTAAGAAGTAATAAGACAAAACGGGAACAGAACGATACATATGTGATCTTGTAGAAGACCTGTGAAGGTTTCGCTGTCCCCCAAGGCCGTCGTCGCGACGGTATTCGTGTCCGCGATGTTCATCAACATCATGGACCAGACCGTGGTCAACGTCGCATTGCCGACTCTGAGCAGGGATTTCGGCGTCCAGTTGGCCGCGGTGAGCGGTGTGGTGACCGCCTATCTGGTGACGCTCGCGGTCGTCATGCCGGCGTCGGGGTGGATCGGGGACCGACTCGGGCCCAAGCATGTGATGCTGGGCTCGATCGCGATCTTCACGGTGGCGTCCGCGATGTGCGGGCTCTCGACGTCGCTGCCTGAACTGGTCACGTTCCGCGCGGTCCAGGGAATCGGCGGCGGGATGCTGGTGCCGGTGGGGATGGCGATGCTGTTCCGCGCGTTCCCGCCGGCGGAACGGATCCGGGCGAACCGGGTGCTGATGGTGCCCACGCTGCTCGCGCCGGCGTCCGGCCCGGTGATCGGCGGACTGCTCGTCGACGGGTTGTCCTGGCGCTGGATCTTCTTCATCAACGTGCCGATCGGCGTCGCGGCCCTCATCTTCGGCATGATCTTCCTGCCCGCCGGATCCGAGCACCCCGCCGGCGGCTTCGACCTTCCCGGCTTTCTCCTCGCCGCGGCCGGGTTCCCGCTGTTCATGTACGCGATGACGACCGGCGCGTCGGCGGGCTGGGGCTCGCCCCGGATCATGGGCACCCTTATCCCGGGTGTGCTGCTGCTCGCGGCGTTTACGATCGTCGAACTCCGGGCGGCCAGTCCGCTGCTTGAGTTGCGGATCTACGCCGACCGCTTGTTCCGGGTCACGACCCTTCAGCTCACGTTCTCCGGCGCCGGGTTCTTCGGCATCCTGTTCCTCGTACCGCTCCTGCTGCAGAACGGCCTCGGCTTCAGTGCCCTGCATTCCGGCCTGTGCACCTTCACCGAAGCCCTGGGCGGGATGACGGGTATCCAGATCACGACGCGCCTGTATGCGAGGTTCGGTCCGCGGCGGCTCATGACGGCGGGGATGATCGGCACGGTGTGCACGATCGGCGGCATGGCGTTCGCCGGGCCGTCGACCGCGTCGTGGCTGATCCCGGTGCTGATGTTCTTCACGGGCGCATCGTTCGGCTTCGCGATGTCGCCGTCCCAGACGGCCGGCATGGCGACGATCTCGGCGGCGCAGACCGGCCAGGCATCCACACTGCTGAACACGCTCCGCCAGGCCGGCGCGGCTGTCGGCGTGGCGCTCATCGGCACGATCCTGGGCGCTTCGCACGCCGGTCCCGCCGACCTGACCGGATTCCACGTCGCGTTCGCGTTCGCGGCTGGCCTGATGGTCTTGGGAGTGATCTGCTCCGCGTTCGTCCGCGACTCCGAGGCCGCCGCCACGATGGCCGGCCCCGAAGCCGCGGACGCGCCAGTTCCCGAGGCAGTCTGAACGCCGCCGCGGCTTCGGGTCTTTCGCGGAACCTCAGCCCGCCACCGTCACCGCCACCGGCGGGGAGGTGACCGGGCTGGCGACGGCGTCGGCCGCGGTCGCCGTGAGCGTGTAGGCGCCGTCGGCGAGCGGGGTGGCCGGGGCGCACGACCAGGCACCGCTGTCAGAGGCGGTCGCGGTGCAGACGGCGGAGCCTCCCGCGTCGACGGTCACGGCCGCGTCGGGCTCGCTGGTGCCGGACACCGTCGGCGTCGTCGTCACGGTGGCCCCGGCCGCCGGCGAGGTGATCGCCGCCGGCGGCGGGAAGTCCGTGACGTCCGCGACGCCGTCGCCGCTGATCGTCACGACGACGCTGTGCACCGTCACCTGCCCGCTGCCGTTCCGCAGCCGGAAGTCGGCGCCCCCGTTCTGCAGGCCGCCGAAGTACGCGCCGGTCGCGGTGACCGTCGCGGTCTTCCAGGTGCCGGTGTTGGTGAGCGGGATGTCCGGCGTCGCGGCCGCGTACGGGTTCGACGTCCCATTGTCGTACTGGACCTGGAACGAGCCCGTCCCCGAGTCGTAGTACTCCACCTTGAACGTCGCGGCGTAATCGCCGGCGTCCGCGACCGAGTTATCGATGCCGAAGTAGATGTTGCTATCGGTGCTCGTCAGGGCGGACAGCCCGTCGATGTCGGAGCCGGTCGCCGGCCCGTCGTAGGCGGCGTTGTTCTCGCTCATGCCGTAGGCGTAGTCGGTCGGCCCCACGACCGAGCCGACGACCGCGGTGCCCGGCGGCAGATCGGAGGCGTCGAAGCTGACCGCGGCCGACGAGCCGCTGGCGAACCCGGTCGGGTCGGTCGCGGTCGCCGTGACGGTCTGCTTGCCGCTGGTGAGCCCGCTGCTCGGCGCGCAGCTCCAGGCGCCGCTGTCGCTCGCGGTGCCCGTGCACAGTGTTGCCGAACCCGGTGTTGCCGAACCCGGTGTTGCCGAATCCCCCGTGGACCCCCCCGTGGCGGAGACGTCGGACACGGTCACCGAGGCGCCGGGTTCGGACGTGCCGGAGATCGACGAGTCCAGGGTGAGGGTCTGGCCGCCCTTCGGCGTGGTGATCGCCGGCGCGGGCGGGAACTGCGTGGTCGCCGGGACCGCCGGCCCGGTGACAGACACGCCGACGCTGTGCACGGTGATCGGCTGCTGCGCGTCGAGCCGGAAGTCGGCGCCGCCCGTGGTTCCGGGCGCTACCGCCTCGTCGCCGCCGAAGTAGGCGCCGTCGATCGTGAACGTCGCCGTCTTCCACGTGTCGCTGCCCGTCAGCGTGATCGTGCCCGCCGTGTGGTCGGGGTCGCTTGTTCCGTTGTCGTACTGCAGCGCGATCGTGCCGGTGCCCGAGTCGTAGTACGAGACCTTGACGGTCGCGTCGTAACTGGACGTCGCCGCCACGGACGGGTCGATCGTGAAGTACATGTCGTTTTCCGCGGCCGAGCCGGTGGTGGTGCGGGCGCTAAGCCCGGCCACGTCCGACGCGGTGGTCGCGGCGGACTCGCCCGCGGAGGTGTAGCCGGCCTGGGTGACGCCGTAGCCGGTGTTGGTGGCACCGAGCACGGTGCCGACGGTCGCGGTGCTGGCCGCGCCGGCCGGGTCGAGCCCGATCTGGACGTCGCCGAGGTGCTTGTCGGCCGTCGCCGGGGTGCCGGTGACGGGCTGGCAGGGCAGGCTCGTGGTGGGCGCGGACACCTGCTCGACCAGGTAGGACTGACCGGCCTGGGCGCTGAACGTGAACGTGTCGCTCGTCGCGGTCGTCGTGATGACCTGATGCTGGCCGCTGCCCGAGACGACCTCGACCTGCTGACCCGGCCACGGGCTCTTCACCGTGAGCACGCCGCTTGTGGCGGCCTGGATCGCCGCGGTGACGAGCTGGCCGTTCTCGACCTGCACGTCGACCTTGTCGCCCCGCTGCACGTAGACCGTTCCGCTGACGTTCCAGTCCGACGGCCACGCCGGGGCGAACCGGATGATGCCGTCGTAGTCCTGGGCGAGCGCCTCGTCGACCGCGACCGCGACGTTCGCCGACTGCTCCTGGTACGGCTGGTAGCCGACGGTGGAGCCGATGTCGGCCAGGCCGTTGATGTAGACCTGGTGCGTCTCGGTGAGCGAGGTCAGGTCGCTTTGCACCTGGCTCGGCTCCTCGAGCCTGGCGGCGTCGACCGCGTCGTAGGACCAGTCGTTGCCGCCGACGTTCGGCCGGTTCGCGTAGCTGCGCTGCTCAAGGGCGAACAGGTTCGCGTCCTGGTCGCTGACGTCGTCCCACGGCCACAGCGGCTCGAGCTCGATGTTCTCGTCGTTGCGCCGCGTCGCCGTCGGCTGGTAGGAGATCGCGATCATGTCGGTGCCGGTCGCGTCCGCCGCCTGCGTCTCCGCCTGCGTGTAGTCCGGGTTGAGCAGCTGCGTCCTGGTCGCGTCGTCCGTGCGCGGGTACGGCGGGATCTCCGTGATGGCCTTGGTGAACTGGGCGAGGAGCGGGTCCTTGGCCGACGTGTCGCCCACCAGCTTCGCGGCCTCCCCGATGATCGGGAAGATCGCGTTATCGGCGGCGATGTCCGTCGTCGGGTCCTGTACCGCCCACTGGGTCTCGTGCGCGTTCGCGACCGCGTGCAGCAGCCCGTCGGAGCCCACCTGCTGGTAGGCGAGCAGGAACTGCGCGGTGGCCTCCATGAACGGGAACGCCTTCTTCAGGAACGCGAGGTTGCCGGTGCCCTCGTACTGTTCCCACATGTACAGCGACATCTCGGAGCCGCTGGTGATGTCCTCCGCGTTCCACTGCGGCGAGGCCGCCAGGGCGCACGAGGCGTCCGAGGGCACCGGGCCGTCGCTGTAGTAGCCGTTGCCGTTGAAGCTCATGGTCTCCGGCACGCAGGCGCCCGGCAGGCCGCCCATCTGCGCCTTGGTCCACGCCTCGATCGCCGGCAGGTCGCTGATGTACATGTCGAAGATCGGCGTGTTGAGCTGGTAGTTGCCCGAGCTCATGTTCGCGGAGATCTCACCGCGGAGGTTCCAGATCCAGTAGTCGTTGGGCGCCCAGGTCTGCGTGTCCTCGTCCCAGTCGAACATGTCGGCCTCGCCGGCCTGACTGCCCGGGTAGGTGCCCGCCTTCTCGCTGGCGGCCTCGTCGTACAGGTAGAGGGTCCGCAGGTTCTCGAGGTAGGCGGCGCTGCCGTCGGAGGAGTTCATCTCCACGAGGCCGGAGTGCGACCAGAAGCCGTTCCACCAGGCTTCCTGGGTGCCAAGGAGTGCCTGCACGGGGACGTTCGCGTCGTTGCCGATGAGCTTCGTCGCGGTGACGCCGGCGGTGTCGGTCGCGGTGCCGCCGGCCCAGTGCGGCGCGGCGACGACAATGCGGAACTGGCCGTCGGCGTTCGGCTTGAAGGTCGTCGTGATCTTCACCGGGCTGGTGACGGCGGTCTGCACGTCGCGGCCGCCCGCGGTGATCGCGGCCAGCGACCCGAAGGTCTTCCCGCTGGCGCCGTAACCCGAGTTGTCGACCCACGTCTGCGCGAGCGTGCCCGTCGTCCCGCTCACCGTCGCGGCGGGGGTGCGGCCGGACCAGAGGTAGATCGACGCGGTCTGGGTCACGTTCGGGTTCGCGCCCGTGACGTCGACGATCAGTTCGTCCTTGGCGGTGGAGACCCACGCCTTCATGGACATGCCGCCGCCGGACTCTTCCAGGACGCCGTCGGCCAGGTTGAGGCGGCCGGTGAAGTCTGACGCGTGCGAGATCACCGACAAGCCCGGGATGTTCACCTGGCCGGGTGACTTGCGGTCGGGCATGGTGTCGGACCTGTTGAGCTGGGCGGTGAACCCGTTCGCCGCCCAGGCCGCGACGCCGAGGTCGCCGTTGCCGAGGGGGATGGACTGAGCCGGGTCGATGTCGGGCTGGCCGAGCACGATGTCGTCGCGGCTGACCACGCCGTCGGGGTTGAGGTCGAAGGACCCGTCGCGCCACGCCGTCGTGGCCGCGCTTGCCGAGGTGGCTGTGCTGGCCGCGCTGGCCGAGGTGGCCGCCGATGTGACGCCGGCCCGCGCGGATGCCTGCGCGCCCGCGAGCACCAGGCCGGAGGTGGCGGTGAGCACGGCGGCGACGACCGCGACGAGCCGCCGCGACCGGTGTCTTGTCGGCGGAGATGATGCGGGACCGGACGGGAACGACGAACTCAGTGACACTGATGCCTCCACGGCGAGTGAGTCGAATGCCGGCAGCGTTACGGCGGGCTGCCCTTGTCGTGATCCGATGTTTTGAGGCCGAACTGCTTTATACGACTGTCTGCCGTGTCTGTAAAGACCCCATGTCTCGGTGAGACCGGATCGTCACCGCGGTTCATTTAGCAGCAATTTATAGACAATTAACCCCTTGCGCCCAGGGCGGGCGGAGTGTAAACATCCGATCAATAGATCCGATGTTTGCATCCTCCTAGGAGCGCAAGTGACGCGTGTGCAGCCAGACGAACCCGGCACGATTCCGGCGGCACCCGATGCCGCAGTCGACGGGTCCGGCGCCAGAATCGTCGCGCTTGACTGCTATGACGTCCGCTTTCCCACCTCGCTCGAGCACGACGGGTCGGATGCGATGAACCCGGATCCCGACTACTCGGCGGCCTACGCCGTGCTCCGCACGGATGCCGAGGGCCTTGAGGGTCACGCGCTGTGCTTTACCATCGGCCGCGGCAATGACGTCGTGGTCGCCGCGATCGCGACGCTGAGCGAGCACGTCGTCGGCAAATACGTCGCGGACATCATCGGTGACCTCGGCGGATTCAGCGCCGGCATGGTCGGTGACAGTCAGCTTCGCTGGCTCGGCCCGGAAAAGGGCGTCATGCACATGGCGATCGGCGCCGTCGTCAATGCCGCGTGGGATCTCGCCGCCAAGGTGGCGGGCAAGCCGCTGTGGCGACTGCTCGCAGACATGACCCCCGAGCAGATCGTCGCGCTGGTCGACTTCCGTTACCTGGAAGACGCGCTGACCCCGGACGAGGCCCTGGCCATCCTGCGCGCCGCGCAGGCCGGCAAGGCCGGGCGGATAGCCGAACTCGAGCGCAGGGGCCACCCGGCGTACACCACGACACCCGGCTGGATCGGGTACTCCGACGAGAAGCTGGCCGAGCTTTCCCTGCAGGCGGTCGCCGATGGTTTCACGCAGATCAAGCTGAAGGTCGGTGCCGACTCCGCCGCCGACGCCCGGCGCATGGCCCTGGCGAGGCGGACGGTGGGCCCGGACATCCGCATCGCCGTGGACGCCAACCAGCGCTGGGGCGTGGCGCAGGCGGAATCGGCTATCGCCGCGATCGCCCCCTGGAACCCGTACTGGGTGGAGGAGCCGACGAGCCCGGACGAGATCCTCGGCCTGGCCGCCATCAAGTCCTCGATCGCGCCGATCAAGATCGCCGTCGGGGAGCACGTCGCCAACCGGGTGATCTTCAAGCAGCTTTTGCAGGCCCGTGCGGCCGACGTGCTGACGATCGACGCCTGCCGGGTGGCGGGCGTGAACGAGAACCTGGCGATCCTGCTGCTCGCCGCCAAGTTCGGTGTCGCCATCTGCCCGCACGCCGGCGGCGTCGGCCTGTGCGAGATGGTCCAGCACCTCGCGATGTACGACTTCGTCGGGGTCGCGGCGACGGCGGAGGACCGCGTCCTCGAGTACGTCGACCACCTGCACGAGCACTTCACCGATCCCGTGCGCGTTGTCGGCGGCCGGTACCTCGCGCCGTCGGCGGCGGGATTTTCCACCACCCTGCGGCCCGAAACGCTGCGTGACTACGAGTTCCCCGGCGGAGCCGTCTGGCAGCAACTAATCCACCTTCAGTCCGTAGCTTCCGACCCGCGTTAGGAGAGCCATGAGATTCCACAGACGTCTGTTCGGCACCGTTGCCCTGGCCGCCGCCGGACTCCTCGTCGCAGCCTGCGGCAGCAGTTCCAGCGGCTCAGGCGCCAGCACCGCGTCAGGGAGCACCTCGGGTTCGTCGTCCGGCCAGGTCACGATCGGCGTCGACCTGACCTACAACAACACCGCGTTCTGGGCCGCGTACATCAACTACGAGCAGCAGTACGCGCAGCAGATGCACATCAAGCTGCTTGGCCCGCTGCTCGCCAGCGCCAGCGCCAGCCTGCAGAACCAGCAGATCGAGAACCTGGTGGACGAGGGCGCCAAGGCCATCATCGTGAACCCGGAGACGGCCACCAGCCTCGCCCCGGCGATCAGCTACGCGACGGCGCACCACGTCCAGCTTGTCTCCGTCGACACGATCGTCGGCGTCGGCCACGTGTACATCGTGGTCCGCGCCTCGAACACGCTCTACGGGCAGGACGCCTGCGCGTATATCTCGAGCAAGGTCAAGTCCGGCTACGTGCTGGACCTGGAAGGCGACCTCACCTCGTCCAACGGCATCGACCGGACGAACGCCTTCGACTCCTGCATGGCGGCGAACGACCCCGGCGTGAAGCTCCTCAAGGACCCGACCGTGTGGACGGACGCGACGGGCGTCACCGACGCGCAGAACGCCATCAACGCCTACGGGTCGAACCTCAAGGCCATCTACTCGCAGTGGTCGAGCCCGGACACCGGCATCATCCCGCTGCTGAAGAGCAAGAACCTGACGAACACGATCGTGGTCAGCGATGACGGCGTGCCGTTCGAGATGTGCGACATCGGCAACGGGACGGTTTCCGCGTCCCAGTCCCAGCCCGCGAACCTGTACGCCCAGTACGCGCTGACCTATGCCAAGGACGCGGCCGACGGCGTGACGCTCAAGGCCGGCCAGCCCGGCGGCGGCGCGCCCGAACTGCAGAACGAGCCGTTCGACGGGGACAGCAACCTCGTCGACCCGATCGTCGCGCCGTTCGTCACCAAGGTCGCTACCGCGCTGTCGGTCGCGACCCCGGTCGACGGGCTGCCCGCCTCGTTCACCACGACCCCGGTCTCGGACGCGAGCCTCTGGGGCAACGTGTACGGCGCGGCTCACGGTGGCGTCTGCGCGTCGTCCGCCTCGTCCTAACGTCCCGGTGGCCGGTGCCCCGCACGGGGCGCCGGCCACCCGATCAGGAATGGACCTGAAGATGACTCCCAGCGGCCAGGCGCTCGTAGAGGTAGCCGGCATCGAGAAGCGCTTCGGCACGACCCGCGCCCTGCGCGGGGTCAGCCTCTCTATCAAGGCCGGCCAGTGTCTCGGCCTCGTCGGGCGCAACGGAGCCGGCAAGTCAACGCTCGTTTCCGTCCTGTCAGGCCTTTACGAGCCGGACGCCGGGACCGTGCTGTTCGGCGGCGAACCCGCGCCCCGCTCCGGCAACATCACGCGCTGGCATGAGTGGATCGCGACCGTCTTCCAGCACTCGATGATCGTGCCGGACCTGTCGGTCGCCGAGAACGTGTTCCTCGGCGCGATGTCCCCCGTGGTCAGCTGGCGTGAGGTCCGGGACAGGACCAGGGACATCATGCGCGAGTGGGGCTTCGACATCCCGGCGCAGACGCTGTGCCGGAACCTGTCCGTCGAGCAACTGCAGGTCGTGGAGATCGCGCGGGCACTCGCCCGCGGCTCGAAGTGCGTGCTGCTCGACGAGCCGACCGCGGCCCTCGAACGCGAGGCGGCCAGGCGGCTGTTCGAACGAGTGCGCCAGCTCACCGCGGGCGGCGTCGCCGTCCTGTACATCTCGCACCACCTGGAAGAGGTCTTCGAGATCTGCCAGGACGTCGCCGTGCTCCGCGACGGGGAACTCGTCCTGGCGGCGCCGACCGCGGACCTGACCAGGGATGGCCTGGTAGCGGCCATGGTGGGGGACGTTCAAGAGCCTTCTGCCGAACCAAATACGGTCACCGCGAATACGGTCACCGTGCGAAGGCAGGCATCCGCCGTTGCCAGGGGCGACGTGGTCCTGGAGGTCTCCGGCCTGAGCAGTGACTCTTCCCGCGGGCGGCTCGCGGGGGTGTCGCTGCGGGTGCACGCCGGCGAGGTCGTGGGCGTCACGGGCCTGCTCAGCGCGGGCGTCGCCACGATCGGCCGGGTGGTCGCCGGCGCGGAGGAACACGCGGACGGTGAGATCCGGATGCGCGGCAGGCTTGTCCCGCCAGGGCAGCGCGACGTCGCCCAGCGCGCGGGCATCGGCTACATCCCCGAGGACCGGCACGCCGAAGGCTTCGTCCCGCACCTCGGCGTCGCCGAGAACGCCACCATGACCATCACGAAACAGCTGGCCGGCCGGCTCGGCGTGCTGAGCCCGGCCCGGCGGGTGGCCGCCGCCGCCCCGTTCACGAGCAGGCTGTCGCTGGTGTCGTCCGGGCCTGGCCAGCCGGTCGGCGAGCTGTCCGGCGGCAACCAGCAGAAGGTCACCGTCGCGCGGACCCTCGCGCACGAGCCATCGCTCATCGTTGCGATCACCCCGACCCGCGGCGTGGATGTGGCGTCCAAGGAACTGCTGCTCAGCTCGCTCGCCGACGTCGCGCGCGGCAGTGCTGGCCAGGACGGGGGGGCTGGCCAGGATGGGGGGGCTGGCGTGCTGCTGTGCAGTGACGAGCTTTCAGACCTCGACATCTGCGACCGGATCATCGTCCTGGTCCACGGCGAGGTCTTCACCGAATTCACCGAGCCGCCCTTCGACAGAGACGAACTCATCGTCGCGACCGAGGGAATCTCCCAGGAGGCAGACAAATGACCTCGAACACTACGACCGTCGCCGACGGCGGCACGGGGACAGTGCCGCCGCGGCGAAGCGGAGTCGGGTCGGCCCTGCGCACCATGAATGTGGGCGTGCTGCGGGAAGTGGCGCTGCTGCCGGTCCTGGTCGTGCTGATCGTCGTCGGGGCCGTGGTCAGCCCGGCTTTTTTGACGGTCTCCAACTTCGCGGGCATCGGGGAGCAGAGCTCGGCGCTCGGCGTGGTCGTTGTCGGCGAGAGCCTGATCCTCATGATCGGCGGCATGGACCTGTCGCTTGAGGGCACCTACGGCCTGGCGCCGATGGTCGCGGCCTGGCTGATCGTGCCGGTGGCGGCCTACGGCGACGGCACTGACTGGAGCCCGTATCTCGGCATCCTGGTCCTGCTCGCCGTCGGCGCGGCTATCGGCCTCCTCAACGGCCTGCTGATCGTGAAGGGCCGGCTGAACGGGTTCATCGTGACCCTGGGCATGACGATCGTCCTCGCCGGCCTGCAGAACGGCATCGTCAAGGCGCAGACCCTGTTCAACCTGCCCGGGCCGTTCGCCTACCTCGGTTCCGCGTCGATCGGCCAGGTGCCGGTCTCGCTGATCGTCGCCGTGGTCATCTTCGTCCTGACCGGCTTGTTCCTGCGCTACCACCGCACGGGCCGCGCCATCTACGCCGTCGGCGGCAACCCCGCGGCCGCCAGGGCGGCGGGCATCAAGATCGACCGGATCAAGATCGGCGTCTACGTCACGGGCAGCATCCTCGCCGCGATCGGCGGGCTGATGGAGGCGGGCCGCGTGTCCGCCGTCACGGGCCAGCAGGGCTACCAGGAAGGCATCATCTTCAACGTCTTCGCCGCCGCGGTGATCGGCGGGGTGAGCCTGAAGGGCGGCCGCGGCAACATGATCGGCGCGGCTTCCGGCGTGATCTTGCTCGGCATCGTCCAGGACATCCTTGACCTGGCGAACGTGTCCAACTACTGGATCGAGGCGATCGACGGCGCGGTGATCTTGTTCGCGCTCGTCCTCGCCCGCGTCGTGGGCGGCGAGTCGACCGCGGAGGAACGCTGAGCACTTCGTCGCGGCGCCAGCGGCCGCGATCCCGCGAACACGAGGAGAGGATCACATGACGGAACTAAGCGGGCCAGCGGCGCCCGTGCTGCCGCTTCGCCGCCTGGGGCGCTCGCCCGTCATGGTCACGGAACTTTGCCTCGGCGGCGCGGCGATCGGGAACCTGTTCACGCCGGTTGACGACGAGGACGCGAGGGCCGCGGTCGACGCCGCCTGGGCGGGCGGCATCCGGACGTTCGACACCGCCCCGCATTACGGTCTTGGCCTGTCCGAGCGACGGTTCGGCGCGGCTTTGCGTGACAGGCCGCGGGAGGACTACGTGATCTCGACGAAGGTCGGGCGGCTGCTCGAGCCCGCTCCGGCAGGGGCCGCCGGTTCCGACACCGAAGGCTTCGCTGTTCCCGCCTCATTGGTCAGGAAGTTCGACTACAGCGCGGACGGGGTGCGCCGGAGCCTGGACGCGAGCCTGGAACGGCTCGGGCTCGACCGGGTGGACATCGCGCTCATCCACGATCCCGACGACCACGGCGAGCAGGCGCTCCGCGAGGCGTACCCGGCGCTGGAGGAACTGCGGGCGCAAGGGGTCGTCCGGGCGATCGGCGCCGGCATGAACCAGACGGAGATGCTCACCCGGTTCGTCAGGGAAACCGACGTCGACGTCGTCCTGGTCGCCGGGCGGTACTCGCTGCTCGACCGCTCCGCCGCCCTGGAACTGCTGCCCGCCGCGCTGGAGCGGGGCGTGTCGGTGCTGGCGGGCGGAGTGTTCAACTCCGGCCTGCTCGCCGCCCCTGCGCCGGGCGCGACCTACGACTACACGGCCGCCCCGGATTCCATGGTCAGCCGGGCGCTGACGCTCGAATCGGCTTGCGAGCGGTTCGGGGTACCGCTGCGCGCGGTCGCGGCCCGCTTCCCGCTGACCCACCCCGCCGTGGCGAGCGTCCTGATCGGCGCGCGCAGCGCGGCCGAGATCGGTGACGCGCTCGCCCTGCGGTCGCTCGCCATCCCGGCAGCCTTGTGGGATGCCCTTGGCGAGGGTCCGGTCACGACCGGGGAGGGCCAGGCATGAGGGTCGCCCCGCACACGCGGGCCCGCGCCGCCGCCTTGTCGTGCCGCCCCAGCGGATGGCCGCCGCGACTCACGCGGCGGCGCCCCGTCAGATGGCCGCCGCGACTCACGCGGCGGCGGCCGTTCCGGGCCTTACGATGGTGCTCGACCGCGCGGGTCATGTTCGGTTCGAACTGGCCGGTGTGCCTGCCCGGGTGCGGCCACGACGAAGCGGTCGCGCCGGCGGGGGCTCTGGTGGCGGGGGTTCTGGTGGCGGGGCTGTCGGAGACGGAGCGGGCGGCGGTGTTCGCCGGGGCGGCGGCACGCGTGCATGGATCGGGGACAAGCCCGCAGACAAGGGAGCAGGCTCGTGGCGCTGACCGATGAGGCAATCGACAAGATCAAGCAGATGATCCTCTCGGGCCGGGTGCGGCCTGGGGAGAAACTACCTCGCGAGGCCGATCTCGCGGCCGAACTGGGCCTTTCCCGTAACTCGCTGCGCGAGGCGGTGAAGGCGCTCAGCTTGATGAACGTGCTCGACGTGCGCCAGGGCGACGGCACCTACGCGACGAGCCTCGCGCCGTCGCTGCTGCTTGAGGCGCTGAGCTTCGTCGTGGACTTCCACCGCGACGACACGGTGCTGGAGTTCCTCGAGGTGCGCAGGATCCTCGAACCGGCCGCGACCGGCCTCGCCGCGCTGCGGATGCCCGAGGCGGACAAGACCGAACTCGGCAGGACCCTCGACGCCGTCACTGTCGACTCTCCCGTCAACGACTTCGTCGCGACGGACCTGGAGTTCCACAAGAAGATCGCGCTGGGTGCCGGCAATTCGGTGCTCGCTTCCCTGGTCGAGAACATGTCGCTGCCCACGGCGCGTGCCAGGGTCTGGCGCGGCATGACCGAGCCGCACGCCCTGGAACGCACGATGTACGAGCACCGGGCGATCCACAGGTCGATCGTCGCATCCGACCCCGACCTGGCCCGCTCGTGGGCGACGGTCCACATCGCCGGGATCGAAGCCTGGCTGCACACGGCCCTCACCGAGTCCCTGTCAGACCCGGTTGTTTCGCCGGCCCCGCGCCGGGGCGAAAGCTAGGGTGTCTTCCGTGACGACTGCCGATGGTTCCGCGCTCAATCTGGCCCTTGTCCGTTCGATGCTCACCCGCTTTCCGCTGATCGACGGGCACAACGACCTCCCGTGGGAGATCCGGGACCTGTACGGCAAGGACCCGAAGGCAGCGAACCTCACCAGGCGCCTGCCGAACACCCATACCGACATCCCCCGCCTCGTCGAGGGCGGCGTCGGCGGGCAGTTCTGGTCCGTCTACGTTCCGGGGACCCTGGCCAGGGACGAAGCGGTCACGGCGGTGCTCGAGCAGATCGACATCGTGCACCGCATGATCGGGACCTACCCCGACCGGTTTCAGCTCGCCCTCACCTCCGGCGACGTCGACAGGGCCTTCAGCAGCGGCAAGATCGCCTCGCTCCTCGGCGCCGAAGGCGGCCACTCCATCGGCGGTTCCCTCGGCGTGCTGCGCACCCTGCACCAACTGGGCGTCCGCTACATGACGCTCACCCACAACCAGAACACGGGCTGGGCCGACTCCGCCACCGACGAACCCGACGCCGGCGGCCTGAACGACTTCGGCCGCGAGGTCGTGCGCGAGATGCAGCGCCTCGGCATGCTGGTCGACCTGTCGCACGTCGCGCCGTCCACCATGAACGACGCCCTCGACGTCGCCCAGGCGCCGCTCATCTTCTCCCACTCCTCGGCGAAGGCGATCTGCGACCATCCGCGCAATGTCCCCGACGAGGTCCTGGAAAGGCTCAAGGCCAACGGCGGCGTCTGCATGGTGACGTTCGTGCCGTCGTTCGTCTCCCAGGAGTGCGCCGACTGGTTCAACGGCCTGCGCGCGGAGGCGAAGAGCCGCGGCGTCGACCCGAAGAACATCCACGACATGTCCGCCATCGTCCGCCCCGGATACGAGAAGGCACATCCCGAGCCGGCGGCGACGCTCGCCCAGGTCGCCGACCACGTCGAGCACGTCCGCGAGGTCGCGGGCCTTGAGCACGTCGGCCTCGGCGGTGACTACGACGGCACGCCCAGCCTGCCCGTCGGCCTCCAGGACGTGTCCCGCTACCCGGCGCTGTTCGCCGAACTCCTGCGCCGAGGCTGGTCCGAGCCCGACTGCGAGGCCCTGGCCGGCGCCAACGTCCTGCGCGTCCTGCGCGATGCCGAAGCCGTCGCCGCAAGCCGCTAGCCCGCTGGGCCCGACAGACGACGGCCGCTCGCGGCAAGCCGCTAGACTCAGGGCCGTGTTCCGGTACGAGTCTTTCGCAACCGATCCCGAGCGTGGTCTGCTGACCTGCCGCTATTCCGTGGACGGGCGTTCCTTCACCGAGCTGATCTCGCTGGCTCCCGGGCCGTCGTGGAGCTCGCCCGAAGCGAATGCGGCCGCCCGCTGGGTGTTCCTGCTCGCGGGTGTCTCCTACTACAAGACGGCCGCGCCCCCGGTGATCGACCTCGGCGATCACGCGCTGACCGACGCCGAGCGGGACTTCCTGCGGATGTTCTACCTGGAGGGACTCGGCGAGTTCGCGTACCGCAACAACCTGGATCTCTCCGACCTGAGAATCGAAGGTCCCCGCGCCGAAACCGCGCCCGCCGCTCCCCGCGCTGACGGATGGCGCGCGGACGGATCGGCTCCCCTCCGCCCGCTCGTCCCGTTCGGCGGCGGGATCGACTCGATCGTGAGCGTCGAGATGATCCGCGCGAAGACCAGCGACGTCGCGCTCTTCGTCGTCAGCCGTCCGGACGACCGGTTCGAGGCGATCGAGAAGCCCGCGGCCGTCACGGGCCTGCCGGTCATCCGCGCGGGCCGCGTGATCGACCCGCAGTTGCTGCGCTCCGCCGAACTCGGCTTCCTGAACGGGCACGTCCCCGTGACCGGGATCATTTCCGCGATCGCGGTCCTCGCCGCCGTCCTCGACGGCCGCGACGCGGTCGTCATGTCCAACGAGTGGTCCGCGTCGGTGCCGACCCTCGAGCGTGACGGCAAGCCGGTCAACCACCAGTGGTCGAAGAGCGCCGCGTTCGAGCGAGCCTTCCGGGACGTCCTGCGCCAGGCCGGGCTGCCTGAGTACTTCTCCGCCCTGCGCGACCGCACCGAGTTGTGGATCGCGGAGGAGTTCGCCGGCCTCACGAAGTACCACTCGACCTTCCGCAGCTGCAACCGCGCGTTCCATATCGACACGAAACGCCGCATGGATCACTGGTGCGGTGAATGCGACAAGTGCTGCTTCATCGACCTGATCCTCGCGCCGTACATGCCGGCCGACGCCCTCGCCGCGGTCTTCGCCGCCGACGGCGGCGGCCCCGAGCCGCTCACCCGGCCCGAACTCGCCCCCAAGTTCCGCACGCTCCTCGGCTCGGGCACGAAGCCCTTCGAATGCGTCGGCGAGGTCAACGAGTGCAGGGCCGCGGTCCTTCTCGCATCATCCCGAACGGACAGGGGTAACTCGCCCCTGCTCCGTGAGCTCGGCGCCGAGGTGGCCGGACGTCCCGACGCGCCGGCCCCGGGCGAGATAGCGGACATGCGCCGCCCGGTGGGGAAGAACTTCGTGCCTCAGGCGTATGCGTGACCAGGCCGCAACTGTCCTGGGCCGACCTGGCCGGCAGGACGGCCGGCGTCTGGGGATTCGGCCGCGAGGGCAGCGCGAACCTGCGCAAGCTGCGCTCGATGGGCGTCGAGCCCGTCCTGGTCGACGACAGCCCGGCGCCTGACGCGGCCAACGTCCTGCGCACAGACGACGGCGGCCTCGACGCGCTGCTCAAGTGCGAGGTCGTCGTCAAGACCCCCGGCATCAGCCGGTACCGGCCGGAGGCGGAGCGGTTGCGCGACGCCGGTGTGGTCCTCACCGGGGGCCTGGGCCTCTGGCTGCAGGAAGCAGACCGGGAGCGGGTCGTCGTCGTCACGGGCACCAAGGGCAAGAGCACCACGTCGTCGGTCATCGCCCACCTGCTCAACGGCCTCGGCCACCGCGCCATGGCAGGCGGCAATATCGGGAACGTGCCTTACGACCCCGACCTGGCGCCAGCGCAGCACGTGTCTGCCGGAGGGACGGCATCCCCGAACCCTTCCGGGAAGAAGCAGCACGAGTACTGGGTGATCGAGGTGTCCAGCTACCAGGCGACCGACCTGGCCTCCACGCCGCCGGTCACCGCGGTGACCTCGCTGCATCCAGACCACCTGCCCTGGCACGGCGGCGTCGAGCAGTACTACCGCGACAAGCTTTCGGCCTGCTCGCAGCCCGGTGCCGACCTCACCGTCGCCAACGGCGACAGCGTTGAGCTACGCGAGCGGGCACCGCTGCTCGGTCCCCGGATCGAATGGGTATCGGAGAACGACGATCCCGCCGCGACGTGGATGGAGCCGCTCGGCCTGCCCGGCAGGCACAACCGGCGCAACGCGCTGATCGCCCGCCACGTGCTGCACGCCCTGGGTTTCTCCCCCGCCGACACTGACCTGCGCCGCGCGGCGGAAGGCTACCAGCCGCTGCCGAGCCGCCTGCGCGCGATCGGCGTCGTGGACGGGGTGAGCTTTGTCGATGACAGCCTGTCCACGAACGTCCTGCCGACGCTCGCCGCTCTCGACGCCTTCCCCGGGAGGCGAGTCGCGCTCATCGTCGGCGGTCAAGACCGCGGCATCGACTACCGTGAGCTGGCCGAGGGAGTGGGCGCGCGGCGCGAACCCACTGTCGTTATGACACTGCCGGACAGCGGGCCGCGGATCAGCGAGGCCTTCGCGATGACAGCGCCCGGGGTGGCCGTCCGCGACTGCCCGGACCTGGACGAAGCGGTCGCGGCCGCGATGCGGTGGGCGCGCCCGGACGGGATCGTGCTGCTGTCGCCGGCGGCGCCGAGTTTCGGCCACTTCAAGGATTACCGGGACCGCGCCGAGGCCTTCGCCCGCGCGATGCGGCGGCTCGCCTAGGCCTCTTCGACCGAGATCCCCAGGTGGTGGGCCAGGAGGGGGGCGATGGTCATCAGCTGCAGGGGATCGATGCGGGTGCCGCGCAGGGAGTCGTAGCCCGACCGGATGCCGGGGGCGGAAGCACCGGAGGCGTCCTCGCCGCCGAGCGTCGCGCCCCGCAGGTCCACGTCGCTGCAGGTCACGTTGGAGAAGGAGACGCCGGCCAGCTGGCAGCCGGGGAAGCGGACGCGGGTCAGCTTCCCGCCCGAGAAGTCCGTCTCGCGAAGCACGCAATCGGAGAACGTCACGTCGGTCAGCGTGGACTCACGGAAGTTCACCGAGTCCAGCTTGCAGCCGCGGAACGTCACCCGGCGCATCAGCAGGCCGAACGCCTGCATCCCTGCCAGCACGGAACCGTTCAGCCACACGTCCGTCAGCGACGACTCGGCCGCGTCCAGCGCCACGAACCGGGTCTGGCCGAACCACACTTCCGACAGCCGTGACCGCCGCATCCGTCCGCCGTCGAACGTCACGCCCGTGAACGCGCACTCCAGGAACCGTGCCCCGCTCGCCGACGCGTCGGTGAGGGTCAGGTCGGCGAAGTGCGTCCGGTCGCAGTCCCCGTCGACCTCCAGGTCATCCGCTTTGCCGGGCGCCAGTCGAGCGGCGAATGTCAAGTCGGCCAGGCTCTTCGGTGCTTTCATGCTCGCCTTTCTTGGCTGGGTCCCGCCCATGCACCATACCGGCGCGCGGACCGGCACGGAGCGGATGAGCCCCCCGCTCTCCGTCGGTCGCGGGCAGCGCCGGCACGTGAGGATTCCCGTTGTCGTCCCCGATCCTGTTAAATGAATCGATAAGCCCTTGTTAAAGCGCTCCGCCGATGTAGCGAAGGGTGGGTCCCATGGCTCCTTCCGATCCCGAGGTCGTCATTTCCGCCGGCCGGGTCCGGGGACGCCCGGAGAGCGGGGTCTACGCTTTCCGCGGGATACCCTTCGCGAAGCCGCCGCTCGGACCGCTCCGTTTCAGGGCGCCCGAGGAGCCGGCACCCTGGGATGGCGTGCGCGACGCGTCCGCCTTCGGCCCGCCGGCACCACAGCCGGCCCCGCCATCGTCTCCTTCCGCCTCCCCGGGCACGATGGATCCCGCCTCTTCGGGGGAATGGCTGACGGTCAACGTCTGGACGCCGGACGTCACGACCGGCGGGCTGCCGGTGCTTGTCTGGATCCACGGCGGCGCTTACCTGCTCGGCAGTGGCGCGGACCCGGTCTGTGACGGCGCGAGCTTCGCGATGTCCGGAGTGGTGCTGGTGTCGTGCAACTACCGGCTCGGCTTCGAGGGGTGGGCGCAGATCCCCGGCGCGCCCGCCAACCGCGGGCTGCTCGACCAGGTAGCGGCGCTGCGCTGGGTTCGGGAGAACGTGGCGAAGTTCGGCGGTGACCCGTCGAACGTGACCGTCTTCGGCGAGTCGGCAGGTGCCGGGTCGGTGGCGGCACTGCTCGCGATGCCCGCCGCCCGCGGGCTGTTCCAGCGGGTGATCGCGCAGAGCGTGCCAGGTACGTTCTTCGGGCCGGACCTCGCCGCCGAGGTCACCGCCGCGGTCGCGGCCGAAGCCGGTGTCCCGGCCAGCTATGGCCCGCTCGCCTCGCTGAGCCCGGCGGAACTGGTGGACGCCACCGCCGCGGTCACCGCGCGCCTGGCGAAAATGCCGCAGCTCGGGCTCGTGGCGTCCACCATGACCCCGTTCTCGCCGGTGGTGGACGGCCAGGTGCTGCCGCGGTCGCCGTGGCGGGCGCTGCTGTCCGGCGCGGCCCGCGACATCGACCTGCTGACCGGGCACAACCGGGACGAGTTCCGGCTGTTCCTCGCCACGGGCGGCAGGCTCGGCGCGATCGTCGACGCCGACGCGGAAGCCGCGCTCAACACGTTCGCGCCGTGGCCGGATGGTCCTGCCGCCTATCACCGGGCCTATTCCGGCGCGCCGGCCGAGCGCCTGTACGAGCTCGTCACCTCCGACTGGCTCTTCCGGATGCCGACGCTGCACCTCGCGCAGGCGCACGCGGCGTCGGGCGGCCGCACGTTCCTGTACGAACTGCGGGCCACCGCGCCCGTCGGCGACGGCATGTTCGGCGCTTGTCACGGGCTGGACGTGCCGCTGGTCTTCGGCACCGCGGGCCAGGGGACCGGGGCGATGCTGACGGGCGGGCAGCCGCCCGCCGACTTCACCGCCCTCGGTGACCTGATGCGCGCCGAATGGGTGCGGTTCGCCTCCTGCGGTGAGCCGGGCTGGGCGCTCTACGGCACCGAGCACCGGACCACCCGGATCTACGACATTCCGCCGGACACCGGTTCCTATCCGGAGCACACCTCGATGCGCCTGTGGCAGCGCCACCAGTTCGACACGCTGACGCTAGCCGGCGCCCAGCCTGCGTAGCGCGCCCCGGACCACCTCGGGGTCGGTGGTCTGCCAGAACGGCGGCAGCGACTCGCGCAGGAAGTCGCCATACCGCTTGGTGACAAGGCGCGGGTCGAGGACCGCGACGACGCCCCGGTCGTCGACGGACCGCAGCAGCCGTCCCGCGCCCTGGGCCAGCAGCAGGGCGGCGTGCGCGGCGGAGACCTCCATGAACCCGTTGCCGCCGCGCGCTTCGGCGGCCCTCGTCCGGGCGGACGCCAGCGGGTCGTCGGGCCGCGGGAACGGAATCCGGTCGATGACGACAAGCCGCAGTGACGCGCCCGGCACGTCCACCCCCTGCCACAGCGACAAGGTGCCGAACAGGCACGTCGGCTCGTCCTCCGCGAACTGCTTGACGAGCAGTCCGGTCGCGTCGTCGCCCTGGCACAGCAGCGGGAACTTCAGCGAGTCGCGCAGCGCCGCCGTCGCCTGCTTCGCGGCCCGCATCGAGGAGAACAAGCCGAGCGTCCGGCCCCCGGCCGCCTGGATAAGCTCCCACAGTTCCTGCAGGTACTCATCCGACAGGCCCTCGCGGCCCGGCGGCTGCAGGTGCTTGGCCACGTAGAGGATGCCGCTCTTGCCGTGCGTGAACGGCGACCCCACGTCGAGGCCGTTCCATTCCCCGCCCATCGATCCGGCATCAAGGCCCCACTGGCGGGCGAGCGGCTCGAACGAGCCGCCCAGGGTGAGCGTCGCGGAAGTGAGGATCACGGTCCGCTCGCTGAACAGCGACTCCGCCAGGACCTCGCCCACTTCCAGCGGCGCGACGCGCAAGACAGAGGCCGAGGAGACACTGTAACCGTCTTCGGAACGCTCGAGCCACACGACCTCCTCGCGGTCGGCCAGCGGCATCTCGAAGGTGGTGACTATCCGCTCCGCGGCGGCCGCCAGTTCCTCAAGCAGGACCACGGCGGTCTGCGCGGCGCCCTGCAAGGCGGGATCGTCCTCCCACTCCTTGGCGCGGCCGCGTATCTCACCGACGCAGGCCCGCGCCGACTCGCCGAGCGCGGTCAGCGAGGTGCCGAGTGCCGGGTCGAGGCTGTCCATCCGGCCCGCGGGCAGCGTGGTCAGCAGCGGCCCGAGTGCCTTCCCTGACTCCGACAGCCGGTCGTACTCGTGCTCGCTGGTCAGCTTCTGGGCGCGCCGCGCGGCGATGTCGACTCCGGTGGCCGAGATCTCGCCGCTCGCCACCGACGTCACGCGGTCCACGAGTTCGTGCGCCTCGTCGACGATCACCACACGGTGCTCGGGCAGCACGCCCTCGCCGAGCGCGTCGATCGCGAGCAGCGCGTGGTTCGTGACCACGATGTCCGCGTCCGCCGCCTTCCTCCGCGCCCGCTCGCTGAAGCACTGCACCCCGAACGGGCAGCGGTGCGCGCCGAGGCACTCCCGCGCCGTCACCGACACCTGGCGCCACGCCTGGTCCGGCACGCCAGGCACGATCTCGTCCCTGTCGCCGGAGTTCGTGGAGTTGGCCCACTGGTGCAGCCGCTTGACGTGCTCGCCCATCGCGCTGGCGGCCGCCGGCTCGAACTGCGCTTGCGGAAACAGCGCGTCCTGACCGTCGTCCTCGGGAGTGTTGCGGAGCTTGTTCAGGCACACGTAGTTGCCACGGCCCTTGAACATCGCGAATTCCGGCGTCCGGCCCAGCGGGACGCGCAGCGTGTCAGCGAGCCGGGGCAGGTCCCGTTCCACGAGCTGGCGCTGGAGCGCGATCGTCGCGGTCGACACGACAACCGGGCCCTGCCTGTCGGCGGCGTGACGCAGCGCGGGCACGAGGTACGCCAGGGACTTCCCGGTTCCGGTTCCCGCCTGGACGGCCAGGTGCTCACCGGTGTTCATGGCATCCCAGACAGCCTGCGTCATGCGAGACTGCCCGGGCCGTTCGGAACCGCCTATGCCTGTAACGGCGGAAGACAGCAGCTCTAGCACGGGGGAGTCAGCGGGGGATCTGTCGGCCACGTAGCGAGACGCTACCCTATGGAAGTGCCGATTTATGCCCTGGATGAGTTCGAGCCGCAGATTGACGAGCTTGCCTACGTGCACCCGGATGCCGTGGTGATCGGGCAGGTGACCCTGGGTCCTGAAGCTAGCGTGTGGCCGGGCGCCGTGCTGCGCGGCGACCACGGGTTCATCACGGTGGGCGCGCGGACATCCGTGCAGGACGGCACCATCGTGCACTGCACCGCGCAGCATGCGACGGTGATCGGCGCGGACTGTGTCGTCGGGCACAACGCGCACCTGGAAGGGTGCGTGGTGGAGGACGGCTGCCTCATCGGGTCGGGTTCGGTGGTACTGAACCGCGTACGAGTCGGCGCCGGGTCGATCGTCGCCGCGGCGGCGCTCGTGCCCGAGGGATTCGAGGTGCCGCCGCGTTCCCTGGTCGCGGGCGTGCCCGCGAAGATCAAGCGGACGGACATCGACACGAGCTGGACGGGGTACGCGGTCGCGCACTACATCGAGTCGGGCCGCCAGTACCGCAAGGGCCTGCGCCGCATCGGCTAGCGGGGTATGGGTTCGCCCAGCATCGCCCGGTTAGCCCGGCATCGGCCGGTTAGCCGTCATCGGCTACTTCGCGGCGGCGTCGGGGTGCTTTTTCTCGTCCTCCGGTGAGGGGGACAGCAGGTGCTCAAGCAGGACGACCTCCGCCTGGTTGAGCTCGCTCGTGATCTGTGCCCGGCGGGTGCGCTCGCGCGCCAGGTCCCGCTGCGCCTCCCTGAGCTGCTCGCGCAGGCGAGCGTTCTCCGCGGTCAGCGTGCCGTGCCTGGTCCACGCGGTAGCCAGTTCGCGCTCCAGGCCGGTAACCGTCTGCCGCAGCGCGGTGCGCTCGGAGTCCCGGGAGTTGGTGTCCCCGGAATCAGCCGGCGAGCTCTCGGCCAGAGCGCCGGCCACGTCGACCGTCGCCAGTTCTGCCGCGGCGTTCGCGCGGGACGTGCCGGCCAGGCGCCGCACCACCTGGACGAGCAGTCTGCGGGCGAGTTCGTCGTAGTCGAACCCGGTCGGCGCAGGGAGAACGCCGCCGTCCCCCGCGGCGGGCAGTCTGTCACCGGCAGGCCCCGTCTTGGCCGCCCGGGTGCCGGACGCTCCCGTGCCGGTGAGTCCCGTGCCGGCTGGATCTTCGCCGGCCGCGGATTCGGCCGAGGCATTCTCCGGCAAGGTGATGCGGTAGGTTCGCTTGCCGCGGATCTCCCGTATGATCAGGCCGTCACGCTCCATCCCGGAGAGCAACTGCGCGAAGGCGACGCTGGAACCCGGATAGCCGACCACCTCGGCGAGTCTGGTGCTCGCCATCCCGGCCTGATCGTTGATCTCATCGACGGCTGCGAGATGGGAGAGGATCCTGTCTCGCGTTCCGACGGCGCGCCGCCTGATTGTCGTCCGCTTCCCAGCGCGCGAAGACCTAGAGCCTGCTTTCGCGTCCCCCACCGTGGCACTCCCTGTGCTGTGCAATCATGCTCGTTGACCAGATGCTCGTCTCATGATAATACGGCGCAACTTTCGTAAGCTCACGGAGCGTCCCGGCGGGAACGTTATGATTTCGAGCCCTAGATGATAAGTGGGCTGGGCATGGGTTAGAACAGCGACGCTGTGTCCGCTGAATCCGTGCCTTACAGAAGGGTCCGAGCCAGCCCGGCTACCATACGAACATGCGCGTTGATCTCCGTCGTGCACGCACCCGCCAGGTGACGGGGTTAACGGCCCATGGACATCGACATCAGTCTCGATTACGGGATTACGCTGCTCGCGGCGCTGCTCATCGGGACGGGCTTCGTGCTCCAGCAGTACGCGGCGGCGCGGGAGCCGGAGTCGCGGTTCCTGCGCCTGCGGCTCATGCTCGACCTGCTGCGCACGCGCCGCTGGCTCGCCGGGATCGGGTGCATGATCGGCGGGCAGATCCTGGCGGCATGGTCGATCGGGCACCTTTCCCTGTCGTTCGTGGAGCCGCTGCTGACCACCAATCTGATCTTCGCGCTCGTGCTGTCGGTTCCGCTGTCGCACGCCTCCATCAGGTTCTGGGAGGTGATGTCGGCGCTCGTGCTCTGCCTGGGCGTGGCGCTGCTGTCGGCGTCGCACGAGGCGAAGCCGATCGGGCTGTCGTTCGGCTCGTTCTCGCACTGGCCCGCCGCCGCTGTGATCGCCGCCGTGGCGTTCGCCTGCGTGCATGCCGGGCGCCGCCGGTCTTATCGCGTCAAGGCCATGCTCACGGGTGCCGGCGCGGGCCTCGTCTTCGGCATTCAGGACGCGCTGACCAGGCAGACGCTCCAGACCCTGCAGAGCAACGGGATCAGCGGCCTGGTCATCACGTGGGCGCCGTACGCGCTCGTGGGCGCCGGCGCGATCGGGATCTGGCTGATGCAGAGCGCCTTCAACGCCGGGCCGCTCCAGGTGTCGTTGCCCGCGATCTCGGCGGGGGAACCGCTGGTCGGGATCCTGCTCGGGGTGCTCATCTTCGGCGACCGGATCCAGGTGTCCCCCGGGATGCTCGCGATGCAGGCCTGCGGGATCGCCGCGCTCATCGTCGGCGTGATCGGGGTGGCCCGCGCGCCCGCGCTGTCGGCAGTGCGGAACTGGTCGCCGCCCGGCATCCCGCACCCGCGTATCTCCAGCAGGCACGCGTCCGCGACCGATGACGGCCAGTCCGCCGCCAAGGGGGTCCCCCCCGAAGAGGTCTCCCCGCGAGGATTACGCCGGCCAGGCAGGCAGCTCAGGGGCGGCTCAGGGGGCTACGGCCCGACCCCGACGACGCCCAGCCGCGGACGGAGGCCGAGTCGCGGCCGCCGCGCCGCAGCAAGTGGTCGAGCGCGTTGCCGAAGCCGTCGTCGTCGTTGGTGAGTTTCTTGATCGTCGCGATCATCGTGGGCATCGCCCAGAAGTCGCCGCACACCCAGAGGATCGCCGCCCCGATCTGCTGGTCGGCGAACGGCGGCAGCGTCACGCCGGGCACGTTGTTGTAGACCGCGTAAACGGAGTGGCTCGCGAAGATGCTCAGCGCCATCGCGATCATGATCATCACGACGTTCGTGACGAGGAGCGCGGCGGCCCGGCCGACCGGCTGCAGCCGAGCGCGGAACGGCGGCGACGGGATGAACTGAAGCCAGAACAAGAGGCCGGCCAGGAAGAAGCTGGAGTGCATCAGCCAGATGTGCACGTACTGGTTATTCTCGGCCAGGTCGAACGGCCCGGGCAGGTGCCAGAAGACCATGACCACGTTGAAGACCGCGATCGACACCCACGGCCGCAGGAACCACCCGCCCACGGCGCGCAGCGGCCGCGACCAGTCGCCCGCCATCACGCCGCGCGTGACGGACTTGCCCGAACGTCCCGGCAGCCCGTCAATCAGCGGCTGCCAGGGCGCGCCCTTGACGACCAGAGACGGCGCGGCGAACATCAGCAGCAGGTGCTGCACCATATGCACCATGAAGTACGAATCGGCCCAGTAGTCGATCGGTGACTCCACGGCGATCAGCAGCACCGCCAGTCCGGCGTAGAACCACAGCGAGCGGATACGGCGTTCCCGCGTGCGCTCCGGCCGCGATCGCCGGGCGAGGCGCGCCAGCCCGATCTCGTGCCAGATCACCACCGCGATGACGATGATCAGGAACGGGTCGAAGGACCAGTGGTCCAGGATGTAATTCATTCAATCCGCCTAACTCAACGACTGGGTCACAGCGTCGGCCATCAAGACCGCGAACGACGACTGGGTGCTCGAGGTGCTCGGGCCGGGGTCGTCGCTGAGTTCCTCGCGGATCTGGCCGGACGGGCCGATGACGAAGGCGAGGTCACTGTGCGCGACCATCGCGCCGGCCGGCAGGTCCTCCACCTGGATCCCGTAGGCGTCCCACACCTTCTGAAGCTGGCTCAGCGAGCCGGTGAGGTAGAGCCAGTTCGGCACCTGGCCGAGGTCTTCCTCCTGGTCGAACGCTCGCGTGAACGTGATGGACCTGTAGGTCGGGTTGGCGACGACCGCGACAAGTTCCGCGTTCTTGGCGCGCGACCCGAGCAGCGTGTCGGCGGCCCGCATCTCCGCGGCGATCACCGGGCAGTCGGAGGTGCAGACCGGGTCGAGGAACGTGAGCAGCACGACCTTGCCGTGCAGGCTGGCGAGCGATACCTGGCGGCCGTTCTGGCTGGTCAGGGTGAAGTTGGCTGCCGGGATGTCGAGCTGCGCCGACTGTCCAGTTATCGCCTGCGCGACGATCGGGTCGGCGTTGGCACTGACCGAGGCCGACGCCATGGGCGCCACGCCGACGAGCACTACGCCGAGCGCCCCCGCCGCCGCGACGGTGTGCCCGCTCAGCGCGGCGATCCGCGACCGCAATCCAGCGGCGGGCACGGGCTGCGCGGCGGGCACGGGCTGCGCGGCCTGCCCGGGCTCCGCGGCCGGCCCGGGCTCTGTGACGTGCTCTGCCGCCCCGGCGGGTACGGGGGCCGGGGCCAGCGCGCACCAGCCCGCCGTGAACAGAAGGATCAGCGGGATCATGCTGTTCGGGTCGGTCCCCAGGCCGCCGAAGAACCCCCAGTCCTCGATGAGGATCCAGTCCGCGAGGCACAGCACTATTCCGGCGATCATCACAATCCGGGCGAGCCGTGTTCCTGCTGGCAGCGCGGCGCTGACGCAGAACCCGGCGCCGAGGAGGACGAGGGCGAGCACCGCGAACAGGTTCACGCCCCAGCCGTGCGCGGCGGTGAACGAGGCGAACGCCGAGACGAGCGAGGCGAGCGGGTGGGGCTGCGAGCCGCTGGCCATGCTGGCGATCGTGGCTGCCAGCGGGCCCGTCTTCCCGTCAGCCGTGCCTTGCCAGAACCCGTTTCCCGGCCAGGCCTGGAGCACCGCCATGCCGAGGAAGAACGTTCCCGTCAGGGCGAGGACGATACGGCCGGCCAGCGCAGGCACCAGTGTTCGTTCGGGCAGGAAGATCAGGAAGCCGGCGATGACGTAGATCAGTGCCGCGCCGGGAGCGCCGAACAGGACCGTCAGGCCTGGCGCGAAGATGCCGCCGAACGCCTCGCCGAAGACCCAGACGACCAGGCCCCAGCCGACGCTGGCCAGCCCGGCCAGGCGCGAGGGCCAGCCGCGGACGCCGAAGATCAGCCACAGACCGATGCCGACCTGGATCCACACGGCGGAGGAGGCGGCCTGGATGGGGTGGTAGGACCAGACAGTCCCGCCCCAGTTCACCAGGTGCTGCACCCACTCCGGCGAGCCGTCCGCCGCGGGCCCTGTGACCTGTGCGGGCAGGCCGCCCGGCATCTGGGGCTGAGCCTGGAGGAGGCCGTCGAACAGCCACAGCACGCCGAAGCCGATGCGGAGCAACTGGCGCGCCCTCGGCTCGCGCCAGGCTTGCGGACTCGGCGCTTGCCTTCCCGCTTCAGCCGGGCCTGATCCGGCCGGGCCTGATCCTGCCAGGCGCAGCCCGGCCCGCCTGCGCATCAGCGCCCACGCGATCAGCAACACCATGAAGATCGCGCAGACGATCGCGAACTGGGTGACGAGAGCGGAGCGGAACGCCGACACGAAGATCGGGTCGGCCGAGTTCTCTCCCGAGTTGATGCCGGACACGGATTAAAGCTAGTCGGCGGTCGCCCCCTGGGAAGCGACCGCCGACGAACATGATGACAATGTCATCTTTGGGACGGTTTGAGGCCCCAGATGGCTGCCGAGAACACCGTGATGCAGAACAGCAGGAACGTCACGATGTGCACGCCGGTGCAGTACTCGCAAATATGCTGGATCTGGTACAGCTCGGCGTAGAGCAGGTATATCACGAAGCCCATACCCACGATCATCGACGCCAGGCGCAGCCAGTGCACCTCGGGCCGCCGCATCCGCCACGCCCAGGGCGACATGATCGCGACCGCGAACACGTAGAACGCCAGCCCGAGGACGGCAACAGGGAAGATGTTGAAGACCATCGACTGCGAACTGGTGATCACCGCGCCGCAGTCGAGCGTGCCGTGCGGGTTAGTCGGACATCCGGCAAGGGCGTTGCCGGTGTAGTGCGCGTACGTCTCGTACGCGGAGATCGCCAGGCCGAGGACGGCCAGCACCAGCGAGGTGACCTGCAGCCACAACGGCGGGCCGGTTCGCTCCTGTTGCAGTTCCTCCTCGGCCGGCTCCGGCGCGACCTGCGCGGGCTGGCTGACTGGCTTCTTCTGGGCCGCGGCCCTGGCCGAGATCGTGGGCGTGGCCAGGGGGACGCCCGCCGTCGACTGACCGCGGGACTTGCCGCGGGCCTTCGCGTTTGCCATCGGGTTCAGTCTCCAGTCTGTGCGCGGTGCATCGCGATCAGCTTACCGCCGGTGACTCTTACTGTCAGTGATCCAGCCGTCGCCGGCCGTGAATCGCTAGAGGCCCTTCTCGATGCCCTGGATCGTGGAGTCGCAGGCCGTCGAGGGCTGGTTGTTCGTCATCTTGCAGATAGCGGCGGTCATGTAGTTCGCCGTGCCGTCGACGCCCTTGGCGACCGAACTCGACGGGTTCTTCAGATCGCTGGCGATCTGCGCCCAGGTGAGGCTGGGGAAGTTGCTGCTGTTGTAGCTGGCGCCGCTGACCATGTACTGGTTGCCGAAGTCGACGAACGGGATCGAGCCCGCGTCACTCGAAGATATGTAGGGGGCGTTGTCGTACTTGGTGAGAAGCGCGTTCTCCGCGCTGGTCGGCGTCTGCAAGGTGGTGTATCCGCCGGTGCTCGGGTCCGGGATGTTGGTGTCCAGCTCGACCGGGACGAACGTCAGGTACTTGCTCGTGAACTTGGAGTCTACGAACGTCCAGGTCGGGGTGTTGGGGTTCGGCTCGGCGGCGCCGCTGCCGTCGTGGGCCGCGGAGTGGATGGTCTGCAGGCCTGTGAAGGTGCCGAAGCGGCTGAGCGCGACGATCATGGACCAGCGCTCGGCGGCGCAATAGGGGCAGTATTCCGCGCCCATGTACAGCATCTCGGGCTTGCCGCTGCTCTGCAGTACCGCGCCGCCCTTGAGCGGGATGAGGGGACTCGAGCCCCCGTTGACGGCGCCGCTGCCGGTGCCGACCTGGTCAAGGACCGAAGGCGGAACAGTGGTCACCTGGTCCACGACCGAGGTCAGGGCGGTGCCGGTCAGCGTGCTCGAATTGTTCGCCGGCCCCTTGTTGTTCACGCCGAACAGCACCACCACGACCACCACGATGATGACGGCGAAGATAGAACCGCCCGCTATGTAGATCCGGTTGCGCTGTTGCCGACGCTTCTCAGCAGCCCGCTGTGCGGCGACCCTCGCGCGCCGGTCGGGGTCTTGTTTGGTTCTACTCGCTTTGCCCATGCGCCAATGGTAGGGCGATTCGCGCGGCTTGTGTCTCGGGCCGCGCTGAGAGAAACCTCTGGGTAATCCGAACGGAACCTGACCTTTGCCGGTTCAAGTGTGGGCGGACCTGTGTCTATCAGTCCGGATCCTGTCAGATCTTGGTCCTCATGCCCTTCACGGTGGCCGTGCAGGCGCTGGCAGGCTGGTCGTTCGTGAGGCCGCAGATCGCCGCCGTGAGGTAGTTGGCGCCGCCGAGCACCGACTTGGCGACCGGGGAGTCCGGGTTGTGCAGGTCGGTGGCGATCTGACTCCAGGTCAGCCCGGACAGGACGCTTGGGTCATAGGAGGCGCCGACGCTCAGGTACTTGTTGCCGATGTCGATGAACGGGATCGCGTCCTGGTAGGCCGCGTCGTACTTGTTTACCAGGGCCTGCTGCGCCTTGGTGGGAGTCTGCAGTGTCGTATAGGCGCCGGTGGCCTTGTCCGGGACGTTGGTCTCGATCTCCACAGGGGAGAATGTCAGGTAGTCGCTGGTGAAGGTGGAGTGCGCGAACGTCCAGGTCGCGGTGTTGGGGTACGGCTCGGCGGTGCCGGCGCCGTCCGCGGCGGCGGAGTGGGTGGTCTGCAGGCCGGTGAACGTGCCGAAGCGACTGAGCGCGACGATAATAGACCAGCGCTCGGCGGCGCAGTACGGGCAGTACTCGGCGCCTACGTAGAGCATCTCGGGCTTGCCGCCGCTGGTGAGCGGCGTGCCGCTGATCGTGGTGGGCGGGGAGGTGGCGTTGCCCGCGCCGACCGTGTCCGACGTGGTCACGGGGACGCTGGTGAGCTGGCTGATCGTCTGGGCGAGCGCGCTGCCGGTGGGCGGGGTGGGCACCTTGCCGCCCCCTGAGGACCCGTTGCCGCCGATGACGACGAACACGACGACGACCACGACCACGACCACGATCGCCCCGCCCGCGATCAGCAGCCGGTTCCTGAGCCGCGTGCGCTGGGCGGCCGCGCGCTGCGCGGCGATCCGCGAGCGCCGGTCCGGATCCTGTTTCGGCGTGCTCGCCTTGTCCATGCCTGATCCCCTCGCCCCGATTTTGAAACCGTGCTGCTCTTGGTAGTGGTATGAGGACCAATAGTAATCGTGAAAGGAAATGAATATCGCGGCGGGGGTAGTTGAAGGCATGAGGCCGCGCGAAGAGGCGGCTGTGCGATTGCTGGCCCTCGTGGCAGGAGTGAGGGGGGGATGCCACGAGGACCAGCTGTTCACAGCGGGTGCCGGGAAGGCACCCGTCGGCAGGGCGCCTGTGCGCCCAAGTACGGGTGCCGAACGGTGTCACCTGGGTGGGGGGTGACACCGACGGACACCCACTGGGTGAGGCGCGGGGGGGAAACGCCTCACCCAGGGTCTTGCTCCGCTGTGACCGACCATTATGAGAACGGTCTCACCGGAAGACATTGCCGCGCGCTGCCCAGATGCCCTGCTCAGATACTCTGCCTAGATGGTGTCCAGATCGAATTCCGCTACCTGGCCAGCGCGCATGTTCCACTCATAGTGTTAATCGCCTTATCTCTATGTGATCTAGATATTTTCTGGATGGGCAGGTCGAAGTCCTGTAGTCTCACATTGGGACCAGTGCGGCAGGTTCGGCGAAGGGGGCGGCGCGGCTGTGGTGCCGCTGCGAGTGGGTGTTCTTGGGCCGGTAACCACGTGGCGCGATGGGCGAGAGGCGCCGGCAGGGCAGCCTCGGCAACTTGCGGTGCTTGGCGTGCTCGCCACGCGGGCCAATCTCGTCGTGTCGCGCAGCGATCTCATCGACGCCGTGTGGGGCGAGGACCCGCCGGCGAGCGCTGAGGGGGGAATCTACACATACGTCGCCGGCTTGCGGCGCGTCTTCGAGCCGGACCGGTCATCGGGTTCCCATGGTGCGGGAGATCTCGCGGAGAAGCGGCGAGCGGGGGAGAAAGCCCGCCGCACGCCCTCCCGCGTGCTCGTCTCGACGGGCGGCGGGTACATGCTCCGCCTGGATCCGGGGACGCTTGACGCCGACGAGTTCGAGCAGTCGCTCACCCGTGCCCGCGCCCTGCGGGCGTCAGGCGACCTCGCCGCCGCGCTGTCGACGGTCGACGAGGCCCTCGCGCTGTGGCGGGGCGCCGCTTTCGCCGGCGTGCCTGGCCCGTTCGCCGCCGCCGAGCGACTGCGCCTGGACGAGCTTCGCACCGCCGCCGCGGAGGAACGCGCCGACCTGATGCTCGGCCTCGGCAAGGCCGCGGAAGTGATCCCCGTCCTGACCACGCTCATCGCGGAGCATCCGCTGCGGGAACGGGCGCGCGGCCTGCTCATGACGGGTCTCTACCGCTGCGGCAGGCAGGCCGAGGCGCTGCAGGTCTACTACGACGTCAGGGAAAAGCTCGGCGCGGATCTCGGCATCGACCCCGGTCCCGAGCTGAACCAGATCCACCAGCAGGTCCTCGCCATGGACCCCGCTCTCGCCAGTCCCGTGCCCGCCAGTCCCGTGCCGGCTAGCCCCGTGCCCGGGTCCGCGGAAGCGGTCGCTTCCCACGAGCCCCAGGCGACCGGGGCGCCGCGGGAGCGCCCGGCGGGTCAGGTCCCGCCGGCCGACCTGGCGCAGGTTCCCGCCCAGGTGCCCGGCGACACCGTGGGCTTCGCCGGCCGGACCGCGGAACTGCGGCGCCTGGACGCGATGCTTCCCCCGCTGCCAGCCGGGGCCCTGCCCACGCAGGCACTGCCCCCGCAGGCACTGCCCCCGTCGGCCCCGCTGCCCGCGCAGGCCCTGCCCGCGCAGGCCCTGCCCGCGCGGGCCCTGGCCACGTGGGCCCTGGCCCCGCAGGCACTGGCCACGCAGGCCTTGGCCACGCAGGCCCTGGCAGCGCCGCCCGCCGAAGCGCCGGCGAGTCCCGCGGTGGCGGTCATCACGGGCACCGCGGGGATCGGCAAGACCGCGCTGGCGATCAGGTTCGCCAGGCAGGCCGCCGGGCACTTCCCCGACGGACAGCTTTACGTGAACCTGCGCGGATTCGACCCGTCCGGCAATCCGGCCAACGCGGGGACCGTGCTGCGCGGCTTCTTCGAGGCGCTCGGGATGCCGTCGCCCAAGGTACCGCCGGACGTCGAGGGGAAGACCGCGCTGTTCCGCAGCCTGCTCAACGGCAAGCGGATGCTGCTGCTGCTCGACAACGCCAGGTCCACCGAGCAGGTCAGGCCGCTCCTGCCCGGCAGCCCCGGCTGCATGGTGGTGATCACGAGCCGCAGCCAGCTGACGGGTCTGGTCGCCGCCGAGGGTGCCAGCCTCCTGCAACTCGACGTCCTGTCCGGCACCGAGGCCCGTGAGCTTCTCGCCGGAAGGCTCGGCGAGGAACGCGTCGCCGCCGAGCCCGCCGCCGTCGGCGAGCTGATCCTCAGGTCGTCCGCGCTGCCGCTGGCCCTCAGCGTGACCTGCGCACGGGCCGCCACCCGCCCCGGTCTCGCGCTCGCCGACCTGGCTACCGAGCTGCGCGATGCCCGCAGCCGCCTCGACGTGCTCGCGACCGACGACGTGACGACCGACCTGCGCGCCGTCTTCTCCTGGTCCTACAACCGGCTCAGCGCCAGCGCGTCGCGGATGTTCCGGCTGCTCAGCGTGCATCCGAGCCCGGACGTGTCGGCCCCGGCGATGGCCAGCCTGGCCGGAATACCGCTGTGGGAGGCACGCGCCACCCTGGCCGAGCTCACCAGCGCGTCCCTGCTCACCGAGGAGACCTCCGGGCGCTTCGCCTTCCACGACCTGCTGCGGGCCTACGCCGCCGAGCGCGCAGCGGCCAGCGACGAGAACCAGGTCGGCGGCGAGCGGGACAAGGCCAGGCTGCGGCTCATCGATCATTACGCCCGCACCGCCTACGCCGGCGCGCTCCGGCTGTTCCCCGGCACATGCGAGACCGATCTGCCGCCGCGAGTCGCCGGGGTCGTCCCGCATGACTTCGGCACCTACGACGAGGCGCTGGCCTGGTTCGCGGCCGAGCATCACGCGCTGCACGCGGTCGTCGCGCTCGCCGCCGAGCATGGGTACGACGACTACTGCTGGAAGCTCGGGTGGCACTGGAGCCTCCATCTCAAGCGCAAGACCCTGCTGCAGGAGGCCATCGTCGTGCTGCGCACGGCGCTGAGCGCGGCGAAGCGGCTCGGAGATCCGCTCAGCCTCGGCCGTGTCCACTACGAGCTTGGCCACGCGTACGCGAGGCTCGGCAAGGCGACGGAGGCGCACCAGCATCTCGGGCGCGCGCTCGAGATGTTCACGAAGCTCGGTGACCGGGTCAGCATCGCGCAGGTGCACCAGGGCCTGGTCGTGCTGTATGAGCGGCAGGGGGCCTTCGACCGCGCGCTGCCGCACGCGCAGGAAGCGCTCCGGCTGCGCCACTCGTTCGCCGACCGGGCCGTCGTCGCGTACTCGGAGAACGCGGTGGGCTGGGTGCACGCGAACCTCGGCCACTACGAGGAGGCGCTGGTGCACTGCAGGCGCGCCCTCGGCATGCACAGGGAGTCGGGGAGTCGCAGCGGCGCGGCCGACGCCCTGGACAGCATCGCCTTCGCCTACGCGGGCCTCGGGGACCTCAGGCAGGCGATGGCACATTACGATCAGGCGATCGGGATGTACCGGGACTTCGGCGACCTGGACGGCGAATCGGGGGCGCTGGTGCGCCTGGGGGACGCGCAGGTCGCGGCGGGACGGTTCGCGGATGCCCGGCAGAACTGGCAGCATGCGCTCTCCCTGCTTACGCAGGTGCCGGGCAAGGACAGCCGCCTGGTCAGCGGCCGCCTCGCGCGCCTCGCGGCGCATGAGGCGGAATCCGCGTAAGCGGCGGGATTCCCGCGGGTCCGACCGGTCAGGGAGCGATCCCCGGGCCTTCGCTACAAGTTGTAGCCATCCCGCTATAGTTGATGGTACGGATATGTCTACCGGGGAGAGGTGCTGACGCTGGACACGCCTAAGCGCGCGCTGCTGCTGGAGAACATTCACCCGGACGCTGTAGCGCGCCTGACGAAGGCCGGCTTCGAGGTGCAGACGATGTCCCGGGCCCTTGGTGAGGATGAGCTCATCGAGGCACTGCCGGGTGTCGGCCTCCTCGGTATCAGGTCTCAGACCCAGATCACGGAACGAATACTGGCGTCTGCCGCCGATCTTCTCGCTGTCGGCGCGTTCTGCATCGGCACCAACCAGGTCGATCTGAGCGCGGCCGCGTCGCGGGGGGTGGCGGTGTTCAACGCGCCGTTCTCCAACACCCGCAGCGTCGTCGAACTCGCCATCGCCGAGATCATCTCGATGGCCCGGCGGCTGCCGGAGAAGAACCTCGGCATGCACAACGGCGTCTGGGACAAGTCGGCGATCGGTGCCCACGAGGTCCGCGGCCGCACGATCGGCATCGTCGGGTACGGCAACATCGGCACCCAGCTGTCGGTGATCGCCGAGGCGCTCGGCATGACCGTGTACTTCTACGACGTCGCCGATAAGCTCGCCATCGGGAACGCGCGGCGCTGCTCGACTCTCGCCGAGCTCCTTGAGTCCGCCGAGACCGTGACGCTGCACGTGGACGGGCGGTCGGGTAACCGCGATTTCTTCGGCGAGAAAGAGTTCGCGATGATGCGGCCGCGGTCGCTGTTCCTGAACCTCTCCCGTGGCTTCGTGGTGGACCATGTGGCACTGCGGCGGAACATCGAGGCCGGCCACATCGCGGGCGCGGCCATCGACGTGTTCCCCGCCGAGCCCAAGGGGCGCGGAGACGAGTTCGTTTCCGAGTTGCGCGGCCTGCCCAACGTGATCCTCACCCCGCACATCGGCGGCTCGACCGAGGAAGCACAGCAGGACATCGGCGATTTCGTGTCCGGCAAGCTCGTCGACTACGCGATCGCGGGCGCGACGTCGATGTCGGTGAACTACCCGGGCGTGGCGCTGCCCGCCGTGCCCGGTACCCACCGTCTCGTCCACCTGCACAAGAACGTCCCGGGCGTCATCGCGTCGATCAACCGAGTCCTCGCCGAGCACGGCGTGAACGTCGAGGGCCAGTTGCTGCGCACCCGCGACGAACTCGGCTATGTGATCACCGACATCGGCACGTCCTACAGCGAGGATGTCCTCGACGAACTTCGCGCGATGGACGTCACGATCCGCCTGCGCACCATCGAATCCGACTGAGCCGAATCCGACTGAGCCGAATCGCGCTGAGCCGAATCCGACTGAGGGAGGGCACCGCCCGCGTCCGTTAGACGCGGGCGGTGATCAGGGCGGCCAGCAGGAGCGTGAGGGCCGCCCCGGCGACGTGCAGGACGAGGACGCGGGAAGAGAACGCCAGCGCGTCGCCGCCGTTCTTGGCGGCGCGGGCGTTGCCGAAGGCCCAGGAGATCCCGGCCGCGATCGCGCCGAGCATGATGCCGAACGCTATGACGCCGAAGATGTCGTTGCGGACCAGCGTGTACGCCACCCAGAAACCGAAGCCCGTGACGGCCAGCGCCGGGTGCGAGAACTCCGCGAGGGCGCGCATGCCGGGTATGGGCTCGTTCTTCGCTTCCCGCAGCGACGGCGGGTCGAACCGGTCCTTCGGGCGGACCGGTTGCCTGGCCACGCTGGCGACGGGGGTACCGGCGACGGGGGTACCGGCGGTCGCGGTACCGGCATTCGCACTGGCCACCGCGGACGCGGTCGCCGGTACCGAAGCCGGGGCAGCGTCCGGTGCTTCCGGATCGCGCGTGACACGGGTGCTCGTGATGAGCAGGTAGACGCCGAAGGCGACGGTGAGCGTCCACAGCAATAGAGCGGCGATGGCCACGCCTGCACTCCTCTCGTTACGGGTCGAATCTACCCGTACTGGTATTTCGAGGATTCTTCCGGGTCCGTCGTCCGGCGCCGGGGCAGGCGGCGACCTGCGAGTTCGCGTTCGGCGGCAGGTTCAGGCGCCGGCGAGGAGCGAGGAAACCACCGGTCGTTCGGTGGAATGCCTTTCTGCGGCGGCGATCAGGGCCCGGAACAGGCGGAAGTCCGTGCCCTGCTCCGGGTGCCATTGGACGCCGACGATGAAGTCGTCCGGCGAGACCGGTTCGATGGCCTCGATGATCCCGTCGTCCGCCCAGGCCACCGCGACCAGGCCCGCTCCGACCTTGTCGGCCGCCTGGTGGTGGTGGGTCGGGACCTCGAAGTACTCGCGGCCGTCCGGGAGGATGGACGCGACGGTCGTGCCGGCGGTGACACGTACCCGGTGGCTGCCGAAGCCCTTGTCGTTGCCGCTGTGGCCGTGGTGACCGACGAGGTCGGGGATGTGCTGGTGCAGCGTCCCGCCGCACGCGATGTTGATCATCTGCATGCCGCGGCAGATGCCGAGCAGCGGAACGCGCAGCTTGAGCGCGGCCTCCGCGATGGCTAGCTCCCACACGTCGCGGTCCGGGGCGTTGGCATCGGTCTCCGGGTGCGCGGGCGCCCCGTAGAGCGCCGGGTCGATGTCGCCCCCGCCGGCGATGATCACACCGTCGAGCCTGCCGACGACGCTCGCTGCCTCGGCTGCCGCTACCGCCGCGTCCCCGTTCGGCGGGAGCAGCACGGGGCTGCCTCCGTTGTTCCTGATGGACGTGACGTACGTCCAGGGCAGCAGGGCACCCTCCTCCGACCAGCCGCGCCAGTCGGCGCTGGTGTGGTAGGTGGTCATGCCAATCATGGGCGTCATATGTCCCCTTCTGAGCCTTTAGACGGCGATATATGATACTAGAGGGGCGTTTATCCGCCTTCACACCCTGTGATGCATCAGTTAAATGGGGGGAGGCGGCGAGCTGCCAGAATTAGAGGTTACTAGCGAATCGCAGGGGAATACGGTCGTTCGCGGATACTACTGTGAGTGATTTCTCAACGTGCGGTGCCGTGCGATGGTGCGGGGTGCGGCGGTGCGTTCGCGGCTGCCGCTAGCGTGCCCTGAGGCTGCCAGGCGGCAGGGGCGGCGCGGCGAGCGGGTCGCCCGGGTAGCCGCGTACCGTGCCGAACCGGCTGTCGCCGGCGATCCAGGCGTCGCGGGCCTCGCCGATCTCCGCGGCCGTCCTGGCCACGAAGTTCCACCACATGATGAGTTTTTCGCGCAGTGGCACGCCGCCCACCACGAAGAACCGTGCCGGACTGTCGCTGGACAGCGTGATCGAGGGGACCCCGACAGGCAGGTGCGCGATCCGTCCCGGCTCGATGCGCGCCGGCGCCGAGAGCGCGGGACAGGCCACCGTCGCCGGGCCGTCGGCGGCCAGCACGCCGTACTCGAAGCCGTCACTTCCAGGGAGCGTGATCTGGCCCGGCTCGTCCAGCCGGACCTCGAGCCCGACCAGGGGAGTGTGCACCTTCGCGGGCGAGCGCTCGCCGCCGTGCTCCCCGGCCACCACGGTGATCGTGGCCGGGCCGTCGGTCAGCACTGGCAGCCCGGCGTAGTGCGTGAACTCAGGGTCCGTATGCTGCTGCCCGGCCGGGAGCGCGATCCAGAGCTGGACGCCGTGCAGCGCCGGCGGACGCCGCTCCGGTGACTGCTCGGAGTGGGTGATGCCGCGTCCGGACGTCATGAGGTTGAGCTCACCGGGCCTGATGAGCTGCTCGCTGCCGAGGCTGTCGCGGTGCAGCACCAGGCCGTCGAACAGCCAGCTCGCGGTCTGCAGGCCGATGTGCGGATGCGGCGGCACCTGCATGCCGGCGCCCGCGGACGTGTCGTCGGGACCGTAGTGGTCGAGGAAGCACCACGCGCCGATCGTGCGGAGCCCGCGCTGCGGGAGCAGGCGGCGCACCTCGGTGCCGTCGCCGATAGCGGCCTTGCGCGCTTCGAGCACGTCAACCGCGCTGACCACGCTGGCCTGCAGTGACGATACGTTCGGGGCCGGATCCAGGTTGCTCACAATGCTTGCGATGATACTCCGGCGCCGAGCCGCTCTATCGCCGCCATGTCTATCGCCGCCATGTCTATCGCCACCATGGGCGGCGGCGGACTTCGGCGATGCGCAGGGCCGGGCCGCTGACCGATTGCGCGCTCTGGCTCAGGTGGTGCAGGTTCTCCAGGACCCACAGCAGGTGCGGGTGGTCAAGGAACGACCCGGACTCCGGGCGGGCGCTGCCCGGGCGGGGCACGGCGGCGCCAGTCACCGGGGGAGGCGGCACCGGTGCCAGGTCACCGGAACGGTGCGCCACCAGGTCCGCCACCTGCCCGTAGAACCCGGCCAGCCCGGCCGCCGTCTCCCGCAGTGCCGTGCACGCGGGCGTGCCCGCGTATTCCTGCGAACCGTCGAGCGGCGCGCACGCAAGGCCCGGCATCCCGTCGCCCGTGGCGCCCCCGCTCGCCGCGGCGGCGGGCACGTCCGCCGCGACCTGCGCGTCCCGCAGGCACGCGAGCGTGCTCGCGGTCAGCCGCAGCCGCGTCGATGCCGTCACCAGCGCCCAGAGGTCTTCCTTGGCGGCGCGCTTACTGCCCTGTTCGGCGAGGAACCCGCGCAGCGCGTCGTCCAGGCGTATCCCGGCGGTCAGCGCCGTCGCGGCGGCGGCCGGCGGCACGAGCAGTTCAGACAGCGCCCAGTCGACAGCCTGCGTCAGGTACGCCGCCCCGCTCCTGAAGGCGTCCGCCAGGTCACCGACGACCACGCTGGAGGCGCCGCGCGGCCAGAAGACCACGCCCACGACCAGGCTGACCCCGCATCCGATCGCGACGTCCTCGACCCGGAGTAGCCCGACCGTCCAGCCGACGGGTACCAGCAGGTTGAACAGCACCACGATCGTCACCGTGAACGCGGCCTGCCCGACCAGGAACGGGGCCGTTCCCGGAGCGTACGCCGCGACCGCGACGGCCACCGGGAGCGCGACCCACAGCGCTGTCTGCCCGGTGCCGATCGCGAGCACCAGCGCCGCGCCGACCGCGAACCCGACCGCCGTACCCGCGAGGGCCCGCCAGGCGGTCGCCCCTGTCGCGGTCGCGTTCGTCCGCAGCACGGACAAGGTCCCAAGCACCACCCAGAACCCGTGCTGGACACCGGAAACGTCCGCGACGGCGACCGCCGCCGCCAGGGCGAGCGCTCCTCGCAGGCTAGTGACGAACCATACCGAACGAACCGTGGCATGTCGCCTCACGGCCGTTCCAGCCCCGGACAGGTATGAAGGGACGGTGGTGAGGGACCGGTGCCCGTTCGGGATAACGGGTCGCGTCGCGGGGAGGTCGTCCCAGGCGCGCAGATCCGCGGCGATCTCCGCGGGGCGGGCGCGGCCGGCGGCGAGCAGCGCGTCGGCGGCGGCACCCCGGGCCGCGACGGCGATCGCCTGGGCGTGCACGGCCTGCGCCGCGGCCACCCGGGCGTCGGGCTCCCCGGCCGCGCTGCCGGACAGCTTCCGCAGATGTTCCGCGGACCTGGCCCGATTGCGTTCGAGGGCGGTGAATTCCGGCGTCGCTTCACGGCCGGAGAGCAGCGCGTTCACGTCGGCGTACAAGCCGGCGGCGGTGCGCAGGAGGTCACCGTCGGCCTGGCACGCGAGGGTCATGTCGATGTGGCCGTCGAACGCGTCGCTGACCTGCGCGCCCGCCCACTCCAGCAGGTGGACGAGGCTGGCGAGAGCCTGGTCCGCGGTCGCAAGCCCGCTCGGCCGGTAGGTGGCCGCGGTGAACATGGCGCGCATTTTCTCCATGGCGGCGGGCATGGTCCCGGCGGCCGTGGGCTGCCTGTCGGCCGCCGCCCTGACGCGGTCCGCGATCTCGCCTGCCAGTCCTGCCGCCGCGGCACGGAGGCGGTCGCCCTCCGTGGGCGGCGAGAGCAGCAGGACCGCCAGCGTGCCGGCGGCGGACGCCAGCCACCACCCTTCGAGCCGGCTGGGGATCGTGGCGGCCCCGCCCGCCGAGGCGATCGGGAGCACGTAGGCGAACATGGCCGCCGTGGTGCCGGATGCCGCGTTCGGCCCGACGACTCCGGAGAAGAAGATGATGAACGCGACAGGGATGGTGACGAGGGCCGCGATCCAGGCGGTGCCGCTGGCCAGCGTGCCGATGACGAGGACGACGCTGCCGACAACGGCGAGGCCGGCATGGGCGGTCAGCTTGTCTTTCCTTGTCCCCCCGAACCCCGCGATGAGCAGCGTGGCGAACCCGCCGAACGTCGCGAACAGCGCCATTTGCGGGTCTTGCACGATTTTGTAGGTGATGGCGAGGAGTGAGGGGATGACTATCGTCGCCCGCGCGGCGCGCATCGCCGCGGGGACGGACCACAAGTGGCGCCACCAAGGCCGTTCCATTGGGCGATTGTAGGCAGGCGCACCTCACGGACAGAAGACTGCCTGCGAGGTTAGCGTGGCTTGTTGGTCCCTTCGTACAGGGCCGTGCCGGGGAAGTCGAGCTCGACGGTCAGGCCGCCGCCGGGGGTTTCCGCCAGGCGGGCGGTGCCGCCGTTCGACGTGACGATGCGGTGCACGATCGCGAGCCCGAGGCCCGTTCCGTCCTTGGTCCCGGATACGAACCGCAGGAACGCGCGGGACCGCTCCTCCGCTGTCATGCCGGGGCCGTCGTCCGCGACGGTGAGCGTCGTGCCGTGCCCCGAGCCGGACACCGAGACCGTGACCGCGCCGTCTTCCTGAACCGCGTCGATCGCGTTGGCGAGCAGGTTGTCGAGGATTTGCTCAAGGTGGCCGACCCCGAGCGCCACCGTGGCGGTGCCCGTGTTGTCGCCGAAATGGGCCACCAGCTTCACGCCGTGGCTGTCGGCCACCGGCTGCCAGGCGGCCACCCGCTCGGCGATCGCGGGGATGAGGTTGATGTTCACCACCTGCTCGGCGACGCTCTCGGCCCTGGCGACCGCGAGCAGCCCGTCGACCAGCCGGGAAAGCCTGACTATCTCTTCCTGGGCGCCGGCTAGCTCGGCGGCTGCGTCCGGGCCGGAGTCGGCGGCGAGCAGGTCGATCCGCAGCCGCAGGGCGGCCAGCGGAGTGCGCAGTTGATGGGCGACGTCGGCGAGCATGACCCGGTGGCCGTGCACCAGGGTTTCCAGCCGTCCGGCCATCATGTTGAAAGTCGCCGCCATCCGGCGCAGCTCCGGCGGCCCGTCGCCGGTCGCCGCGCGGATCGCGAGGTTCCCGTCCGCGACCTGCCGCGCCGCCGCGTCCATCTTGGCCAGCGGACGGTTGACCCAGCGGGCGAACGTAATGGCGATGAGCGCCGCCGCGATCTCGGCACCGCCCGCCAGCAGCGCCACGTACACCCACAGGTTGGTGACAGCCTGGTTCAGCGCGTCGACCGGCCGCTCGAGCACCACCGTGCCTATCGTGGTGCCCTTGAAGCGGTCATCGTCCCAGACCGGCTCCACGACGATCACACGGTCCTTGGTCAGTTCGCTGATCGGGCTGCCCGACGCGGCGGCTTCCTGGGCTAGCGTGGTCCACTTGTCGCGCGGGATGCCGATCGCGGTGACTTCGGCGCCGTTGGCGCCGAGCACGAGTACCTCGTCGCCCTGTTTGGCGGCGCTGTGCACCGCACTCGACAGCGCCCTCGAGGAGGGGTCGTCGAATTTGTCCGCGGCGATCACGGCGATAGAGTGCGCGGTCGCCTGGGCAGAGTTGATGAACGAGTCGCGTTCGTGGTCCACCGCCTGCAGCGCGAGAGGAAAGACCGCGCCGGCCAGGACAGCGGTGGTCAGCGCGAGCAACGCCAGCAGGATCCGATGGGTCACGTGTCAGCGAGCCGGAATCCGTGACCGTAGACGGTCTCGATGAGCGAGGGGACGCCGAGCTTGCGGCGCAGCGCCGCCATATGGACATCGAGCACCTTGGTCGGGCCGTACCAGTGCTCGTCCCAGGCGCGCTCGACGATCTCCTGGCGGCTGACCAGCCGGCCGGGGTCGGTCACCAGGCACTCCAGTATGGCGAACTCCTTCGGCGTGAGGGCGACCGCGTCGCCCTGGACCGTCACCTTGCGCGTGCGCAGGTCCACCGTGAGCGGGCCGTGCCGGAGTATCTCGCCGGCCGTGGCGCGCTGGCCGCGCCGGAGGACCGCGCGGATGCGCGCGAGCAGTTCGGCGAGGCCGAAGGGCTTGACGAGGTAGTCGTCCGCGCCCTCGTCGAGGGCGAGTACCCGGTCGGACTCCTCGCCGCGCGCGGTCACGACGATGATCGCCGTGTCGGATGCCTCGCGGAGCTGGCGGCAGACATCGACGCCGTCGATGTCGGGCAGGCCGAGATCGAGCAGCACGACGTCGGCCGGCGGCCGCCTGAGCGCCTCGGCGCCCATGGCCACGCTTTCGGCGGTGTATCCGGCGCGTTCCAGTCCGCGGACCAGCTGCGTGGCGATCCCCGGGTCGTCTTCGACGACGAGGACAGACACCTGTGCAGTACTCACTCCTACAAATTAAGCCGACCGGGCTACCCGGCGGAAATCAGCGAGATTTCTTAACCATTACTTAGCAGGTTTTCCTTCTTCGGTGAATGCGCACATGAGCGTGTTGCGGCAGGGACGAAAGGTGCGAGGTTGCCCGTGCGACTGACATGACGCATGGTTTGAAGATGACAGCCGGGTGACCATGACCACCAGGAGGACCGAATGAGCCTGACTCCCGAGCAGATCCGGGCGGTGCCCAAGGTGCTGTTGCACGACCATCTCGACGGCGGACTGCGACCGTCGACCGTGATCGAGCTGGCGCGGGAAAACGGGTATGACGAGCTGCCGACGGGCGACCCGGGCGATCTGACGAGGATACTCACCGCCGGGTCGCATCGCGGACACCTGAACCTGTACCTGGACGCCTTCAGGCACACGGTAGGCGTGATGCAGACACCCGAATCGCTGGAGCGGGTGGCGGCGGAGTGCGCGGCCGACCTCGCGGACGACGGGGTCGTGTACGCCGAAGTCCGGTTCGCGCCGGAACTGCACACCGCGCGCGGGCTGGCACTCGATGAGGTCGTGGAAGCCGTGCTCACCGGGTTCCGCGCGGGCAGCGCCCACCGGCCGATCCGCGTGTATGCCCTGCTCACCGCGATGCGCACGGCCGCGCGGTCGCTGGAGATCGCCGAACTCGCTGTGCGGTTCCGCGACGCGGGCGTGGTCGGATTCGACATCGCCGGCGCGGAGGCGGGCTGGCCGCCCAGCAGGCACCTCGACGCCTTCCAGTACATCCACCGGGAGAACTTCCACACCACGATCCACGCGGGCGAGGGCTTCGGGCTGCCGTCGATCTGGGAGGCCGTGCAGTACTGCGGCGCGGAACGGCTCGGTCACGGGGTGCGCATCGTCGATGACATCTCGGTGAACTCCTCGGGCGAAGTGCGGCTCGGCAGCCTCGCCGCCTACGTCAGGGACCGGCGGATTCCGCTGGAGCTGTGCCCGACGTCGAACGTGCAGACCGGCGCCGCGCCCTCCGTCGCGGCGCATCCGATCCGGCTGCTGCGGCAGCTTCAGTTCCGCGTGACGGTCAACACGGACAACCGCCTGATGAGCCAGGTGACGCTGAGCTCGGAGTTCTCCCGTCTCGTGGCGGAGTTCGGATACGGCTGGGGCGACGTCGAGTGGCTCACGATCAACGCGATGAAGAGCGCCTTCGCAGGGTTCGACGAACGCCTGCGGCTGATCAACACCGTGATCAAGCCCGGGTTCGCGACGGCCCGTGCGATGAGCGACGCGCACGTGGCCGCGGACATGCTCACCGGCCAGGCCGGCGTTCTCCCGGCATCACTGTCCTAACCGGTTCCTCGCATACCGGGTAATCGCGGCCGCCGTGCAGGGTGCCAGCACCACGAGCAGGAGGACGATCACCGGCAAGCTCCTGCGCCGCCCGCCTTGCGCCGAAAGCAGCGGGTTCCCCCGTCCGGCAGCGGCGGCGGACTCATGTCCCGCCTGGCGGTGCCGCTCCGCGCGGGCGCGCGGCGGGGAAGTCGCCGGCGCGGGCCGGGCGATGGTCTCGCTGAGTTCGGGCAGCGGCGGAACGGACGTGGCCGACACGGCCGCGGGCACGCTTCCCGAAGAGGCGCGGGCCGCCGGGGACGTCAAGGTTGCGGTGGCCGACATGGCGGGCGCCGGTGCAGGCGGCGGCAGCCGGATCGGGCATCCTGGCCCGGCGACCAGCAGGAGCGGCCATGCGAACGCGAACACGGCCGCCGGGACGAAGGCGGGCTTCACTGGGCGCCGATCTGGGCGGCCACCGACGCGATCGGTGCTGGCCCCGTAGCCAGCGGGCCGGTGTACGGATTGTTCAGCTGGAACACCACCACGACGCCGATGGCCACGAGGATCGATTGCAGCACGGCCAGGGCGACGCACGATGACTCGGACTTCATGCCGCTGACGAACGGGAACACGCAGACGATGAGCGAGGTGAAGACAACGGCTGCCAGCACGCCGAGAGGCAGCCGGCTTTCCGCCGCGCTCTCGCGCTGGGCGTGGGCCGACGCGAGGACGCTGAGCTGGCCGATGGCGTACTGCTGTGCATTCGAGGCAGCCGAGGTCTGCGTGTTCACCTGGAGCACGGACGTGCTCATCGTCGTGAGCAGCTGATCGCTCTCGTCGTCCAGGGTGCCGCGTTCCATCTCCGGCCAGTCGTGCCGCAGCACCGTGGACGCGTAGTCCCGGACTTGCGCGCGAAGGCTGTCCCCGGCGGGTGCCGGCAGCCCGCTGGCCGACCAGTAAAGCTGGCGGATCGCGACCGCCTCGTTGCCGACTGCCTGCTGCGCGGAACCGATCGTCTGCCATTCGGTTACTAGGGCCAGCGCCAGCACCAGCAGGTACATGGCGGCGAGGGACGGCCCCAGGAACCCGACCGTCACGTCCTCCGGTTCGGCTTTGCGTTTCCTGAGGAACCAGGCGATCGCGGAAGCCAGGGCGGCGCTGATCACTCCCGTTATGAGCACGACCCTGGTCTCGGGATCCAGCACTGTACCTCCAGATGTCTATGGGTATCGCGGGCTAACCGTCCGCAGGCGCCCGGACCTCGACGTTGTCGAGGATGCCGAGGGCGTCGGGGACAAGAATGGCGGCGGAGTAGTAGGCCGAAACCAGGTAGGACGAGATGCCCTTGCCGTCCGTGCCGCGGAAGCGGACGTTCAGGCCGGGCTCGTGCTCGTCCGGCAGGCCGGTCTGGCGCAGGCCGATGACCCCCTCGTCGTCCTCGCCGGTGCGCAGCGCGAGGATCGACGTGGTGCCGTCGTCGTGCACGGGAATCTTCGGGCATGGGAGCACGGGAACGCCGCGCCAGGTCATGACACGGCTGCCGTGCAGGTCGGCGGTGTCCGGGTAGACGCAGCGTAGCGTGCATTCGCGGCCGAAGGCCGCGACGGCGCGCGGGTGAGCGAGGAAGAATCGCGTCTGCCTGCGCCGGCAGAGGAGATCGTCCATGTCGGCGGGGGCGGGCGGCCCGCCGCGGGTCTGGATGCGCTGGCCCGGCGCCGCGTTGCGGAGGAGGCCGAAGCCGGGGTTGTTGAGGATTTCGTGTTCCTGGCGTTCGCGCAGGGCCTCGATGGTGAGCCGTAGCTGCTGGCGCACCTGGTCCATCGGGTCGTTGTAGAGGTCGGCGACGCGGGTGTGCACGCGCAGGATGGTCTGGGCGACCGACAGCTCGTATTCGCGCGGGCTGGACTCGTAATCCGCGAACGTCCCTGGCAGGCCGGGCTCGCCCTCGTGACCGGCGGCCACCGCGATGTCGGCCTCGCCGCGGGAGTTCCGGGCCATCGCCACGCCGGCGCGGTAGCGATCGAGGTGACACGCCAGGGCGGGAGATCGGAAGGCGAGCGCGGCGAACGCCGCAGGCGGCAGCGACAGGAGGGTGCATGCGGTGGTGGTTCTCGCGGTGAATGTCCACGTCCAGCCGGGATCGGTGAGAACCTGATCGCCGAAATACTGGCCTTCGCCGAGCCTGCCGGTGACCGTCTCCGTGCCGTACTCGCCGGCGGCGATCACGGTGATCTTGCCGTGGACGATCAGGTGCAGACGGTCTCGTTCGGTGATCACCTCGCCGGGCGCGAACTGGCGCTGCTCGAACAGGCAGGCCAGTTCCGACAGCACCGGCTCGTCGTCGAAGCCCCGGAGTGCGGGCAGTTCGCGCAGTTCGCCGGGGACTACGCGGATCTGGCCCGCGGTGGACCCGGAGAACGTGAGCAGCCCGTCGCCGACCGCGTGCGTCAGGCGGCGGTTGACACGGTACGTGCCGCCCGGGGCTTCCACCCAGGGCAGCATCCTCAGCAGCCAGCGCGGGGTGATCTCCTGCGAGTGCGGCACCGACTTGGCGGTGGTCGACAGGTTCCGGGCCGCGGCGGTGCCAAGGCTGAGCGTCTCGACTGGCATGGGATTCCTTCCCGCGGCTACTTGTAGCGGTCGGTCGTGGCGTGCCATTCGAAGCTGCCGGCCATCCACGCCTGGGCACCGCGCAGGAACCGCTGCAGCTCGGGTGACGGGATCGCGGCCAGTTCACGCTGGCTGGCCTCGAAACCGCGGACGAAGTCGTTGTGCAGGGCCACTGCCCGCTGCGTGGCCACGCGGATCGAGCAGTCGTCTTCGGCGGCGATCAGGAGCACCACGTTGGCGTCAGGCAGTTCGTCGGCCGCCTCCCTGGCGACCGAGTGCAGATCGTTGACGATCACCGACGCCGTGCCGGCCTGCATCAGCGCGCGGTGGAACCGCCGTTCGTCGAAGAGATTCGACGGCAGCTCGTAGCCGCCCACGGAGTCGATGATCGTCATGGACGTGTAGAAGCTGTCATGCTGGCGGGCGGCGAGGTAGCGCCAGACGGGCGGCAGCGTCTCGAGGTAGCGCCAGGCGGCGTAGGCGGCCCAGCTCACGTACATCTGGGACGTGGTGTTGCACGCCCGCATCACCTGGGCGGGGCTGGCTTGCGCGGCCAGGTGCCTGACGGCGGAGCGCAGGGCGACGAGCACCGGGTCGGCCGTGATCGCCTCCTCCAGCCGCCGTGTGTACTCCCCGGCGGGCGGCGGCGGGTCAATGGCGGACATGACCAGCGCGAGGCGCGGCGGCAGTTCGGTCGGCGTCGCGCCGAGCGAGGTCTCGTCCGCGTAGTAGTCATCGGCGGCCCACCAGGCGGCGTTCAGCCGCGCGGCCAGCAGGAGCATGTCCGGGTCGTCGGTGTCGGCGTGCGTGAGCATCGCCAGGCGGCCGAACCTGGTGTCGCGGAACTTGCCGATCTGGTCGGCGTAGATGCCGACCTCGCCCGCCCACGCGACGAGGCGCTCGTTAACCTCCGTGCCGAGCGCCTCGTTGACTCGCGCCGTGGCCGGGAGGTACAGGGGCGGATGGGATCCGTCGCCCCACTGTCGTTCGGAATAGGGAAGAGGAGTAAGGGCGCCGAGGGCGGGGGCGAGGAAGAGAGCAGGGGCGGGGGCAAGGGCGGCAGCGGGGGCGGGCGTGAGGGCGGGCGTGAGGGAGGGAGCGGGGACGGGCGTGAGGGCGGGCGCGGGGGCGGGGAAGCGGAGCGCGGTGGTGCCGAGGCCGGAAGGGCCGAGTAGCTGTGCCAGCGGGATCCGCGTGGCTGTCGGGTTAGCGGTCATGTGTCGTCACTTCTTCCGTGCCTTTCGCGAGATCTGGCGGCGGCCGCGAGGTCGAGGACTCCGGTCAGCCAGGGCGTGTAGCCGCCAGGGAACGACGTGAGGGCGCCGCGGAGCCCGTCAGGGCCGGCCCAGCGGATGTCCCGGACCTCGGACTCGTCCGGCCGCGGGACGCCGCTCATCAGCGTCGCGATGAGGATGTGGTCCCACTCGTCCTCGACGTGCCCGGTGGCCAGGTCGGCGGCGCGGTAGTGGAACGCGCCGGCCTCGGTGAGCGGGGTGGTCTGGGCGGGGCCGATGCCCATTTCCTCCGACAGCCGGCGGGCGGCGGCGGCGGCGACCTCCTCGCCCGGCGCGGGGTGCCCGCAGCACGTGTTGGACCAGCGGTCGGGGAACCGGCTCTTGCCGGACGCCCGCTGCTGGAGCAGCACGCGGCCGGTGCCGTCGTACAGCAGCACGGAGAACGCCCGGTGACGGCGGCCGGGTGCCTCGTGTGCCTCCGCCGCCGAGCAGGTTCCGACGGCCGTGCCGGATTCGTCCACCAACTCGACGGGGAGGCGGTCGCGGGGAGCGTAAGCCGGCATGAGCTGTTTCAGCCGACATAATCCGCGGCGATGAGCAGATAGTGGAAGCTGCCCTCTCGGTAGGCGCTGAGGAATGCCGCTTCGATTCCGGTAGCGACCGGTGATTTGGCACGGAGTTCCCAGTACGGGATTGTGTCGCCGGTGAGATCGATTACGCTGATCGGCACGAAATCGTTTGCGGCGAGTGCCCTGAAGTATTCACTGCGCGGGTGAATATTGCACGTATAGTGCTGGTCGATCTGGCTGACGGCTTTCGATCGCCCGCCGGTGACGTCGTTATAGCAGCCGGTAATGCACGCGTACCGCCCGCCTCTGGGGAGGACGCGCGCGAATTCCGCGTAGAGGTCGTCGAGGCTGACGTACATGGTGGTCTCGTTGGTCCACACGACCTGGTGCGAGCCGTCCGCGAACCCGGTGTCGAGCATGTTCCGGAAGTGGAAGCGGACCTTGCCGGTGACGCCGCGCTCGTGGGAGCGCGCGCTGGCGAACTCGACCTGGGACTGGGAGATGGTCACGCCGTCCACCTCGCAGCCGAACCGCTTGCCGGCCATGAAACTCGTGCCGCCGCGCCCGCAGCCGGCGTCGAGCAGCACGTCGTCGGGCCGGACGTCGCCCAAGTGGTCGAGCAGCAGTTCCGACTGCGCCGTCTCCAGGCGGTGCATCTCGGCGATGATCACCTGATCGCGGATCGCGGCCGGGGCTTGCAGCACGGCGGGGTCGTAGCCGCCGATGCCGTAGTGGTGGTGGTACAGCCCGTCCACGTCGCCGAGCAGCAGGTTGACGGGATCGCGCTCGTTGTCCCAGTACTCGGCGACCGAACGCTGGTAGTCGCTGCTGAGAACGGGACGGTCCAGCGTGCTGGCGAGGGTCCGGTTGCGTGAAGTGGCCATTCGTTACTCCTTGTAGTCGAAAGCGGGCATGCCGACGCCGTGGCGGGGAGAGGCCATGCCCCGGGGAGTGGTCCCCCGGACCGGTGTCAGTCCGCGGACTGACCGAACTCCACGTTCTCGAGCACGCCGAGGGCATCCGGAACCAGGATCGCGGCCGAGTAGTAGGCCGAGACCAGGTAGGAGATGATTCCCTTTTCGCTGATCCCCATGAAGCGGACGTTCAGCCCGGGCTCGTACTCGTCGGGGATGCCGGTCTGCCGCAGGCCGATCACGCCCTGCTTGTCCTCGCCGGCGCGCATCAGCAGGATCGAGCTGGCGTGCCGGTCCGTGACCGGGATCTTCCCGCACGGGAATATCGGGATGCCGCGCCACGCGGGGATATGGTGGCCGTTCATATCGACGCTGGCCGGATAGATGCCGCGCGCGCTGCACTCGCGGCCGAACGCCGCGATGGCCCGCGGGTGGGCGAGGAAGAAGGTCGGTTCCTTCCACACGGTCGCAAGCAGTTCGTCCATATCGTCCGGCGTGGGCGGCCCGCCGCGGGTGTGGATGCGCTGGCCGAAGTCGGCATTATGCATGAGGCCGAAGCCGGGGTTGTTGACGATTTCGTGTTCCTGGCGTTCGCGCAGGGCCTCGATGGTGAGCCGTAGCTGTTGCTGCACCTGGTCCATCGGGTCGTTGTAGAGGTCGGCGACGCGGGTGTGCACGCGCAGGACGGTCTGGGCGACCGACAGCTCGTATTCGCGCGGGCTGGACTCGTAATCCGCGAACGTCCCTGGCAGGTCGGGCTCGCCGTCGTGACCCGCGGCGACCGAGATCTCGGCCTCGCCGTGATCGTTCTGCGGACGTGTCCTGCGGGTGCGGTAGCTCTCGATATGACTGGCCAGGTCGCCGGACTTGCCGGTGAGGTCGTCGAGCGCCTGCCGTGGCAGCGCCAGCACCGTGCACGCCGTCACGGCCTTCGCGGTGAATTCCCAGATGCCGCCAGGGTCGGTGAGCACCTGCTCGCCGAAGTACTGCCCGTCGGCGAGCACGCCGAGTACCGACGGCGTGCCGTACTTGCCGGTGCCCACCTTGTTCACCTTGCCGTGCGCGATGAGGAAGACGCGGTCCGCCTGGTGGCCGAACTCGGCGATCACCTCGCCGGGGCCGTACCGGTGCTGCTCGAAACGCCCGGCGAGTTCGGACAGGACCGCCTGGTCCTCGAAGCCCCGCAGGGGCGGCAGTTCGCGGAGTTCGTCCGGGATGACGCGGACCTGGTCGCCGGTGGCGACGAAGGTGATCTGGCCGTCGCCGACCGTATAAGACAGGCGGCGGTTGACGCGGTAGGTGCCGCCGCTGGCCTCGACCCACGGCAGCAGGCGCAGCAGCCACCGCGAGGTGATGCCCTGCATCTGCGGTACTGATTTGGTGGTCGTCGCCAGGTTCCGCGCCGCCGTCGTCGACAGGCTAAGCGAAGATTGCCCATTTTGGGATACGGGGGCATGCTCGGTTTCGATCGACATTCTGCCATTTCCCCTCTTGCAATCGATTAGCGGAGGGCATATTCCTCGCGTTGCCCGGCGCGAGTCACTCTCTCCGGCACCCATATGAGCCTGGTGCGCATATGGGCGCGGGCAAAGTGAATTATCGCCGCTTTTTCATTGCCGGACGACGGCATACCCGGGCGCCTGACCGGTGAAACCGGAGAATGCGCGCTCAGGGTAAATTTGAGCCGTGTAATTCCGTGATTCGGGGGCTGGCCTTGGTGATCCGGCTCCTGTTGAGCTCGTTTAGGGCGGTTATCATCGAATTCGGCGCGGCGCCCGGCCCCCGCCTATATCGTAAACATCGGCGTTTCGCCCGGTGCCGAGGAGCCTGCCGGGGAGCCTGCCGGGGATGTCCTCCGCCATGCCGCGGTCAGTCCGCCCCTGCGTCCGGGTTGGCGTCGTCATCGGGGACATCAGGGTTATCGGCCTCGCCGGAATTACCGGTCTTCCTCGACTTGCCGGTCGCGCCCGTCGTGCCGGTCGCGCCCGTCGTGCCGGGATTAACGGGATTACCGGGATTACCGGGAGGCTGGGAGGCGGCGGCGGAGGTCTTGATGGCCTCGAGGCTGTCATGCAGGGCCTGCCAGGCGGTGGCGAGGCTGGCGGCGGCTGCGCCGTTGAGGTCGGCGCCGCGGATGACGCCGCCGGGAGCGCCAGTGACGGCGAGGAGGGCGTCCTTGCCGGCTTCGACGATCAGCGGATCGGACGCGACGACGGTGACCATTTCCTCGCTGACCTGGATGCTCATCTGGCGCCTGCCCGCTTCTTCCGGCTGCTCGTCGCTCGTGCCCGTGACGTCGACGCCGCGCAGGGCGTCCTTGGCCCTGTCGAGGTCCACGCCGAGTGAGACCAGGGCCTTGGCGGCGGCGGAAGCATTGTCAGCGAGCGCGGCAAGCAGCAGGTGATGCGAACCGACCGGCTGCGTGCCGGCGATGCGGCTGGCCTCGGTGAGGGTCGCGTCGGCGGCCGGGGTGGCGCTCAGGGCCGTCTCCTCGGCCTGTGCCCCCGCCTCGAACGGCTGGCCGAAGGCGACCCGGCGGCGCAGCCATCCGCGCACGCCGCCGCCCTCGCCGGCGGCCCCCGCCGGCACCGCGTCAAGAACGGCCGTGCGGATCGCCAGGAGGTCGGCGTGCTTGCGCATGATCTGGACGGCGACGCCGTCGCCCTCCCTGATGAGGCCGAGCAGGATGTGCTCGGTGCCGATGTAGTGGTGGTGCAGTTGCAGCGCTTCCCTGAGGGCGAGTTCAAGGGTCTTCTTCGCCCGCGGCGTGAAGGGAATGTGGGAGGTCGCTTCCTGCTGTCCCTCGCCGATCATGGCGACGACGTCTTGGCGGACGCCGTCCAGTGACATGCCGAAGCTGTCGAGGACGCGGAAGCCCATACTCTCTGGCTCGCCGAGGATGCCGAGCAGGATGTGCTCGGTGCCGATGTAGTTGTGGTGCAGTCGCCTGGCTTCCTCCTGGGAGAGGACGACGACGTGCCTGGCCTTGCCAGTGAATCTCTCGAACATGGCAACCAGCGTGCCTCGCGCTTCCAGCCCCGTCAATACCATGCTATTAATAGGGGTATGGATTGGGAAGACAGGCTCGACGAGTGGGAACGTGAGCTAGATCTGGCGGCCCAGCTCGAAGGGTCCGACTGGGTAACCCTGGAAAAGGCCGCCGCGCAGACGGGCGTGTCCCGGGCCGCGCTGCGCAACTGGTATCGCACCGGGCAGATCGCGTCCCGGCTCGTGGACGGCCCGCACGGGCCGCAGCGCCTCGTGCCGCTATCGGTCGTCGCCGAGCGCGCCGAGGCCTCGCCGCGCCTGCGCCACTCCGCGCAGCGGCGTCTGGGTGACGAGGCGCAGCTCGAGATCCTCCGCCATCGCGTCGATCAGCTCGAACTGCGGCTCGCCGACCTGGAACGCCGCCTCGACCAGCGGTGACAAGCGCTGCCGGAGCCGTCATTCGATTCGAAAGTATGTACTTAATGGGGCTATGACCCCATTAAGTACATACTTATACATCCGGAGCACGCGGTAACAAGCGCGCGTCGGCGCCGCGGGTCAGATCTGGCCGAAGAGGCGGTCACCGGCGTCGCCGAGGCCGGGGATGATGTAACCCTTGTCGTCCAGCCGTTCGTCCACGGCACCCGTCACGACGCGGACGGCGGGGCCAGTGGCGGAAGAACCAGTGGCGGAAGAACCAGTGGCGGAGGAACCCGTGTCGCCGGGGAACGCCTCCTCGAGGCGGGCGAGGCCCTCGGGGGCGGCGAGCAGGCAGATCGCGGTGACCGACGCGGCGCCGCGTTGGCCGAGCATGGTGATCACGGTCACCAGCGTCCCGCCGGTGGCGAGCATCGGGTCGAGCACGAAGACATCGCGGCCGGCCAAGTCGGCCGGCAGCCGGTTGGCGTACGTGGAGGGCTGGAGGGACTCCTCGTCGCGCACCATGCCGACGAAGCCGACGTCGGCCATCGGCAGGAGGCGGGTCATCCCGTCCAGCATGCCGATGCCCGCGCGGAGCACGGGGACGATCAGCGGCTTGGGGCCGGACAGCTTCGCGCCGCATCCGACGGCGACCGGCGTGGTCACGTCGACCCGCGTCACGCGGACTTCGCGGGTCGCCTCGTAGGCGAGCAGGGTCACCAGCTCATCGGCGAGCGTCCGGAACGTCGGGGTGTCGGTGGCGGCGTCGCGGAGCAGGGTGAGCTTGTGGGCAACCAGCGGATGGTCGGCGAGCAGCGTACGCATGAAGCCTTAGTGTGCCAGAGCGCCGGGCCTCGCGCTCGCGAGGTCGCGCTCGATTCGCCCCGCGGCGCTGAGCATCGGCTGCAGGAGATCCTCCGCGATGCTTTCCAGGCTGCGGCGGCCAGCGTGCGTCGACACGTTGATGGCGGCGACCACCTTGCCGTCCGCGTCACGGATCGGCGCCGCGACCGAGCGCAGTCCCTCCTCGAGTTCCTGGTCGACTAGCGCCCACCCTCTCGCCCTGATCCCCCGGAGTTCCCGGCGCAAGGCCGCGGCGCTGGTGATCGTGCGGCCGGTCAGGTGGTCGAAGGTGGCGTCCTTCAGGTACCGGTCCAGCCATTCGTCCGGCTGGGCGGCGAGCAGCACCCGGCCCATGGACGTCGCGTACGCCGGGAAGCGGGTGCCGACGCTGATCGTCACCCGCATGATCCGCTTGGTGGGGACGCGGGCGATGTAGACGACGTCATCGCCGTCGAGTTCGGAGACCGAGGATGACTCGTGCACTTGCTCGACGAGTTCCTCCAGGTGCGGCATCGCTACTTCGGGCAGCGTGAGGCTCGAGAGGTAGGCATAGCCGAGTTCGAGGATCTTCGGCCGGAGCGAGAACCTGCCGTCGACCGCGTGCATGTAGCCCAGGTGGACGAGCGTGTGCAGGAAACGCCTGGCGGCGGCACGGCTCAGCCCCGTGACGGTGGCGACCTCGCTGAGCGTGAGCTTCGGACGGTCACCGTCGAAGGCCCGGATTACCGACAGGCCGCGTTCAAGGGACTGTACGTAGTCGCCGTCAGCCTCACTGCTGAAGTCTTCGCGCATGGAGCCTTCCTGTTCCAGGACAATGGTAGACCGGGTGTGCCCCGTTCGCTTTCTGAACTATCGTTCGTACCACGGACAGTGGAAGGTCTGGTGTGCTATGGCCGTCACATCTGCGACGCGGGTAGGGATCGTCGGGGCGGGTCCCGCCGGCCTGCTGCTCTCCCACTTGCTGGCGGTGCACGGCATCGAGTCCGTCGTCGTGGAGAACCGGTCGAGAGAATACTGCGAGGCGCGGCAGCGCGCGGGCCTGCTTGAGGCCGGGACAGTGGAACTGCTGCGCTCGGTCGGCCTCGGGGAGCGGCTCGATGCCGAGGGCATGGAGCACGACGGGATCTATCTCCAGTTCGAGGGTGAGCGACACCATGTGAACATCCGCGAACTGACCGGCGGCCGGTGGGTGACGGTCTACGCGCAGACCGAGATCGTCAAGGACGTGATCGCGGCCCGGCTCGCCGCAGGCGGTGTCATCGAGTTCTCGGCCTCGGACGTCGCGGTGCGCGACGTGACGTCGTCGCGGCCGGTGCTCTCGTACGTCGACGAGTCCGGCGTGGCGCGTGAGCTGTCGTGTGACGTGATCGCGGGGTGCGATGGGTTCCACGGAATCAGTCGGCCACTCATTCCGGAAATTTCGGTTTATGAGAGGACTTATCCGTTTGCGTGGCTGGGCATCCTCGCGGACGCCGTCCCCTCCACCGACGAGCTGATCTACTCGCGGCACGACTCGGGCTTCGCGCTGTACTCGATGCGCTCGCCGTCCGTCTCGCGGCTGTATCTCCAGGTCTCGCCGGAGGAGAATCTCCGCGAATGGCCGGACGACCGCATCTGGTCCGAGCTGCACAAGCGCTTCGCGGTCGACGGATGGTCGGTCGCCGAAGGGCCGGTCAAGGACAAGTCGGTCACGCCGATGCGCAGCTTCGTGGCCGGGCCGATGAGGCACGGGAGGCTGTTCCTCGCCGGGGACGCGGCGCACATCGTCCCGCCGACCGGTGCCAAGGGACTGAACCTCGCCCTGTCTGACGTGGTGATGCTCGCCAACGCGCTGCGCGCGGCACTGCTGTCCGGTTCCTGGGAACTCGCCGACGCGTACTCCGGCACGTGCCTGCGGCGGGTGTGGCGGGCCACCCACTTTTCGTGGTGGATGACCTCCATGCTGCACGTGGCGCCGGGGGCGGACGCGTTCGAGTCCCAGCTCCAGCTCTCCCAGTTGCGGTACGTGACCTCGTCCCGCGCGCAGGCGAGCGCACTCGCGGAGAACTACGCGGGGTACAAGCCCCCGTTGTTCGACGCCTAGGCTCAGGCGACGTAACGCCGCGGTCGCAGCGCGCGGGCGAGCAGCGCGGACAGCGCGGCCGCCGTCCCGGTGCTCGTCAGCGACAGTGCCAGCGGCCCGTGCGACGAGCCTTCGCAGAGCAACTGCAGGGCGCGCAACCGGTGGCGCAGCACATGGATCTCGGCCCGGATCGCGCCGGTCAGGCTGTTGCCGGACAACGAGGTCCAGCCTTCGGCGCAGTGCAGATCGGTCAGCCGCACCGCCAGCTCCTCATAGCCCACTGGCTTGTCGCTGAGGGTGACGATCAGCAGCGCGGCCTCGCGCACGGCGACGGTGAAGTCCGGGTCCGCGCCCTCATCCGGGCCGATCAGCGACGCGGTGCCGATGTGCCAGCGGACCGCGGCATCCTCCGCCATCAGCCGGCCGGTCCTGGTCAGCACCAGGCTCACGCCGCTGCGCCGGACGGCGCCCATCTCATGCTGCGCCAGCCCCCGCAGGGTGTGCAGCGGGAACACGTCAAGCTCCTGGTGGCGCTTGCCGCTCACCTGGCCGCCCCACCCGAACAGGTCGGCTGCCTCCCCGACGAGGGCGGGCGCGATGTAGTGCCGCGCCGTCAGCCGCAACCCGGCGTCGGCGTGCTGGAGCAGCCAGCGCAGGGTGGGCAGGGGCTCTCCGGGCAGTACCGGCGGCTCGAGCAGTCGCGGCACGATCTCGCTGGCCATCCGGGAACGTTCGCCCGGGTGCCCGTGCGCCCACTCGTGGATGCGCTCGGCGCTGATCCGGCTGAGCCACGTGTCGGCCCCGGCTGGCCCGTCGGTCCTGGTCAGCCATGTGTCGACCAGCGCCGAGCGCCTGGTCTTCCAGCCGCTCACGCCGGCCTTCAGCTCCCGGCACGCCAGCGCGAGTTCGATCGCCGCCGCGCAGGCCTCGTAGGCGGAGCGCTCGTCCGGCCCCATCTGCGGCCCCGCGCTCCATGCCAGCAGGTCAGTGTCCGGCGGCACGGCGTGGGACGCGTCACGCGCCCTCGCGTAGGCGGCCTCGCCGTCAGCGAGGGATTTGCCGTAGGTCTCGATGACATGCGCGGTCTGGGCGGAGCCGCAGACGTCCCCGTATCGGTCCAGGCCGGCGAGCGTCAGCAGCCTGGAGAGCGCCCGCGCGACCGCGAGGTGGGCAGCCGACGGCTCTGGCCAGCTAGTGGGCAGTACGTACCAGAGGAATTCCTGCAGCCGCAGCAGCGAGATCGATTCAAGGCCGTCGCCTTCTGTCAGCCAGCGGAGGGCCGCTTTCACGTCGCCGGCGATCGCCGGGTCTTCTCGTGTCAGGGTCTCCAGAGCCTCCGCCTCAGTCATCATGCGGCCAGTCTGCACCACGAACCCCGACGGCGGTAGACGCGTTTTGGATTTGATTCTTCGTGTACGGTGCGCGCCCAGGCGGCCGGCCGCGATCTCGGGCATGATTGCTGACGTGAGCGGCATCTACGACGAACCAGACCTGTATCAGCTCGCGTGCGCCTACCGGGATGTCCCGGCCGAGGTGAACGCGCTCCTGGCGTGGTGCGCCGAGCACTGGCAGGGCGGCACTGATCGCCAGGCTGGCTCCGTGCTGGAACTCGCGGCAGGCCCGGCGGAGCACGCCCGGGAGCTCGCGGCCAGGGGACTGAGCGCGGCGGCGCTCGACCTGTCCGCCGCGATGTGCGCCTACGCCGCGCGGCAGGCCGAGGCGGCCGGGATAGCGCTGGACGTGCACGAAGCGGACATGCGTGACTTCGCCATAGCGCGCCAGTTCGACCTCGCCATCATCATGTTGAACTCCGCGTGCCACCTGTTCACGCTTGACGACCTCGTCGCGAACCTGCGCGCGGTCGCCGCCCACGTCGTGCCCGGCGGCCTGTACGTGATCGAACTGGCGCACCCGGCGGACTACCTCTCGCCCGACTCGCGGACAAGCAACACCTGGACGATCGAGTCCGATAGCGTCGTCGCGGACGTTACCTGGGGCGGCGCCGCGGACCGGATCAACCCTGTGACTCAAGTCACCCGCGAGCACATGAGCATCACGGCCCGGTACTCGGACGGGACGATCCGGACGGCCTCCGACATGGTGCCCAACCGGTTCTGGAGCGCCACCGAGATGACCGCCGCCATCCGCCTGGCCGGAGGGTTCAGCGTCGCCGCCGCATACGGCGACTTCGACGACTCGACCACGCTCGAGGACAAGGCGGCATGGCGCATGATCCTCGTCCTCCGCCGCACTCCGTAGGCGCACCCCACCCGGCCGTGAGCTCAATTACGCAATTGGGCGCGCTCCGGCAACCCCGATTGCGTGATCGAGCGTCCTCGGGTCCGGCGCGGCACCCTCAGGTCCGGCAGACGCGGGAGCCTCGCAGCGCCGGCAGGTCCGCGACCACCGTGCAGGATCCCGGCGCGATCTCCGTGAAACCGCCGTCCCGCACGACGGGCAGCCCGCTGGCCAGCAGTGCCTCCCAGCGCTCGGGGGCGGCCGTCCGCACGGCGAGGTCAAAGCCAGAATCCTCCCATTCCGAACGAGCCGTGGTATCCGCCGCCCGCCACGCCAGTTGTGCTGCGTGGCCGACCTGGGCCATTGCCTTTCCGGCGGTCATGGGGAGAGAGGGATTGAGATACAAGCACGGGGGATCGTTCGGGGGAATGGGGGGTGTTTCGGGGTCGGCGAGTTCGGTGCCGGAGACTTGCAGCCTCGCGAGATCCGGCGGCCAGTCCTCATTGGGGACGGGCGGGTAGACGCGGACCTCGGCCGTGCGGTGCGTGAGCGTGATGCCCGGCAGGGTGAGTGCCCGCCGCCAGCCCGCTCCGCGGGCGCGGCGGACCACCTTGCGGATGCGACCGTCGGTCCAGGCGCGGACCGCGGGCGCCCACTCGCCGTCGGGACCGGTCACCCGCGGGTCGGTGAGAAACGTCAGCACGGCCATGGCCGCCGCCTCGAGGGCGTCAGTCCGGTGCGGCGGCGCCGCCTTCTCCACGTGGATCACCAGCGGCAGTGCGTACTCCCGCGCCTGCGATCCGGGAGGGTCCGGGGCGGTCGTCCCCCCGCGGGTGGTCTGGGCGTCCCCCTGGGGGGAGTGGCTTTCGCCGGGCATCGGCGGCTCGGGAGCCGATGGTTCGGAATCGGTCACTCTTGTAGGATGCCAGCCAGTACGCACCGCAAAGGACGATCGCCGCACCGAGCGTCCAGGCCAGGGCGTTCGTGGCCATGCCCGCGTACTTCAGGCCGGAGGCGAAGATCACGAACGTGATCACCGGCCGGATGTACTTGTCCGGCGCCCGCGACGACAGGAGCGAGCCGACGAACACGGCCGGGACGCTGCCCACGATGATCCCGGTCGTCAGCCCGAACTCCACGTGCCCGAACGCCAGTGCCCCCAGCGCCGCCGCCGCCGTCAGCGGCACGGCCTGCGTGAGGTCGGTTCCGACAATCTCGCTCGCGCCCAGCAGCGGGTACGCGAACAGCAGCAGGACGATCATCAGCGAGCCAGACCCCACCGAGGTCATGCCGACGATGAGGCCGCCGACGGCGCCGATGAGCAGCGTGACGACCGGGCGCACGGTAAGCGTCCCGATACCGGCGGTCCGCTGCCGTCCCGACTTGCGGTCCAGCCAGGAGCGCAGCAGCATCGCGGCGGTGCCCGCGAGCAGCGCGGCGCCAAGGGCGATCTCGACGTTGCCCTGCTGCGCGCTGGTGCCGCCGAGAAGGTGGAGCAGGTACGCACCGAGGAACGCCATCGGCACCGAGCCCGCGCACATCCAGCCGACGAGCCGCCAGTTCACCGTGCCCCTGCGCATGTGCACGAGCGAGCCCACCGGGCGCATGACGACGGCGGCGACCAGGTCACTGGAGATCGCGGCGCTCGGCTTGACGTTGAACAGGAGGATCAGCATCGGCGTCATGAGCGCGCCGCCGCCTGCCCCGGTCAGCCCGACGAGCAGCCCGACGATCGCGCTGCCCAGGACGACATAGGGGTTGAGGTCCATTCGGGCATGCTCCTTACAACCGGCTTCCCACTAAGTCGGTTGTAAATATATCTCTTGTAACCCGATTGTAAAAGTGTGACGTTACGCCGGGATGGCAACAGGACCTGACGACCGGGGAAGCTCCTCGACCGGCCTCAGCGCCTCCGTCGAGGTCTGGGCGAGGTCCATGTAACGTTTCACCTCCAGTGCCCGCTTGCGGCGGTTCCAGCCGAGCAGGCCGCCCATGATCGCGGCTACCGCGGGTGCGGCGGACACGCCGGCGTCGGGGGACTCGATGAGCAGCCGGATACGGCGCGCCAGCACGTCCTCGACGTGCAGGGCGCCCTCGTGGGTGACGGCGTAGGCGGCTTCGGCGCGCAGGTAGGGGTAGTCCGGCACGATCGGGCGGGCCAGCGTCTGGTCGGCGCTGATGAGGTCGAGGACTTCGGCGGCGAGCGAGCCGTACCGGGCGATCAAGTGCTCGACCGCGGCGACCGGCACGCCGTAGTCCTCCGCGGTCCGCCCGGCGGCGGCGCGCACCGCGGGCAGGCCGTCCGCGCCGAGCAGCGGAAGCTGGTCGGTGACCGAGTCCTGCGCCGGCGTGGCGAACCCGGCGACGGCGGCGTCGATCACGTCCCGCGCCATCAGCCGGTACGTCGTGAACTTCCCGCCGGCGATCGACACCAGCCCCGGCAGCGGGGAGTCCACCACATGCTCGCGGGACAGCTTGGTGGTCGGCACGGTCTTCGGCGGCGTGGTCTTCGGCGGCGCGGTCTTCGGCGCCACGGTCGCGGCTGGCACCACCAGGGGACGCAGTCCGGCGTAGATCCCGATGACGTCATTCCTGCTCAGCGGCTTGGCCAGGACCCGGTTCGCCTGCGTGAGGATGTAATCGACGTCTTCCGCGGTCGCGGCCGGCTCGGCGCGGTCACCAGCCCAGTCGGTGTCCGTGGTGCCCACGATCCACCGGTCGCCGCCCCAGGGGATGAAGAACAGCACGCTCTTCTCGGTGCGGATGATCATGCCGGTGTGCGCGTCGATCGCGTGCCCCGGCATCACCAGGTGGACGCCCTTGGACATCCGTACCTGGTATCCGGCCTTGACCGCGCCGGCCTCATGCACCAGGTCCGTCCATACGCCGGCGCAGACGGCGACCGCCTTCGCGGTCACGTCGAACGTCTTGCCGGTTTCCTCGTCCCTGATTCTCGCGCCCGTGATCTTGGCGCCGTCGGGCGAGCGCAGGAGTTCGGTGGCGCTGGTCCGGGTCGTGATGATTGCCCCGTGTTTCGCGGCGGTCCGGGCAACGGTCAGGGTGTGCCGCGCGTCGTCGACCTGGGCGTCGTAGTAGATCATCGCCCCGGCAAGCCGCTCGGGCTGAAGCGCGGGCGCCTTGCGGAGGGCGCCGCGGATCGTGAGGTGCCGGTGATGCGGCACCGGCCGCTTCATGCCCTCCATCGCGTCGTAAATCACGAGGCCGGCCCCCACGTAGGGCCGCTCCACGACCTTCTTGTACAGCGGGTACAAGAACGGCACTGGCCGCACCAGGTGCGGCGCCAGCCTGCTGACCAGCAGGTCGCGTTCGCGCAGGGCCTCCTTGACGAGCTTGAAGTCGCGCTGCTCAAGGTAACGCAGGCCGCCGTGGATGAGCTTGCTGCTCCGGCTTGACGTGCCGGCCGCCAGGTCCCGGGACTCGACGAGCCCGACCCGCAGCCCTCTGGAGGCCGCGTCGAGAGCGGCTCCGGCTCCCGTGATGCCGCCGCCGATCACGAGGATGTCCAGCGGACTGTCCGCTAGCTTCCGTAGCGATGCGCTCCGGTCACGTGCGTCAAGAACGCCGGGCATGAGCAACGTCTCCCTCCGCAGCCCCGGGCAGGGGCTTCATCTCTATGGTAGATACCTGCAGACTCATCCCTAACTGACCGGGCCGACTGCGTAAGGAGAACTTCTTGCCCGATTTCGCGGGAGCTGTCGACCAGGGCACGACGAGCACCAGGTTCATGATCTTTGACCGTTCCGGTGCGGAGGTGGCCCGGCACCAGCTTGAACACCAGCAGATCCTGCCTCGGGCGGGATGGGTGGAGCACGACCCGGTGGAGATCTGGGAACGCACCCGGACCGTGATCGCGTCCGCGCTGCACACCTCGGGGCTGACCTACAGGGACCTGGCGGCGGTCGGGATCGCGAACCAGCGGGAGACCACGGTCGTGTGGAACCGCCGGACCGGCATCCCGTACGCGAACGCGATCGTGTGGCAGGACACGCGCACCGACCGGATCGCCTCCGCCCTGGAACGCGACGGGCGCGGAGCGGTGATCCGGCGCAAGGCCGGACTGCCTCCCGCGACGTATTTCTCCGGGGGAAAACTGCAATGGCTGCTGTCGTCGGTCTCCGGTTTGCGGGAGGACGCTTCCCGAGGGGACGCGCTGTTCGGGACGATCGACACGTGGCTGCTGTGGAACCTGACCGGTGGCCCGTCAGGCGGGGTGCACGCCACGGACGTGACGAACGCCTCCCGGACGATGCTCATGGACCTGCGGACGCTGGACTGGGACGACGAACTGCTCGGGTTCTTCGGCGTGCCGCGGGAGATGCTGCCCGCGATCCTTCCCTCGGCGCACTCGTTCGGCGTCACGTCCGCGCCCGGGCCTTTTGCCGGTGACGTGCTGATCGGCGGGGTGCTCGGCGACCAGCAGGCGGCGACGATGGGCCAGGTGTGCTTCGCTCCGGGCTCGGCGAAGAACACCTACGGCACCGGAAATTTCCTGGTGCTGAACACGGGCTCGTCGCTTTATGAGTCGAAGTCGGGCCTGCTGACGACGCCGGCCTACCAGCTGGGTTCGGACCCGGTGACGTACGCGCTCGAGGGCTCGGTCGCGGTGACGGGCTCGGCGGTCCAGTGGCTGCGCGACCAGTTGGGAGTCATCCGCAGCGCCGCCGACAGCGAGGACCTCGCGCGCCACGTGGACGACACGTCGGGCCTGTACTTCGTGCCCGCGTTCTCCGGGCTGTTCGCCCCGTACTGGCGGGCCGACGCGCGGGGCGCGATCGTCGGCATGTCCCGGTTCCACACCAGCGCGCACCTGGCCCGCGCCACGCTGGAGGCGATCTGCTACCAGACAAGGGACGTGGTGGAGGCGATGGACGCCGACTCCGGCGTGACGCTGGACGTCCTCAAGGTGGACGGGGGCGTTACGGCCAACGACCTGTGCATGCAGTTGCAGGCGGACATCCTGGGCGTCCCGGTGAGCCGCCCGGTCGTCGCGGAGACGACGGCGCTGGGCGCCGCATACGCCGCCGGCCTGACGGCCGGACTCTGGCGGGACACCGGCGAACTGGAAGCGAACTGGCACGAGTCCCGCCGCTGGGAACCATCCTGGTCCGCCGACCGCCGCGAAGCCGGCTACGCGGGCTGGAAGAAGGCCATCGACCGCACCCTGAACTGGGTCGACGTCACATAACCCCCCGCCCGCTCCGGCCCTCCTCCCCCCGTCCGCTCCGGCCCTCCGCCCGGCCGCGTCCCGCGCCCGCCGGTGGGTGCCGAGCGCATGCCCCCGCAGGGCGCCATGCGCAGAAGTTTGTTGATTGCTAACGATTGCATCCTGTCCTCGGCAACAAGGATCTGCGCAAGGCGGCTCTGGAGTCCAGCGATCTCGTCCGCGCATGGCAGCATGCGCCGGCGCAATCGCGGGTAGGTTCATGTTGGTACGCCTCAGCGCCGGAATGACGAAGGAGCGGCCTGGTCAATGGACGTGCACGTCACGGGTGCCGCGGAGACGGTCGGCGAAGTGCGAGCGGCGCTCGGCGAGGGGCCGTACTGGGTGCCGGAAGAGGACCGCCTGCTCTGGATCGATATCGAGCGCGGTCTGTTGCACCGCACGGACGTCGCGAGCGGCGCGACAGTCTCAGACAAGGTGGACGCGGTGTCGGCCGCCTTCCCCGCGCTCGGCGGCGGGGTCCTGACCGCGGGCGGAAACCGCCTGACCCTGCGTACTCCGACTAAGACGGACAACGCGTGGGCGGCGCGAGATGTCGCGCAGGCACCCGCCCGGGATGACGTCCGGTTCAATGATGGCGGGGTCGACCCGGCCGGGCGTGTCTGGATCGGCTCGATGCACAAAGGCGAGACCGAACCCGTCGGCGAACTCTACCGGCTTGATGCCGGCGGTGTCCTGACCCCGATAGTGAAGGGCGCCATCATCTCGAACGGGCTCGGCTGGAGCCCCGACGGGGCGCGTCTGTACTACTCCGACTCGGGGATGCGGCGCGTTGACATGTTCGACTACGACCCGGCCACCGGCGAGGCGTTCCAGCGACGGGTCTTCGTTGACCTGCGCGGCGAGCAGGGGGTGCCCGACGGGCTGACAGTGGACGCGGACGGCTGCGTCTGGGTCGCGATGTGGGGTGGCGGGGCACTGCGTCGCTTCACGCCCTCCGGGCAGCAGGACGCGGTGCTTCCCGTGCCGGTGTCGCAGCCGACCAGTTGCGCGTTCGGCGGCCGCGACCTCTCGGAACTCTTCGTGACGACGGCCAGAGTCGGGCTCAGCGAGGCTGTGCTGGCCGCGCAGCCGTTGGCGGGCCGCCTGCTTCGTTTCCGTCCGGGCCCGGTCGGCCTGCCGTCCGCCTCAGCGCACGCGGTCATCCCTTCCTGACAGCGGCGGTAGGTTCCGCGATCGCGGAGACCCGGCCGTCGGCTGCGTTCATTGACATGGTCTGGTGCTGGATGTAACTTCTGCGGCGTGCCTTGTCAGGTTGCAGATATGGCGTCATCGTGATCATCCCGCGCCCGGTCAGGGCGCACGTGAGTCCAGGGGACCGTAAGGTCGCGCTGGAAGCGGATGGATTCGTCATCGCCGCCGACGACGAATCACGCCCGTCGGCGAACCTGCTCCGCGCGGCGCTCGAAGCCTCGACCGGCTGGGATATCGCCGTCGTCCCGATAACCCCCGAAGTCAGGCCGAACGCGGTCACGCTCACGGTCGGCAGCACCGGTCTCTCCGGCGCTGGCCTGCCCGACGACGGATACCGGCTGCGCGCCGCCCCGGACGAAGGCGTGGTCATCGCGGGCGGCGGGCCGGCCGGCGTTTTCTACGGCGTGCAGACGCTCCGGCTCCTGCTGCCGCCGGACACCTTGCGGAACGCTCCGGCCGCCGGCACGCCGGCCGTACTCGAACTGCCCGCCGTGGAGATCGAGGACGCGCCCCGGTACGCCTGGCGCGGCGTCCACCTGGACGTGGCCAGGCACTTCTTCCCGAAGAGCTGGATCCTCCGGCTGATCGACCTCGCGGCCTTGCACAAGTTCAACGTGCTGCACCTGCACCTCACCGACGACCAGGGCTGGCGCTTCCCGGTCCAGCAGTACCCGCTGCTGACCGAGGTCGGGTCCTGGCGAAAGGAAAGCCCGGTCGGGCTGGCCAGGGAGAAACGGTTCGACGGAACCCCGCATGGCGGCTTCTACTCGCTAGCCGACCTCGCGGAGATCGTCGCCTTCGCGGCCAGGCGGCACATAACGGTGGTGCCGGAGATCGACATGCCCGGCCACATGCAGGCCGCGATCGCCGCCTATCCAGAACTCGGCAACCGTGACGCCCGGAAGGACCGCAAGAAACCGCTCAAGGTGCGCACTCGCTGGGGCATCTCCGAGCACGTCCTCAACGTCGACGACGCCACCGTCGAGTTCTGCGCGAACGTGCTGGATGAAGTAATGGACGTCTTCCCCGGCCCTTATGTCCACCTGGGCGGCGACGAGTGCCCCGCCCGCGAATGGCACGACAGCGACCGTGCCCGCCAGCGGATGAGGCAACTCGGGTACCGGGCCGAGGGACAGCTCCAGGGCTGGTTCATGTCCCAGGTCGCCGGGCGCCTGAAGGACCGCGGCCGCCGCATGGTCGGCTGGGACGAGGTCATCGACGCCGACGGCCCGGAGGACGCCGTCATCATGGCGTGGCGGAAGGACGGGTACATGGGCCGGTGGGCCGCGGAACTCGGCCACCAGGTGGTGATGGCGCCGGAGTACTACGTCTACCTGGACTGGGCGCACTCGGACGACGAGAGCGAGCCTCTCGCGATCCGGGGCGCCACCAGCGTGCGGGACGTCTACACGTTCGACCCGGTGCCGCGCGGGCTGTCGGCGAACGCGCGCGAGAACATCATCGGCGCGCAGGCCCAGCTGTGGACGGAGTACGTCCCCGACACGGACAAGGCCGAGTACATGTACTTCCCGCGGCTGTGCGCGTTCGCCGAGGTCGTCTGGTCGTCGCCGGGCGGCGAGTACGCGGAGTTCGAGGACAGGCTGAGCAGGCACGTGCCGAGGCTGGACGCCTGCGACGTCCGCTACCGCCCGCTCGGCGCCTCCGCCCGGGCTAGCCTCCGCCCGGCTGACGCTGCAGGCCCGCCCACGGGTCGTAGTCGACCTCGAGCGGTTCCTGCGGCGGGCGCTGCCGCTCGGGTACGTGCTCCAGGTTGATCCGTATGCGCGTCCACGTCGAACTGCGGCCGCGCATCGAGTCGACCAGGATGTCCGCGGGTTCCAGGTAACCCCACACGTCGCGGTGCCGTGCCTTCCAGCGCTCCAGCCCGTCGAGCGCCTCGGCCTTATTCTGCGCACGAGCGATCTCGATCAGCGGCTTGCTGGACTGGCGCCGGCCGGCGCCGTCCGTCCCGCCCGGCGATGTCCGGCGCTTCGATGGCTGGACTCGCGGTGCCTCGCCGCCCTGCTTCTCGTAGTGCGGCGGCCAGGGAGCGTCGGGCAGTCCCGCCGCTTCGTCGCGGGCCGCCAGTTCGAGCAGCGGCTCCAGCGAGCCGATGGCGGAATCCATGCCCTCCCACGGGTCGCCTCGCTCGGCGAAACGGGCCGGCACGGTGTCGATCGTGAACGCCGCGGGGTCGCAGTCCCGAACCTCGTCCCAGCTCAGCGGCGTCGAGACTCGCGCGTCCCGCAACGGTCTCACGGAGTAGGCGGACGCGACCGTGCGGTCCTTCGCGTTCTGGTTGTAGTCGACGAAGACCCCGTGCCGTTCTTCCTTCCACCACTTCGACGTCGCCAGGTCGGGGACGCGGCGTTCGATCTCCCGCGCCACCGCCACGGCGGCTCGGCGTACGTCGGTGAACGGCCAGTTCGGCTCAATTCGGGCATAAACATGCATACCGCGCGAACCGGATGTCTTAGCCCAACCCGAAAGACCGCAATCATCCAGAACGCTCCGGGCTATTTGCGCAACTTCCACGATCTGTCCCCACCCCACGCCGGGCACGGGATCGAGATCCACCCTGAGCTCGTCGGGATGGTCCAGGTCGTCCGCGCGGATCGGATGCGGATTGAGGTCGATGCACCCGAGGTTCACGACCCATGCCAGCCCTGCCGGGTCCCGTAGCACGATCTCGTCCGCGACCCGGCCCGACGGGAAGCTCAGGCGCACGGTCTCGACCCAGTCGGGCCGCTTGTCCGGCGCGCGCTTCTGGAAGAACGGCTCCGCCTCCGCTCCGTTGACGAACCGCTTCAGCGCCATGGGCCGCCCGGCTACCCCGCGCATCGCCCCGTCCGCCACCGACAGGTAATAGCGGATCAGGTCCAGCTTCGTGTGTCCGGTGCGCGGGAAGAACACCTTGCCCGGGTTCGAGACCGCGACCTCGCGCCCGCCGACCTCGATGACCTGCTTCGGGTCCGCCATGACCTCAGCTTACGCGGCACATCCCTGAATGTGCGGTGGTTACGTTACGGTGAGTTACTCGAGTGTGGGCTGTGGAGCCTGAGGCATGCGGAGTGACTGGGTGAGGAAGGCGAGTTGGTGCCGCAGCAGCTGGCTGACGGTGTTCGCGTCGGTCGGCATGTGAGTCGAGCCGGACAGCGGCAGGACCTGGTGCGGCCGCCCGGCCGCGAGCAGCGCCGACGACATCCGGAGCGTGTTCGCTACTACGACGTTGTCGTCGGCCATCCCGTGAATCAGCAGCAGCGGCCTGATCAGGCGAGCGGCCCCGGTCAAGGTGGAGGAACGGTCGTATCCTTCCGGGTTCTCCTGCGGCAAGCCGAGGAACCGCTCCCGCCAGTAGGTGTCGTACAGTCGCTGATCGTGGGTCGCGGCGCCGGAAATGGCCGCGTGGAATACGTCGGGGCGGCGGATCACGGCGATTGCCGCCAGGGCCCCGCCGTAAGACCAGCCGCGGATCCCGACCCGGCTCGGGTCCAGGTCAGGGAACCGGCCGGCGGCCGCCTCCAGGGCGTCCACCTGATCGTCCAGCGCCACGGAGAGGGTGTCGCCGAACACCGTCTTCGACCATTCCGGGCCGCGGCCAGGCGTGCCGCGCCCGTCTGCTACCAGGACGGCGAATCCGTGCTCGGCGAACCACTGATCCGCGCAGAACGCGCCGCTGCGGGCGCGGACCACCCGCTGGGCGGCCGGGCCGCCGTACGGGCTCAGCAGCACGGGGAGCCTCATCCCCGACCGGTACCACGACGGCAGCAGCAGAGCCGCCCGGAGCTCACGGCTGCCGAGGGTCAGCCACGTGATTCTCGGCCCGAGCACGGGTTCGGCTTCCCGGCTGGCGATGGGGATACGGCCGGCACCAGGGCGGATGACGGCGGACGCGTTGCCCGACTCGGTGCGGGAGAGCAGCACGACGGTGCCGCCCGCCACGCGGCCGTCGTGGACGCCCGGGCCTTCGCTGTACTGCGACAGGCCGTGCTGCGACAGGCCGTGCTGCGACAGGCCGTGCTCCGGCAGGCCGTGCTCCGGCAGGCCGTGCTCCGGCCGGGCGTGTTGCGGCGGCCCCTGACCCGGGTCGTACCGCCACAGGTGTTCCTCGGCGGGGTCGTCTTCGTCGGTGGCGGTGAAGTAGACCGCTTCGCCATCGGTACCGCTGACCGAGCTGACGTGCAGTCCGTCCGGCGTGACCGGGACGCCGCCGATGACGAGGCGCCGGGACCCGTCCAGGTCGGACACCGTCACCAGGACGCCGTCCGCGGTCCGCGCCGGCGCGCCCCAGGCGAGGTCGACCCAGGCGTCGTCGCGTTCGGTGCGCAGGACACTGGTTTCCCCCGTGGCCGCGTCGGCAGCCAGGATCAGGACGGTCCGCTGGTCCCGGCTCTGCACGGAAAGCAGCAGACCGTGGGAGTCCCAGTCCGCGGTCGCCAGGTACTCGTATGCCGCGCGGTCCCAGGCGACCTCGGTCCTCGAGCCATCGAGTCCGACCACATAAAGGGACACGTCCGCGTTGGCCGTCCCCGCGGCCGGGTACCTGATCGCACGAGGGGGCCGTTCCGGATTGGCGGGATCGGCGATCCACCAGAGCTGAACCGGCGAATTGTCGACCCGCGCGACCAGCAGCCGCCGGCCGTCCGGCGCCCACCAGTAGCCGCGGAACCGGTACATGGACTCGGCCGCGACATGCTCTGCGAGGCCGTAGGTCACGTCGTCGTGCTCAGGGGCGGCAAGCAGGTGATCGCTGCCGTCCGCGAGTTCCGCCACGTGCAGGGCACCGTCACAGACGTAGGCCACTCGCTGCCCGGTCGGGTCGATCCACGGATCCGTCACCGGTCCCGCGGTCGGCACTAGCCTCGGGACGGCCGCCGCCCGCCGCGCGTCCTCATCGGCGCGCAGCGTCCAGAGCCGCCCGTCCAGCGCGAAAGCGATGGTCCGGCAGTCCGCGTCGGCCGAGTAGGCGACGATCCCGGACGCCCGCTCGCGAACCCGTTCCCGCCGGACGCGCTCGGCCTCCGGCAGGTCGCCCGACCCTTCGTTCCACGATGCCGCGGGGTCGGCAAGCAGTCGCTCGCCGACCCCTTCCGCGCCGTCCGCACCGTCATCGCCGTCGCCGCTAGGCAGACTGCCCAGGTCGGCGAGGTCGATCAGCCACAGGCAGGTGACCGGATCCTCGCCGCCCCGGGTCCGCAGGAAGAGTACGCGCCCGCCGTCCCGTGAGATCGTCACCGCGCGCGGCACACCCAAGGTGAAGTGCCTGGTCCTGGCCAGTTGCCGGGGGAAATCGTCACTCGCCACACCGGTACTGTGCCATGCGCCGCGCCCAGGCGGGAGTGTCATCGCCGGGATAGGTCCGGAAAGCTGCAACGTTGATACATCTGATAGGGCCTTGCTGAAATTCACCGATACCGAGATGACGGGCGGATCTTTGACCGGCGCCTTCGATATCGGTCAGCAGCGCCACATATCAGGGAACGCCGGTTATTCGGGTACATGCCGATGCCGCGCTAGCCCCGCCCGTCCGCTTCGACGGTACCGATCAGGTATTTCGCCGAAATTTCGGAAACTGCTGCCGTCATCGCTCCGGAAGTATTCGTGGCCTCATGAGCCGCCTCCAGATATGGTCCGGGGCGGGGGCGGAGGGCGCGCCCTTGGTCATGAGTACGCCCCCAGGCTGAGCAGGGAGCACTCGTTGTTCATGTCGGACGTGGCGTTGTTGACGGCCGGGGTGTTGTTGGTCGCACCCTGGGATGGCCCGATCAGGCTGAGCGTCACGGTGTCGTTGTCGCCGGTCACTCCGACGAACCCGTTACACCCGCCGATGTCAAAGCCGTTGGCCGCGGCCTGCGGCGGCGCGGTGACGTACTTCCACGTCCCTGTCACCGACACCGCGCCCGGGTCCAGCGAGTTCACCTCCGACAGGGCGCTTACGTAGCAGTGCGTCGCGCCGACTACCAGCACCTGTAGCAAGATCTGCATCCCGCCTCCCTCGCTGCGCGTGTAGTAGCACACCGGCTCGCCGGAAGACGGGTCAATCTCGGGACGGGCGATAGCCGTTGGCTGAGGCGCGGACGCGGCTGAGCGGGAGGGGGATGGCGCGCTCGATGCCGATGCCGATGCCGATGCCGGGGCCGGGGCCGTGGTCGAGGTGCTAGATCCTGCGGCCGAGCAGCCAGCCAGGACGACGATCGCCAGACTGGCGAGGACAGTCTTCCGGTTCATTCAGCAGTCCTCCGATTTCCGTCAAACCCGCACGCGGCGGACCGCGATGCGCGGAGAGCCAATATCTGGTCAGCGCTGTCGGGCAGTCACCGGTGCCCGTTCGGGATAAAGATTGCAGGATTTCCGACAGGTCGAAGCTGACCGGCTCCTCTAGCTGGCTGAACGTGCATGACGACGGGGAGCGGTCCGGGCGCCAGCGGGCGAACTGGGCGGTGTGGCGAAATCGCGGGCCCTCCATGTGGTCGTAACGGACCTCGACCACGCGTTCCGGGCGAAGCGGGATGAACGACAGATCCTTGCCGACGTTCCAGCGGCTGAACTCGGAACTGCGCGGGGTGCGGACACCCTCGGGCGGCTGGCCCCAGTTCCACGGGTGGCCCTCGAACGTGGTCACCAGCGGCTCCAGTTCGGCGCGCAGCGCACGGCGGGTCGCCATCGGGAACGCGCCGATGACTCCGACGCTGGCAAGCTCCCCGGATGGCCTGTACAGGCCGAGCAGGAGCGAGCCGATCGCGTCGTCGCCGGTCTTGTGCGGCCGGTAGCCGGCCACCACGCAGTCCGCGGTCCGCTGATGCTTGATCTTGAGCATGACCCTTTTGTCCGGTTGGTAGGTCCCTGACAGCGGCTTCGCGATCAGCCCGTCGAGCCCGGCCCCCTCGAATTGGCTGAACCACTGCTTCGCGATCGACTTGTCGGCCGTCGCGGGGGTGAGGTGCACGGGCGAGGCCGCGGCGGTGAGCGCTTCCTCCAGGGCAAGGCGGCGCTCGGCGAAAGGGCGTCCTGTGTAATCCGTGGAGCCGAGTGCGAGCAGGTCGAAGGCGACGAAGTGCGCCGGCGTCTGCTCGGCCAGGAGGCGAACCCGGCTGGCCGCCGGGTGCAGCCGCAGTTGCAGCGCCTCGAAGTCCAGCCGCCCGGTCTTGAGGTCCGGGAGCACGATCTCGCCGTCGATCACGCAGCGCTCCGGAAGATTGGCGAGGAAAGCGGCCACCAGTTCCGGAAAGTAGCGGGTCATGGGCCGCTCGTTCCTGCTGCCGATCTCGATCTCGGAACGGTCGCGGAACACGATGGACCGGAAGCCGTCCCATTTCGGCTCGAAGACGTACTCCCCGTCCGGGATCTCGCCGACGGACTTGGCCAGCATGGGTGAGACCGGTGGCAGCACCGGAAGATCCATTAGCGTTCGCCCCCATAACCGCTCGCGAACACCGTCGCACGCGAGCCCGCTGCGCGCAAGCGAAGACGGCGGGCAGGTCACGTGAACTTTGGCGCTCATGTGTCGCCTGTGTCGTTGACTACGTATACCCGCCCCGCCGTCACTTCCACGTTAATACGAATGGCGGCTCCGATGCCAGCACCGATTCCGACGCCAGGCGCTGGCTCACCGTCAGCCCAGGCCGGTCCATTCGGCGCTGTGTTTCCACAGCAGCTCGGCGAGTTCCGGCGTGGCGACGCGACTCGGGGACTTCGCGTGGCATTCGTCATAGTAACGGCCGCTTTCGCTGGTTATCTCGAGTGACGTCGCGCAATGCACCGAGGTGGCCGCCCCTTGCTCGGTCGTCAGCATCCGTCTGGTGAGCAGGATGCGGGCCGGCCACGGGACGCGCCGCCAGATGTCGGAGGCGACCACCCCCGGGTGCAGGGAACAGGCGGTCACGGTGCCGGCATCAAGCCGCCGCGCCAGTTCTTGCGTGAACAGTACGTTGCACAGCTTGGAGACCGCGTACTCGCGAGTGCCCGCGAACGACGCGGTCTTCCGCCGCAGCGCGCCGAAGTCGACCCCGGGGGCGGAGTAGTGGGCCTGGCTCGACACGTTCACGACGCGCGATCCGGGCCCGCTGGCCTTCAGCCGTTCAAGCAGCAAGTGCGTCAGCGCGAAATGGCCCAGGTGGTTCACCCCGAAGTGCAGTTCGAATCCGTCCGTCGTCAGGCCCCGCTGCCCGCCGACGCCGGCGTTGTTGACAAGTACGTCCAGCGGCTCGTCGAGTTCAAGGAACGAAGCCGCGCAGGATCGCACGGAGGCCAGTGAGGCCAGGTCGAGCGGCAGCGGCCACACCGCGTCGCTGCCGGACGCGGATTTGATGGCCGACACCGCTGCCGCGCCGAGTTCCGGCGACCGGCAGGCGATGTAGACGCGGTTGCCGTCGCGGGCCAGCACGATGGCGGTGGCCCGGCCGATGCCGGTATTGCCGCCGGTGATGAGGAACGTGGTCACGGATCCTCATTATCCGCCCGCCATGGCCCCCACTACCATGAACGGCTCCTTGCCCGACGCGACCATCTCGGCCACGTCACCCGGCAGTGGCGCCTCCGGCGCGTCATTGGACAGGTCCTGCTCGCACGCGTAGAAGCGGATGAACGCCCGGCGCTTCCCGGTGACCCGGTCCCTGATCGTGCCGCACAGCACCGGGAATCGTTCCTCGACCGCGTCCAGCACGGCTCGCTGCGTCAGCGGCGACCCGGGCCCGTCCGGGACCGACACGACCACCTCCCCGTGCAGGTGCGCCAGGTTCTTCAGGTGCGCGGGGAGGACTACCCGCACGTCGGTCATGGCACTACCTGCACCTCGACCGACATGACGGCCGGCAGGTCGCGCGCGATCGGCGCCCAGGTGTCGCCCGAGTCCGCGGACCCGTACACCTGCCCGCCGGTCGTGCCGAAGTAGACGCCCGCGGAGTCGAGCGTGTCCACCGCCATCGCGTCCCGCAACACGTTCACGTAGCAGTCCTGCTGCGGCAGCCCGCGGGTGAGCGGCTCCCACTCGTTCCCGCCGGCCCGTGACCGGTACACCCGCAGCCGCCCGTCCGGCGGATAGTGCAGGCTGTCGGATGTGATCGGGACGACGTAGATCGTGTCAGGCTCATGCGGGTGGATCGCGATCGGGAACCCGAAGTCCGTCGGCAGGTCCCCGCTGACCTCCGTCCAGGACAGGCCGCCGTCGTCGGACCGCATGACGTCCCAGTGCTTCTGCATGAACAGCGTGTCCGGACGGGACGGGTGCGCCTCGACGTGATGCACGCAGTGCCCGGACTCGGCGTCGGGGTCCGGAATGCCATCGGTGAGCAGTCCCTTGTTCATCTGCCGCCACGTCTGTCCGCCGTCGTCGGACCTGAGGGTGCCGGCGGCCGAGATCGCCACGTAGATCCGCGGCTCCTGGAGGATGATCGTGTGCAGGCACAGGCCGCCGGCGCCGGGCGCCCAGTTCGACGCGGTCCGGTGCGTCCGCAGTCCGGTGAGCTCGGTCCAGGTCGCGCCCCCGTCAGCCGACCTGTACAGCGCCGCGTCCTCCCCGCCCGCGTACACCACGTCGGGGTCCGTCAGCGACGGCTCCAGGTGCCAGATCCGCTTGAACTCCCACGGCCGCGGCGTGTTGTCGTACCACAGGTGCGTGCCCGCCTCGGTGGCGTAGGTGAAGTCGTTCCCGACCGGCTGCCAGGTCTGACCGCCGTCATCTGACCGCTGGAGCAACTGCCCGAACCATTCCGTGTGCTGCGACGCGTACAGCCTGTTCGGGTCCACGGAGGAACCCTTCACGTGGTACACCTCCCAGCCGCCGAAATGCGGGCCGCTCACCTCCCACTTTTGTCGGTTGCCGTCGGACGTGATCACGAATCCGCCCTTGTGCGTCCCGGCCAGCAGCCGTACCTGAGTCATCGTCTCGCCTTCCCGAGCCGGGCGTGCCCGCCCGGCTCAACCAGTCGTCTCATCATGTTGACGAACGGCACGCTGCCACATACGACTGTGCTTGGGAACGAAACTCATCGGTGCTGTGGCAGGATGGATGCGCCTTTTACCGCCGCAAATCAGGAGCAGACGATGGCCGGACAGCCGCAAGAACCTTCGTGGTCGCCGCACCCGCCGACCTCGTCGGCCCCGCCGGGCTACAGCCCGCCCCCGCCGCAGGCGGCGCAGCAACAGTACGGATATCCGCCGCCAGGCTCCATGCCGCCGGGAAGCGTGCCGCCGGGAAGCGGGGCCCCGGGAAGTGGCGCGCCGGGAAGCGCTCCGGGCTACGCGCCCGCCTATGGCGACCAGACGCAGGCCTATACCGACCAGACCCAGGGCTACGGCGACCAGACGCAGGTCTACGGCGACCAGACGCAGGTCTACGGCGGACGGCCCCAGGGCCAGGGCTACGGCCAGGCGCAGGGCTACCCGCAGGACTACGGACAGGGGGCGGGGCAGTCTCCCGCGGCCCCGCAGTGGCAGGGGCAAGGGCAGGGGCAGGGGCAGGATCAGGCGCAGTGGCACCAGGCGCCGCCCCCTCAGACGTTCCGGCCGTCGCGGCCCGTCAAGAGCGCAAGGCCCGCCAGGCAGGGGAAGGGCTTCGTAAGCTCCCTGTTCGACTTCGGCTTCACCTCCTTTGTGACCCCGAAGATCATCAAGGTGCTCTACGCCCTCGTCACCATCTGGACGATCCTCTGGGCCCTGGCCCTCCTCGACATCGGCTTCCGGTACGGGCATGCCGTCGGCGGGCTCATCACGCTGATCGTCGTCGACCCGATTCTCATCCTTATGTCGCTCGGCGTGATTCGCGTGGTGCTGGAGTTCTTTATGCTCTCTTTCCGGATGCAAGAGGATCTGAAGGCGCTCAGGGAAAACAGTCAAGCAAACCGCGACGAAACCTCAGCCGACGGCGCGTCGAACGGCGACTAAACCCCGCGTTAAAAACTCCCTCCAGATTCTTTTCCCGCGTCGTCGTCCACACCCCCGCGCGGTCCTCCACAGCGCGTAAGTCATGTCTGCCAAGGTTGTCAGCGATCGCTGTCCACAGCATCAAGCGGCCGGACACGCCCGTGATCCACAGGAGGGGCCGGCTTACGCACATGGTGATCCACAGGGGGCCGGCAGTAGGTTACGTGTCCCGGGGACAAGCGGCGTGGCAGCGAATACGGGCCGCGAGGCGTGGACCGGGGAGAAATGATGGCGAGCCGGGCGGGACATCCAGTCATGACCAAAACGCTTACGAAGACGCCAGCCGAGCACATCACGCGGCACAGCCGCCAATTCCAGCTCATCGTCGACGTGCACCTGCTGCTGGTGCGTGACGGGCGGATCCTGCTGGGCAGGCGGGCGAACACCGGATACGGCGACGGTGCCTACGAACCGCCGTCCAGTCGCCTCGACGAGCGGGAGACGATCGTGGAGGCCGCCGTCAGGGTGGCGGCCGCGCAGGCGGGCATCGAACTCGACCACGCGCAAGTGTCGCTGGCACATGTCATGCACGACGTGTCAGGTGCCGGGAGGATCGCCTTCTTCCTCACCGCTGACGGCTGGGATGGTTCGCCCGCGGCCATGGCGAGCTATAGCGACCTCCACTGGTTCCCGCCGGATGAGCTTCCCGCGAACATGATCGACAGGGCCCGGGTAGCGGTCCGCAACTTCGCCGCGGGCGCGCGGTTCTCCACGTATCCCGCGTTCGGAATGTGATCATCCCAGGACGAACGATTATCCCGAACGAGCACCGGTGCTCGTCCCGCTAGACTGACTACCCGATGCACCTGGTGAAGACCCACGGGTCACTCAACGAGATTTTCGCCGTCGACGCGACGCCCGCGTCGTTCGGATCGGACGCCGCGCTCGGCACGTTCGTCCGGTCGGTCTGCGACAGGGAGTCCTGGACCGGCGGCAGCGACGGTATCTACTTCTACGACGCGTCGGCCGCCCGGGCCCAGGCGTGGTTCTTCAACCCGGACGGGTCGTCGGCCGAGTTGTGCGGGAACGGCATGCGCGGGCTCGGCAGGCTGATCCTGGACCTGCGGGGCACCGATACCGAGGTCGTCGCCAGCGGCGGCAGTTCATACACGGTCCACCGCGCGCCTTCTACACCGGAAGGCGTCCGGCAGGTCCTCCTCGAACTGCCGCGCCTGGCGTTCCCCGGCGGCGCCCTGCCATCGCCGTTCGGGGAGTTCACCGCCGTGGCGGTGCCGAACCCGCACGTCATCGAGATCGTGCGGGAGTACTCCGAGGCGGACCTCGTCGAGGCGGGCAAGCGCGCGGATGAGGTGTTCGCCGAGGGCGCGAACGTGTCCTTCCTCCAGCCGCTAGCGAGCGGCGAGGTGTTCGTCCGGACCTTCGAACGCGGCGCGGGCCTGACCCCGTCGTGCGGATCGGGCGTGGTCGCGTCCCGCGCCGCCTACTCGAAGGCGACGGGCCTGGACCCGCGGGAGCGCCTCGTCGTCCATAACGCGGGCGGCGTCGCCGCCGCCACGATCCAGGTTCGCGGCGACGACTGGTTCCCGTCGCTTGAAGGCAACGCCACGGTGGTGTACCGCACCGAGGCCGGCCCGTCCGGCGAGCAACTCGCCCCCATCGACTGGGCCACCGAGGAGAACGAGGCCTACGCATCCCTCGACGAGCGCAACACCGCCTACCTGAAGTCATCAGGCATCACGACCGCGCACCCATAGCCCCGCGCCCCCCGCGCCCCCCGCGCCGCGCCCCCCGCGCCCCCCGCGCCCCCCGCGCCCCGCGCCCCCGCCTCCAGCGTGCTCAAACGCGCATTCGAGCCGGCTGTAGCGTGCTCAAATGCGCGTTCGGGTGCGTTAGGCTACGTGCTCAAACGCGCTTCTGGGCCGGCTTGCTCGTGCTTAAGGGCGGGGGAGACGGTCGATGAGCTGACTGGCCTTGCGTTCGGCGGCTTCGGCGCGGCGGGCGCGAAGGCGGGCATCCGCTAGTTCCGCGCGTGCCTTAGTCAGGCGTATTTCGAGATCACGGACGGTGGCTTCGAGGTGATCTTCGGCAGCCACGGCGGCGGCAGCCGCTTGGACGGCAGTCACCAGGGAACGTTCGGCTTCATCGAAAGCTCTGCGGCGGCGGCCCGCGACATCATCGGGAGACTGTGCGCCGCGGGGCGGCTGGGGTGCCTTGGGCGGCGGGGCCGCCGTCCGCGGGGGCTCGCGAACCGGCGGAGGACGTCGTGCCGGGTGCGTGGCCGCCGCCTGCTCCCCGTCACGTGCGGCGGATGCCGCGGGACCGGACTCGCCGTCCGCGACCGAATCCGCGTCGATGCCGGCGCGTGCCCCCGCGCCAGCGTCCGGCTCCGCGCCAGCGTCCGCTCGCGCGCCAGTGCCCGGCTCCGCGCCAGCATCTAGCTCCGCGCCAGCGTCCGCCCCAGCGCCAGCGTCCGCGGTGTCCATGGCGGGAGCGAGGCCGAAGCCCGCCCACTGGGCGGCGCGGGTGAGCGTGCCGCTGGCGAATTGCCCCGCTATATCGGAATCGGCGAGGACGGACGTGAGCGTGGCTGCGATGTCCTCGCGGAGCCCGGCCGGCGCGCCGACGACGTGGGCGGCCGCGAGCGCCTGGCTGGTGAGGGCGTCGATCAGCTCGCCGCGGTCTGCGGACAGTTCCCGCAATCGCCGGCCGTCCTTCGCCTGGGCGGCGGCACGCAGCCCAGCGGCGAGCGTCTCGAGGCGTCCTGGCGTGCTGGGATCGGCACGGGCCAGGTGGTTAAGGATCGACGCCGCCCGGGTCGGCTTGCGCAGCGCGGTGATCCGCTTCGCGGCTTCCTGGTCACCGCCGGCTCGGGCCATGTCGGCCAGTGCCTTGCGGCGTTGCGTGAAATCGGCGGGGTCAGCGGCGTAAAGCTCCTGGGCGGCCTCGGTAACACGATCACTCGGCACATACCGGTCATGCCCCGGTGCGCAGTCCCGCGAACAGGTCGTCTTCCGGGATCGGGGTTCTGGTGCTGTCGGCTACCCGGATGAAGTACTCGTAGCCGAAGGCGGTCTCGGTGACGTCCGGCGGTATCTTGCTGAACCAGGAGTCGTTGATCTGGCTTCCGTGCGCGAAAAGGGCCTCGCGCTTGCGGTCGAGCACCTGGCGAATGTCGATCGTGGTCGTGATCCGCTCTTCGGACTCCCTGGCCCGGCGCGAGCGCTCCTCGTCTTCCATGAAGTCCGGTACCGGCTCGCCAGCCTCGCGCAGCGCTTCCCAGATCTTCCGCCACGAACTGCCGCGCATAGTCGACAAGTAGACCTTCGCGGGGATGCCGGTCGTCTTCGCCGCGGCCTGAGCCGCGCGGCTCGCGTGAACGTGGTCCGGATGCTGGTAGGCACCTTGGTCGTCGTAAGTGACCAGGACATCGGGCCGGTACTTCGCCATCAGGTCGCCGATCCGGCCCGCGACCTCCGCAACGGGGACGTTCGCGAAAACGCCGGGGCGGTCCTTGTACTCCCACTCCTCCATGCCCGAGTCGTGGTAGCCAAGGGTTTCCAGGTCGCTTACCTTGAGAATCTTCACCGACTGGCGGAGTTCGGTGAGTCGCTGCCGCGCCACGGCCTCCTCGTCGTGGCCCTCCTGACCCGGCTTGATGCCGCCAGGGGCATCGCCGAACTCGCCGTTGGTGCAGGTAACCAATATCGTCCGGATGCCTTGATCGGCGTAGGCAGCGAGAATTCCGCCGCCTGACGCCTCGTCGTCGGGGTGAGCGTGCACTGCCATAAGTGTGAGGGGCTCTGCCATACCTACAAGCCTGCCATGCCCGGCGAAGGAGTTAGTCCGCCGAAGCCATCAGTGTCGCGTGACTGGCGCGGCTAACGCCGCCGTGTCGGGACCCGGACGGTGAGGGCGGCGCGTCGCACGCGGACGCTGAGCGCACTGCCCGGGGTGACAACCTCGCCGTCCACTTCGCGGGGAAGAGCACGGTGCGCGATGATCTCTATCTCACGCGCCTGCAAACGCTCCAGGTGCCGGTCCTCGACGCGACTGTTGGTCAGCACCCTGGCGGCGACCTTCGGCCAGCCCAGCGGCCCGTGGGGCGCCAGGATGCCGACGTCGAGCAGTCCGTCGTCAACGCGAGCGCCAGGGAGCAAGGCGAACCCGCCTGGCAGCAGCCCCGAGTTGCCGACGACAACGGATTGGGCCCGACGCTCGAAGGGTTTCCCGTTATCCAGCCGGATCGTGAACGTCGCGGGCGAGGCCGTGAGGTGAGCGGCCCCCGAGGCGGCGTAGGCGAGCCAGCCGAGGTGATGTTTGAGCCTCGTCGCGGAGACGACGGCGGCGTCAAGGCCCATGCCCGCCATAGCGGTGAACGGCGCGCCGTCGGCGGTGGCGAGGTCTATCCGCCGGTCGGCGCTGCCTGTATCGCCCGTCCGGCTTCCGGTCCGGCTTCCCGTCGGGCTTCCTGTTAGTGCGAGGCCGAGCGCCGCCCTGGGATGCAGAGGTATGTCCAGGGTCCTGGCGAGCAGGTTCGCCGTCCCGAGCGGGACGATGCCGAGCGGCACGGGGGAGCCGGCGAGGCCTTCCGCGCAACCGCGCACGGTGCCGTCGCCGCCTACCGCCACCACCAGGTCGACGCCACGGACGCCAGCGCCACGCGCGGCGTCGACGCCGGCCTGGGCCTTATCGGTGACGACGAATTCGGATTCCCACTTGCCGCGCCGCGCCGCGTCGCGGCAGAGCGAAAGGAAATGGCTGCTAGCCCTGGCCATCGAGCCATTGATGATGAATTCGACCGCAGGCATGTTGTCTTGAGACTACCCGCTTCCAGTCGTGCCGGGCCGCCGCGCCGCACACTGCCGGGCCGGCGCGGCGGGGCGGTTTGCCGCCGGATCCGCTAGTGCAGGTACCAGCGGTGCGGGGCGATCAGCTTGTTTACCTCCTCAGGGCCCCACGAGCCCTTCTCGTAGGGCAGCACCTGCGGCGGGGAAGAGAGCAGCGGCTGGGAGATCTCCCATACGCGCTCGATGCCGTCGGCGCGCGTGAACAGCGACTGGTCGCCGAGCATCGCGAGCAGGATCAGCCGCTCGTAGCCCTCCAGTGCGTTGCACGACGCGAACGACTCGTCATACCGGAACTTCATCGACGTCGCGCCGAGGGTCATCTCCGGTCCGGGCTTCTTCGCGAGGAAGTCGATGGTGATCGAACCCGGGTCGGCGAAGTCGATGATGACCTCGTTGACCCGGCCCATCGGCGTGTCGCTGCGGTGTGCGCGGAACATGCGCAGCGGCGGTTCATGGAAGCCCAGCGTCACCGTCTGCCGGGAGGTGGCCATCGCCTTGCCCGAGCGCAGGAAGAACGGCACGCCATGCCAGCGCCAGTTGTCGACCTCGGCACGCAGCGCAATCATCGTCTCGGTGTCCGACGACGCGGGAACGCCCGGCTCGGACAAGTACCCGGAGTACTGTCCCCGGACCACGTGCCGTACGTCGAGAGGCTTCAGCGCGTCGAAGACCTTGCCCTTCTCGTCCCGCAACGGCTTCGCCGCCAGCGACGTCGGCGGCTCCATCGCCAAAAACCCGAGCACCTGGAACAGGTGGGTGACCACCATGTCCCGGTACGCCCCGGTCGCGTCGTAGAACGCGGCGCGGCCCTCGATCGACAGTGTCTCCGGCACGTCGATCTGCACGTACCGGATGTGCTCGCGGTTCCAGATCGGCTCGAACAGGCCGTTCGCGAACCGGAACGCGAGGATGTTGTCGACCGATTCCTTCCCCAGGAAGTGGTCGATCCGGAACACCTGCGACTCGTCGAACACCTCGTGGACCGAGGTGTTAAGCGAACGCGCGGAGGCAAGATCCGTGCCGAACGGCTTCTCGATGATCACGTGAGCGTTGTCGGAGGCCAGACCCGACGAGCCCAGCATCGTCACCACCGACCCGAAGGCGGACGGCGGGACCGCCAGGTGGAACAGTCGGCCCACAGCGCCGTTCCCGTTCCTGCGCCCGTTCCCGTTCCCGTTCCCGTGCCCGTTAGACCCGGCGATCGCCTTCTCCGCCTCGGCGACCGCCGTCACCAGCGGTGACGGGTCATCGAGGGACGCCGCGCCGAAGGACAGGCAGGACGCGAACGTGTCCCAGGTGTCGCCCGACGGCCTGGTGTTCCCGAACTGCGTCACCGCGTCATGGGCGTGCGCGACGAAGTCGGCCGGCGACAGGGCGAACTCCTGTGGCGCCGACCCGATGATGCGGAACTTCTCCGGCAGCAGCCCGGCCACGTACAGGTGGTACAGGCCGGGCAGCAGCTTGCGCTTGGCCAGGTCGCCTGTTGCCCCGAACAGCACGATGACGTGCGGTCCCGGCCGCGGACCCGGCCCGCCCGCGGCTTGTGAGCTCACTTCTTCTTCTCCGCGTGCCCGCCGAACTCTGACCGCATCGCCGACAGGATCTTCGCGGTGAACGCTCCGTTGTCGCGCGACTCGAACCGCTCGTACAGCGACGCCGAGATGACCGACGCGGGCACGCCTTCGTCCACCGCCGCCAGCACGGTCCACCGGCCCTCGCCGGAGTCGGACACGTGGCCGCTGAAGTCCTCAAGCCCGGGCGACTTCGCCAGGGCCGACGCGATCAGGTCCACCAGCCACGACGAGACCACCGAGCCGCGCCGCCACACTTCGGCGACGTCGCCCACGTTGATCTCGTACTGGTATGCCTCAGGGGTGCGCAGCGGGGTGGTTTCCGCGTCGACCTCTTCTTCCTGGTGCAAGCCGACGTCGGCGTGCTTGATGATCGACAGGCCCTCGGCGATCGCCGCCATCATGCCGTACTCGACGCCGTTGTGGATCATCTTGACGAAGTGCCCCGCCCCGGACGGCCCGCAGTGCAGGTATCCCTCCGACGCGGTCGACCCGGGCGCGCGTCCCGGGGTGGGCTCGACCGTGCCAACACCGGGTGCGATGGTGCGGAAGATCGGGTCCAGCCGCGACACGGCGGCGTCGTCGCCGCCGATCATTAGGCAGTAGCCGCGTTCGAGTCCCCAGACGCCGCCGCTGGTCCCGACGTCGAGGTAGTGAAGTCCCGACTTCTTCAGCGCGGCGGAGCGGGTGATGTCGTCCCGGTAGTAGGAGTTGCCGCCGTCGATCAGGACGTCGTCGGCATCCAGCAGCGGGACCAGTCTCTCCAGGGTGGAGTCCACGACCGCGGCCGGGACCATGATCCACACGTTGCGCGGCTTCGCCAGCTTGCTGACGAATTCCTCGAGCGAAGAAGCCCCTTCGGCGCCGTCGGCTTCGAGGGATTTGACCGCGCCCGGGTTCACGTCGTAGGCCACTGCGTGGTGGCCGTCGCGCACCAGCCGGCGGACCAGGTTGGCACCCATCCGGCCGAGGCCGATCATTCCGAGCTGCATTGGCTTGTCAGTTGCCATGTTGTCTAGCTCCCCGCTTTGAGGGACCGGTAACGGCGGATGAGTGCGTTTGTTGACGAATCATGCGACAGCTGCGGCTCTTCGGCGGCGGTAAGTTCCGGGATAATGCGCTGCGCGAGCACCTTGCCCAGCTCGACGCCCCACTGATCGAAGGAGTCGATGTCCCAGATCGTCCCCTGGACGAACACCGAGTGCTCGTACAGCGCCACCAGCGACCCGAGCAGTCGCGGCGTCAGGACGTCGCACAGCAGCGTGTTGGTCGGCCGGTTGCCCTCCATGACCCGGTGGGGCACGACGTTCGCCGGGGTGCCCTCGGCTCGCACTTCTTCTTCGGTCTTCCCGAACGCCAGTGCCTCTGCCTGGGCGAACACGTTAGACGACAGCAGGTCGTGGTGGTCGCCGATGGGATTGAGGGTCCGCGCGAACCCGATCAGGTCGACCGGGATCAGCGTGGTGCCCTGGTGGATGAGCTGGTAGAAGCTGTGCTGCCCGTTGGTGCCGGGCTCGCCCCAGTACACGGCGCCCGTGTCGTAGTCGACGTGAGCGCCCGACAGCGTCACGTGCTTGCCGTTGGACTCCATCGTGAGCTGCTGGAGGTAGGCGGGGAACCGCTTCAGGTACTGGTCATACGGCATCACGCCGACGCTCTGCGCGCCGAAGAAGTCGCGGTACCACACCGCGAGCACGCCCATCAGCACCGGCAGGTTCGATTCCAGCGGCGCGGTCAGGAAGTGCTCGTCAACGTCGTGGAATCCGGCGAGCAGTTCGCCGAACTGTTCCGGCCCGAGCGCGATCATGGTGGACAGCCCGATGGCGGAGTCCATCGAATAGCGCCCGCCGACCCAGTCCCAGAAGCCGAACATGTTCGCCACGTCGATGCCGAACGCGGAAACCCGCTCGGCGTTCGTCGACACCGCCACGAAATGGTTCGCCACGGCGTCCTGCGAACCGAGCGACGAAACGACCCAGTCGCGCGCCGACGTGGCGTTGGCCAGCGTCTCCAGCGTGCCGAACGTCTTCGACGAGATGATGAAGAGCGTCTCGTCCGCGCTCAGGTCGCGCGTCGCCTCGGCGAAGTCCGTGGAGTCAACGTTCGACACGAAGCGGAATGTCAGGCCGCGGTCCGTGTAGTGCCGCAGCGCCTCATAGGCCATCACCGGGCCGAGGTCGGAACCGCCGATTCCGACGTTGACAACGTTCTTGATGGGCTTTCCGGTGAAACCCTTGAATTCTCCGGATCGGACCCTGACGGCGAACTCCCGCATGCGCCCGAGCACTTCGTGGACTTCGCGGACTACGTCTTTCCCGTCAACCACGAGGCTGGCCGTCTCCGGCATCCGGAGCGCCACGTGCAGCACGGCCCGGTCCTCAGAGACGTTGATGTGCTCGCCGCGGAACATCGCGTCCCGCCGCTGCGGCACGCCGGACTCTTCCGCCAGCTGGACGAGGAGCCTGATGGTCTCGTCGGTGATCCGGTTCTTGGAGTAGTCCAGGTAAATTCCCGCGGCTTCCGCGGTCAGCCGTTCGCCGCGCCCGGGATCCTCGGCGAACAGGTCGCGCAGGTATCGCCCGGAGATGTCGGCGTAATGACGTTCCAGCGCTTGCCACGCCTTGCGGTCTCTTAGCGGGGCCGGCATGAGGTCTCCCCTCGTTTTGGTCTGACTCGGTTGCTCACCCGATCCTTCCACACACGGCACTGACGACGGCGCGGACTCCGGGATGCGACGTCAGGTCTTCCAGGAGCACCGGGCGGCCGTCCGCGCCGCAAAGCGGAACGCACCAGTTCGGATACTCAGTGGTGGTGCCCGGCATGTTCTGCGCGCGGCGCTCGCCGGCCGCTTCCGCGAGGGAGACGCCGATCAGCAGGGCCGGGGTTTTCGCCAGGTAGCCGTACAGCGCGGTCGTGAACTCCTGCGGGCCGGGCCGTCCGCCCGCTGCGAGCAGGCCCTCGGCGGCGAGCGTGGCGAGCCACGCGTCGAGGGCGCGGTCGGCTGCGGCGCGCTCTTCTGCTTCGCTGCGCGCGAGCAGGCCGAGCTTGGCGCGCTCGGTCACCTGGTCACCATCGAGGAACGCCGCCGCGGGCGGCAGGTCGTGCGTGGACACCGTGGCCAGGCAGTTGCGGCGCCACTGGGCGGGCGGTAGCGGCAGTCCGTCCGCCCCGCGCTCGAACCAGAGCATCGACGTGCCGAGCACACCGCGCGCGCCGAGGCGGTCGCGCAGCCATGGCTCGACCGTGCCGAGATCCTCGCCGATTACCACGGAGCCGTGCTCGGCCGCCTTCGCGGCGAGCGCGCCGAGCGTCGCGTCGAAGTCGTAGGAGACGTAGGCGCCCTCGGATGCCGGGTTGCCCTCAGGCACCCACCACAGCCGGGACAGTCCCATGACATGGTCGATCCGCAGCCCGCCGCCCGCTCCGGCCAGCCCGCCGAACAGGTCCGCGAGTGGCGCGAAGCCCCGCGCGGCGAGGCGCCGCGGGTGCCAGGGCGGCAGGCCCCAGTCCTGGCCGCGCTGGTTGAACTCGTCCGGCGGCGCGCCGACGGTATACCCGCGCGCGATCACGTCCTGGTCGGCCCACGCGTCCGCGCCGCCGGGGTGCGACCCGACCGCGAGGTCGTGCACGATGCCGATCTCCATGCCCGCGTCCCTCGCCGCGCGCTGCGCCCCGGCGACCTGGTCCGCGACGAGCCACTGCACCCACACGTGGAACGCCACGCGCTCTGCCAGTTGGCCGCGCGCCGTGGCGACCTCCACCGAACGCGGGTGCCGCAGCCAGCGGGGCCAGGTGCGGTAGTCGGGACCGTGGACTTCGGCGATGGCACACCAGGTGGCCCAGTCCGCCACAGCGCGGCCCTGGCGGACGCGGAATCCGTCGAACGCGGCCTGCCGGGCCGCGCTAAGCGGCACCTTCCTGATGATTTCGAGCGCGGCGAGCTTGGCCGTCCACACCGCATCGCGGTCGATCAGGCAGGGCGTCGTGCTGGCGGCGCGAAGAGGGGACGCGAGGGCGGAAACCTGGGATCGTCCGGCGGAATTGAGGACTTTGTATTCGGGGATGTCCTCTATGCGCAGATAGAGGGGACTGGCCCAGCGGCGGGACATGGGCAGGTAGGGCGACCTGCTGACCGGAGGGAGCGGTTCGGCGGCGTGCAGGGGGTTGACCAGCACGAACCCGGCGCCGAGATCGCGCGCGGACCAGGTGGCGAAGTCCGCGAGGTCCCGCAGGTCACCATGGCCCCAGGAATCCCGGGAACGCAGCGAGTAAAGCTGCACGGTGAAGCCCCACGACCGGCCGTCCGGCACCCGCGCGCTCGCCTCCCCGCCCGTTGCCTCCCCGCCCGGCGGCTCCCCGCCCGTTGCCTCCCCGCCCGGCGGCCCGTCCCCGAGCTCCGCTACTATCGCGGCCAGGGTCGCGTCCGAAACCAGCCGTTCTCTGCCATGCCAGTCCCTGTAGCTGACCGCCACGCCGAGGGCGGCCGCCCGCTGCCGAATCTCGTCGCTGCTCACGTGCCCAGTCTGCCTGTTCTAGATGAGTGACGCGGCGTGGTCGGGAACGTATGTCTGCATATCGCGTGGAGTCCTGATATATCCGGTCGAGTCCGGACGATGCGGCAGTTTGAGCCTGGGCTCCGGCACGTCGTGGTACGGGATCGTGCTCAGCAGGTGCGCGATCATGTTGATGCGCGCGCGCCTCTTGTCGTCGGATTCGACGACGTTCCAGGGCGCCTCCGGAATATCCGTTTGCACGAACATATCGTCCTTCGCGCGGGAGTAGTCCTCCCAGCGGGAGATCGACTCGAGATCCATGTCTGACAGCTTCCAGCGCCGCATGGGGTCCTCGAGCCGGGACTTGAAGCGGCGCTGCTGCTCCGCGTCATTCACGCTGAACCAGTACTTGCGCAGCAGGATCCCGTCCTCCACCAGCAGTCGCTCGAAGATCGGGCACTGGTGCAGGAACCGGCTGTACTCCTGTTTCGTGCAAAAGCCCATGACGTGCTCGACGCCCGCGCGGTTGTACCAGGAACGGTCGAACAGCGTTATCTCGCCCGCGGCCGGGAGGCTGGCGATGTAGCGCTGGAAGTACCACTGGCTACTCTCGCGCTCGCTGGGCTTCGGCAGCGCCGCGATCCGGGCGAAGCGGGGGTTCAGGTACGCCATGATCCGCGCGATGGTCCCGCCCTTGCCGGCCGCGTCGCGTCCCTCGAAGATGACCACGATCCGCGCTCCGCTGGTGCGCGTCCAGTTCTGCATTTTCACCAGTTCGGCCTGGAGGCGGTAAAGCTCCCTCTCATAAGCCTGCTTCGGCAGCCGCTGCTCTCCGTCCGCACCTGACTTTCCTGATTTACCACTCATTTCCGGATATCCCCCAAACTGGCCCGGCGCGGCCGGCGGGCCACATTGTTAGCATGGCAGGCGTGAGCGACGGACAGGCGGATGGCCGCTTCAAGACAGTGGAGTTCTCCCGGAACGGGGGAGTGGCGCGGATCGCGCTGAACCGTCCGGACCGGATGAACGCCTGGAGCGCGGCGGTCTCAGCCGAGATCCAGGCGATACTCGGCGAGATCAAGGACGACGCCGGGGTCCGGGTCCTGCTGATCACCGGAAACGGCCGGGGCTTCTGCGCCGGCGCCGACCTCAAGGACAGCGATGGGCGGACACCGGACGGCGGGATCGACACCGACGCCACCCTGCGTGACGGCTACAACCCGATCGTCATCGCCCTCAGGGAACTGGAAAAACCGGTCGTGACGGCGGTGAACGGACCCGCCGCCGGGGCGGGCGTGTCGCTCGCGCTGGCCGGCGACATCGTCGTCGCCGCCGAGTCCGCGTATTTCCTGCTCGCCTTCACCCGTATCGGCCTCGTCCCTGACGGGGGATCCTCGCTGTTCGTGCCCGCCCGCATCGGCTTCACGCGCGCGGCTGAGCTGGCGCTGCTCGCCGACCGCCTGCCCGCCGCGAAGGCAGCCGAGTGGGGGCTGATCAACTTCGCCTGGCCGGACGACGAGTTCGCGGCGAAAACCGATGAATTGGTGCAAAAGCTGGCAAATGGGCCAACGCGGGCATACGCGGGAGTGAAGCGCGAACTGAACGCCTACCTCTACAGTCAGCTCGGACCACAGCTCGAACTGGAGGCGGACATCCAGCGGGACCTGTCGAAGTCCGCCGACTTCACCGAGGGCGTCGCCGCCTTCAACGAGAAGCGCCCCGCCACGTTCACCGGCGCATAGACCCGAAACCCTTATCCCGAACGACATTGGTTCTACCGTAAGGACCATGACTCGGAAGAAAGTGGCGGTCGTGACCGGGGGCGGCTCCGGTCTCGGCGCCGACATCACGTTGACGCTCGCGCGAGCGGGCTGGCAGGTAATCGCGGCTGGCCGCCGCGTGGCGACGCTTGAGGAGACCGCGGCCCTGGCCCCGGAAGGGTCGGTGCTGCCCGTGGCGGCCGACGTCACCGACGAAGCCTCGGTCGACGCCCTGTTCGCCACGGTGGAGGAACGCCGTGGCAGGCTCGACCTGCTAGTGAACAATGCCGGGGTGTTCGGTCCCGGCGGGTCGGTGGACGAGGTGCCGGTCGAGGGCTGGCGGTCGATCGTCGCCACGAACCTCCACGGTTCGTTCCTGTGCGCCCGGCACGCGGTGCGGATCATGAAGGCGCAAGACCCGCAGGGCGGCCGGATCATCAACAACGGCTCGATCTCGGCGCACACGCCGCGGCCGGGCAGCGTCGGCTACACCGCGACAAAGCATGCGATCACCGGACTGACCAAGTCGATTTCGCTTGACGGCCGCAGGTACAACATCGCGTGCGGGCAGATTGACATCGGCAACGCGGCCACCGACATGACCGCCGGGATCGCGGCGGGCGCGACGCAGGCCGACGGCAGTGTGGGGCCGGAGCCGACGTTCGACGCAACGCACGCGGCTGAAGCGGTGCTGTTCATGGCGGAGCTTCCGCTCGACGCCAACGTCCAGTTCCTGACGATAACCGCGACGACGATGCCGTTCATCGGCCGCGGCTGATGGCGGTGCCGCGGCCGATGAACAATCGGCAGGCACCCCGCGCCCTTTCGGGCGGATTCCCCGGACGGGGGGGCGTCCGGGGAATCCTCGCGGGGAAGCCCTAATGTGAAAACGCCGCGCCCCCCGGGGCCGTTACACGTCTGGCCGGAATTCTTCCTGCGACGGTGACGGCGACGATGACGGCAACGGCGACAGCGATGGTGACCGCGAGGTCACCATCGTGAGATCGAGACCGAGTCCGTGATCCCGAGCTTGCGCCGCGCTCGCTGGTAGAACGTGGTGCGGCCAAGCCGGACGACGCGAGCGGCCGCGGGGCGCGGCGTGATGTCGAGAAAATCACCCGGCTCGGCGTAGCCCATGACCCGCCCGTCTACCTCTATCGCCAGCCGCCCGCTGCCGGGGAGCAGTTCGATCGACACCGTGTCGTCGAGCGAAACGACGACGCCCCGGTTGTAGGCCGAATGCGGCGAGGCCGGAGTGACGAGCAGCGCCTCCACGGCGGGGCTGACGATCGGCCCGCCGGCCGAGAAGCTGTAGGCGGTCGACCCCGTCGGAGTCGCGACTATCACCGCATCCGCCACGTACGAGACGAACGGCTGCCCGCCCGCGTGCACGGTAACCGCCGCGAGACCGTCGTCGCCCGGCACGCGGACGAACGCGATGTCGTTGAACGCTGTCGCCCGCACGCCGTCGGCCTCGCCCGTGCCGCCGACAGTGCTGCCGACAGTGCTGCCGACCGTGCCGCCGACGTAACAGTCGATCGCGAGCCGGGGTTCGGTGGTGAACTCGCGGGCGTCGATGGCGGACAGCGCCGTCGATAGCTCGGGAACGTCGACCTCGGCCAGGAAGCCGAGCTTCCCCAGGTTCACGCCGAGTACCGGCGCCCGCTGCCCGTCCGCCAGTCGCATCGCGCGCAGCATCGTGCCGTCTCCGCCGATGCTCACCAGCAGGTCCGCGCGCCGGCCCAGTTCGGCGGCGGTGACTGGCTTCGCCGCGCAGTTCAGCCGCGCGATCTCTTCTTCGATGCCGTACACGTCCGCGCTGTTGCGGTCGGCCCACGCGAGGATGGCTTCGACCGCCTCGGCGGAGTCCCGCCACGGGTGAAAGACCACGCCCACAGAGTGCATCGCTATCACATCCCGTACGTCTCTAGCAGGCGCAGCCATACCTCGCTTACCGTCGGGTACGACGGGACGGCGTGCCACAGCCGGTCCAGGGGGACCTCGCCCGCCACGGCCACGGTCGCTGCGTGGATCATCTCTGCCGTACCCGGTCCGGCGAACGTGACGCCGACCAGCGTCTTCCGGTCCTCGTCCACCACCATCTGTGCCTTTCCCGCGTAGCCGTCGGCGAATAGCGACGCGCCGGCCACGTCCCCGATCTCGTACTCGACGACCCGCGTGCGTATCCCGTCGCGTTCTGCCTGATCCCTTGTGCGCCCGACGGCGGCGACCTCGGGCACGGTGAAGATCACCTGCGGCACGCAGGTCTTGCTTGACCGGTCGGTCACCGCCGGTTCCTCACCTCGTGCCCGGGCGGCGATCGCGTCGCCAGCGATCCGGCCCTGGTACTTGCCCATGTGGGTGAGAAGCGCGAGGCGGTTCACGTCACCCACCGCGTACAGCCACCCGCCGTCGGCGTTCCGCACGCGCATGGTGTCGTCCACGTCTAGCCACGAGCCTGGTTCAAGACCCGCGGACTCGAGGCCGATGTCGTCCGTGTGCGGCGCGCGGCCCGTCGCGGCGAGCACTTCGTCGGCCTCGACCGTGGTCCCGTCGTCGAGCGTGAGCGTCACGCCAGGGAGGGCTCCACGCGACGCGGCGGTCACGTTCACGCCGAGGCGCACGTCCACGCCGGCGTCACGCAGCCCGGATGCCACGACGTCGCCCGCGAATTCCGGCAGGCGATCCAGCAGTCGCTCGCGCGCGATCAGCGTGACCCGCGCGCCGAGAGCCTGCCACGCGGCGGCCATCTCGCAGCCGACCACGCCGCCGCCGACGATCGCCAGCCGTCCCGGGACGGCGTGCGCGCTTGTGGCCTCCCGGCTCGTCCACGGGTTCACCTTCGCAAGGAGCGGCGGTATGACCGCCCGGGTGCCGGTGGCGATCACGACCGCGTGCCGCGCCGTCAGTTCGGTTTCCGCGGTTTCCGCATCATCCGCGGCGGAGCCGACGCGGACGCGGCGCTCGCCGGACAGGCGCCCCTGCCCGCGGAAAAGGTCGATATGCGCGCCCTTGACCCAGGCGACCTGGCGGTCGTCATTCCAGTCGCGGGTGAAGGAATCGCGACGCTTCAGCACGTCGGCGGGGACGAGGCGGGCGCCGCTGGCGCCGCGCACGTGGTTGGCCTCCGCCACGGCCGCGACCGGGCGGAGCAGCGCCTTGCTCGGCATGCACGCCCAGTACGAGCACTCGCCGCCGACGAGTTCGGACTCGACGATGGCCGCGGACAGGCCGCCGCGGACCGCTCGGCCGGCGGCGTTCTCCCCGGTGGGCCCGGCGCCGATCACGATCACGTCATAGGCGGTGCTCATGCAGAGTCTCCTATCATCCAGCCTCTCCCACCATCGCGGCCGGGTCGGTCACCCGGTCGAAGTCGTCCGCGCCTATGTAGCCGAGCGACAGGGCGGCCTCGCGCAGCGTGCTGCCCTCGGCGTCCGCCTTGTGCGCGATCTCGGCCGCCTTGTCGTAGCCGATGACGGGGGACAGCGCGGTGACGAGCATGAGCGAACGGTCCACGTGCCTGGCGATCTGCGGCCGGTTGAGCTCCGCCCCCTCGACGCAGAACACGCGGAAGGCGGTGCAAGCGCCGGCCAGTATCCGTGCCGAGTGCAGGAAATTCGAGATTATCAGCGGCCGCATCGTGTTCAGTTCCAGGTTGCCCTGCGACGCGGCGATCGCGATGGCCGAATCGTGGCCGAGAACCTGCGTGCAGACCATGAGCATGGCCTCGCACTGCGTCGGGTTCACCTTGCCCGGCATGATCGAACTGCCGGGTTCGTTGGCCGGCAGGATGAGCTCCCCGAGCCCGGCACGCGGGCCGGACCCAAGCCAGCGGATGTCGTTCGCGATCTTCGTCAGCGGGACGGCGAGACCGCGCAGCCCGGCGGAGGCCTGCGCCACCGCGTCCGACCCGGCGAGCGCGGCGAACTTGTTCCGTGCGGTGCGGAAGGACTGCCCGGTCGACTCGCTGATCCGTTCCGCGACCTCCTCGGCGAAGCCCGGCGGTGCGTTCAGGCCCGTGCCGACCGCGGTGCCGCCGGCCGCGAGTTCATACAGGCCCTCCGTGTTGGTCTTGAGCTGGCCGATCGCCTGCTCAAGCTGGCGGGCGTACCCGGACCACTCCTGGCCGACGGTGAGCGGGACAGCGTCCTCCAGATGGGTGCGGCCGATCTTGACGACGTCGTGCCACGCGTCGGCTTTCGCCGCCACGGCCCCGCGGAGGGCGGCGACGGCCGGCAGCACGTCCTCATGTACCGCCCGGACCGCGGCTACGTGCATCGCGGTGGGGAACGTGTCGTTGGACGACTGCGCCATGTTCACATGGTCGTTGGGGTGCACGGGTGACTTGCTGCCGATCGTCCCGCCGATCAGCTGGATGGCCCGGTTGCTGATGACCTCGTTGACGTTCATGTTCGACTGGGTGCCGGACCCGGTCTGCCAGACGCGCAGCGGGAAGTGGTCGTCAAGCTCGCCGCCAATCACCTCGTCGGCGACCCTGGCGATGAGATCCGCCATCCAGGCGGGCATCCGCCCGGCCGCGCCGTTGGCGAGGGCCGCCGCCTTCTTGACGTGCCCGAAGGCGCGGTACACCTCCCGCGGCATCAGGTCGTCGCCGATGCCCCCGAAGTGAACCAGCGATCGCTGCGTCTGCGCCCCCCAGTACCGGTCGGCCGGCACGTCGATCGGCCCCATCGAGTCCGTCTCCCGCCTGTGCCCGGACGCCCCGATGCCTACCGGCAGGTCTTTCACCACCGGTGCCTGTCCAGCGGGAATGTCCCCCGTGAATGATGCGCCTTGGTCCATGGTTCCAGACTCCCATATGGGAAGCTGGAGTCCTGCCGAGGGCAAGGGGAGGGTGGAGTGCCAGAGTTGTCACCACCACAGCCGCAGCCGCAGCCTGTGCTGAGTCCGCTGACGGCGGCGGCAATTTTTCTCGTCGTCACCGTGAACCATGGCGGGGAGGATACGGTGCGGGACCTGCTGCCGGATGTGGCGGGCCTGCAGCGGTCGGTCGGCTTCCGGATCCCGGGAGGCGGGCTCCAGGTAGTGGCCGCGATCGGTTCCAGCGCGTGGGACCGGCTCTCCCTTGGGCCGCGGCCCGCGGAGCTCCACCCGTTCCAGTCGCTGGCGGGCCCGCGGCATCGTGCCCCGGCGACACCGGGTGACCTGCTGTTCCACATCAGGGCCAGCCGGATGGACTTGTGCTTCGAGTTCGCGGCCCAGGTGATGGCACGGCTGACCGGGGCGGCGACGGTGGCTGACGAGGTGCATGGCTTCCGGTACTTCGACGAGCGTGACCTGATCGGCTTCGTGGACGGCACGGAATCGCCCGGCGGCGCGGCGGCGGTCCGCGCGGCCATCGTGGGCGAGGCCGACCCGGACTTCGCCGGGGGCAGCTACGTGATCGTGCAGAAGTACCTGCACGACATTCCAGGATGGAACGCGCTGCCCGTGGAGGATCAGGAGAAGGCGGTCGGCCGCAGCAAGCTGGATGACATCGAGATGCCGGACGACGTGAAACCGGCGAACTCCCATGTGGCACTGAATACCGTCACGGGGGACGACGGGGAGGAACGCCAGATCGTTCGGGCGAATATGCCGTTCGGGGATGCGGGGCGCGGCGAGTTCGGGACCTACTTCATCGGCTACGCGGCGACCCCGTCGGTGACCGAGCAGATGCTGGCGAACATGTTCATCGGCCGCCCGGCCGGCAACACCGACCGGATCCTCGACTTCTCGACCGCGGTCACCGGCGGCCTGTTCTTCGCCCCGTCCGCTGACTTCCTCGACGACCTGCCCGAGCCGCCCGCGGCGACCCAGGCTTCGCAGTCTCCCGGCGTCCCGGATTCGCAGTCCCCCGGCGTGGCGGATTCGCCGTCTCCCGGAATGCCGGATTCGCCGTCTCCCGGAACGCCGGCTTCGCCGTCTCCCGGCATCCCGGCTTCGCGATCTCTCGGCATCGGCTCGCTGAAAGGACAGTGATGGACAACCTGCACCGCGAACTCGCACCGGTCTCCGACGCCGCGTGGGCGAGCATCGAGGAAGAGGCCAAGCGGACCTTCACGCGGCACGTGGCCGGCCGGCGGGTGGTGGATGTGGCCGGGCCGGACGGCGTGACCCTCGCCGGAGTGGGCACCGGGCACCTGACGGCGATCAACCCGCCGGAGTCCGGGATCACGGCGGGATTGCGGGCGTGGCAGCCGGTGGTCGAGCTCCGGGTTCCGTTCACGCTGGACCGGCCGGAGATCGACAGCGTGGAGCGCGGCGCGCAGGATGCCGACTGGCAGCCGGTGAAGGACGCGGCGAGGAAGGTGGCCTTCGCCGAGGATCGCGCGATCTTCGACGGATACGCGGCGGCGCAGATCACTGGCGTGCGGCAGGCGTCGTCGAACGCGGCGCTGTCGCTGCCCGGCGAGATCCGCGCGTACCCGGACGTGGTCAGCCAGGCGGTCAGCGCGCTGCGCCTGGCCGGCGTGGACGGTCCGTACTCGCTGCTGCTGTCCGCGGACGCGTACACGGCGGTCTCCGAGACCTCCGATCACGGCTACCCCATCCGTGACCACCTGGCCCGCCTGCTCGACGGGAAGATCATCTGGGCGCCCGCGATTTCCGGCGCGATCGTGCTGACCGGCCGCGGCGGTGATTACGAGCTGCGCCTGGGGCAGGAACTGTCGATCGGTTACCTGTCGCACTCGGCGACGCAGGTGGACCTGTACTTCACCGAGTCGTTCACGTTCTCGGTGTACACGACCGAGGCCAGCGTCTCCATCGGCGCGTAAACCCTGCGCCTGCCCACCTGCCTCCCCGCTGCGTCAGCTGATTCGAAAGTATGTACCTAGTGGGGCTATAGCCCCACTAGGTACATACTTTTAGACCCGGACGACATCCGAAACGAGCCGGCGCGGCGCCAATGCGACAGGCGGGATTGGAGTGAATTAAATCGACACCGTGCCCTGCGGACGATGGCCCCCGCCGACACGTTCCGGCTCGACGTGCCCGGCTGGTTCGGTGCCTAGTCCGCTCTTGGGGAGGGAGCGGCGAGGCTGAAGACGGATACCGCGCACAAGACCAAGAGCAGGACGCCGAGTGCGTGCGTCCACGCGGAGTTCGTGAGTATCAGCAGCCCCGAGCCTCCCACGAGTCCCACGATGGCGGCGCCGCCCCGAGTCCGCGCCCGTGCCCGTACGGACGCATCGCCGTGAGTCACAGACGCGGAGGCGGGCACCGATGCGTCGCCCGGGGCGGGCGCCGCGGCGCCGCCGGGAGCAAGGGCAGGGGTGTCGTCGCCGAAGGCCGTGATCTCGGGGGAGTGGTGTTCCGGAGTGTCGAGGTGGCCGCGCAGGTACAGCGTGAACAGCAGGGCCAGCGACGGGATCAGGATCACCGCGCCGACGGCGACCGCGATCAACAGCGCGATCAGGGTCGACCGGCCGGCCGCCGCCTGTGTCACCGTCATCCCCGGCAGCAGCCGTGGCGCTTGCGCCGCCGCCCAGCCCGCCACGACCGCCGTAACGGCGAGCGCGGCCGTCAGGCGCGCAAGGCCGAAGGCCGAGCGCCAGCACAGCGCGAGGGTTCCCAGACCGGCCGCGCCCGAGATCACCACGAACACCAGGGCAGCGCCCCGGGTCAGGTCCAGCCCCGAGTTCCTCATCACGAGCAGGCCGGCGAGTGCCAGCGCGCCGGACGTTACGCCAGCGATGAGAGCTCGGCGACGGAAGGCAGGGAGCAGGGATCGTTGCGTGGAACGGGTTGTATCAGCGGCTAGGTAGACGGCGGCGAGATAGGCGGAGAAGGCCACGGCCAGTACGCCGATCAGGACCGATCCCGGATTGAGCCATGACGTCACGGGGTTGCCGCGCGCGTTGCCGACCGGTACCCGGCCGAGCGCGATCGCGCCGACCGCGGTGGCGAGCGCGAACGGCGTCAGGATTGACGACAGCGCGAAGAGGTACTCGGCCGGCCGGGACGTGTCCGCGACGCCGCGCAGTGCGTACGCGGCGCCGCGGAAGACGATGCCGATCGCCGCGATCAGCAGTGGCGCGGCCAGCGTCGAAGAGATCGAGCCGAACGCCACCGGGTATCCGGTCCAGCACACCACCAGCACGAAGATCAGCCAGACGTGGTTCGCCTCCCACACCGGTCCCATCGCGTGCCTGGCGTGCTCGCGGATGGCCACCGCGTGGCTTCCGGGCCCGGCGGCCAGCAGCGTCCACAGCCCGGCGCCGAAGTCCGCGCCCGCCAGCACCGTGTACGCGGCCATCCCGGCGAGGACGAGAGCGAGGGGCACATAAGCCATCGACGGCCTCCTCGGGAAGCGGTATCCGGGCAATCCGCCGCAGGATGAAGAACACGATCACCGCGAGGATCACGTAGACCACCGACAGCGTGCCGTAGCCGATCGGGATGTCGTTCGCCCCGGTCACCGCCTGGTCGACCTTCATCACGTCGTAGACGATCCACGGCTGGCGGCCGACTTCGGTGGTGATCCAGCCGGCGATGAGGGCGACGACCGACAGCGGCCCGGCGGCGACCGTGGCGAGCAGCAGCCAGCGCGGGAGTTCGCGCTTGCGGAAGCGCAGGAACAGGAACACCAGGCCGAGCAGCGCGAGCGCTGAGCCGATCCCGACCATCGTCTGGAAGGAGTATCGCACCACGTTGACCGGAGGCTGGTCCGAGAGCGGCACGATGTCCAGGCCCTGCACGGTCGCGTTGTAGCTGTGGAACGCGAGGATGGACAGCAGGTGCGGGATCTCGATGCCCCACACGACCGCGTGGCCGTTGTAGTAGCCGAGGATGTGCTCGGCCGCTCCCTTCGTGGTCTGGGCGAGGCCTTCCATCGCCGCCAGCTTCACCGGCTGGTACTGCGCCACGTCCCTGGCGGCCCAGTCGCCGACGATGACCTGGAGCGGCGCGGCGACGCTCCCTGTGGCCATCGTGATGCCGAAGGCCGTCCGCTCGTACCGGCCTCGCCGCCCGCGGAACATCGCCCACGCGTACACGCCCGCGAGCAGGAACCCGCACACGATGTAGGCGGCGAAGTACATGTGCACGTACTCGCTCCAGAACATCGGGTTGGCGAACAGCGCCTGCCACGGGTGCACGTCCACGGCTCTGCCGTTTTCAAGCGTGAAGCCGGTGGGGTGGTTCATCCACCCGTTGACCGCGATGACGAACAGCGAGCCCGCCACGCCGGCGATCGCGATCGGGATGCCGCACAGGAAGTGAACCCGGCCGGAAAGCCGGTCCCACCCGTACGCGTAAATCCCGATGAAGATAGCTTCGATGAAGAAGGAGAACCCTTCCAGCGTGAAGCCGAGCCCGAAGACGTTCCCGAAGTCTTGCATCCACACCGGCCACAGCAGCCCCAGTTCGAAGCTGAGGATGGTTCCCGTCACGACGCCGACCGCGAACAGTGCGAGCATGATCCGCGACCACCGTCGCGCCAGGGTCTGGTAGAGCGTGTCACCGGTGCGAAGATAGCGGTATTCGGCGAAGAGGATGAGGACGGGAAACGCGACGCCGAAGCACACCAGCGGGATATGTACGGACAAGGACAGCGCCTGCATTTGCCGCGCTTCGTAGAGGTAGTGCTGATTCACTCCCACGAGCCCGAGCCTATCGCTTACTACTACGAACTGTAGTAGTAAGCGGGGTGATGCTGGACACCCTGTGCCGCCTGGCGTTCAGCGCCTGACGTTCGCCGCCTGGGCTCACTCCTGCCCGGGCGTGCCGACGTGCCAGCGGACGATGCTGAAGCCGTGGCTGATCGCCGCGGCCAGCGCCTTCGGCTCCAGGCGGCCGTCGGGGAGACGGGGGAGCGGGATGAACCCAGCGGCGCGCGGGTTCTCCCTGGCGATCACGCCGATCAGGCGCTCGACTTCCGCCTGGTCGGTGACGAGTTCGGGGCGGGCGGTGAGGTCCTTGCCGCGCAGTCGCAGCGTGACCGGGTGCCCGCCGCGGAGCCCGAGCGTCCACCGTCCGCCCCCCGGGGTGAGCAGCACGCTGCCCTCACGGGCATAGCTCACCGGCACGCGGTAGGCCTTCCCGGTCTTGCGCCCGGTGTATCTGAGCAGCATCAGGTTGCCGCCGGGCGGGGTCGGGAAGGGCAGCCCGAGCATGGCGCGCATCGGCACGTTGAGAACGCGCATCACCCTGCTGCGGCCCGGCATCGCCGCCGGTCGCGTTCCTCCGCCGCTTCCGGTGCTGTTTCCTGTGCTGCTTCGGGTGCTGTTTCCGCTGCTGTTTCCCGTGCTGTTCTCGGTCATGATGGGTTCCTTTCCTGTGGATCGGCTGGACGATGGGGCGCGTTACCGGCCCATGCGGGCATACGTACGGGTGGCGAGGAGCGCGGAGACGAGCAGGATTCCGGCGGTCCAGGCCAGGCAGACGAGCACGTCGCGGGCGGCGGGGGCGCCGCTGATCAGGGCCCGTTCGGCGGTGACGAGGGCGTCGACAGGCTGGTGGGTGCCGAAGACCTGCAGCCAGCCCGGCATGGAACTGGCCGGAACGAAGGCGGCCGAGGTGAAGACGAGCAGGAAGACGACGGGCACGCCCGCGGCCTGCGCGGCCTCCGGATCGCTGACCAGTAGCCCGATAGCCGCGAAGGCCCAGGACGGGCCATGGGCAGGGTGCGGAAACGGATCAGGATGCCGGAGCGCAGGTCGGTGGACAGTCCGACCGCCGTGCCGATCGCGCCGAAGGCGACCGATTGCGCGAATACGCCAGGCATGAGGTAGTCGACGTAGTCCACGCCGGGGACGTGGATCGCGCCGCCGAACGCGTAGCGGAACAGCAGCACGAAAATCATCGGCTGGACGGTGGCGAAGACCAGTGCCTGCGGGGTGCGCAGCAACGTCAGCAGATTGCGTTCGGCGACGCTGACCGTGTCGGAGATTGAGGTGGCGACGGCGGACAAAGAGGGAGCAGCGCTCACGATAGCTTGCCTCCTTCGGCGGTCAGGGTGAGGAACACGTCGTCAAGGGCCGGTTCGCGCACGGCCACCGACACGGGGTCTGGAACCATCCCGTCTAGCGTGCGCAGCATCGGGGCGAGCGCGCCGGAACCGGACTCCGACGCGACCTGGATCGCGGCGCCGTCGCGATTCGCCTGGTAGCCGCGGGCGGTGAGAGCCTTCCAGGCGGTTTTCGCGTCCTCAGGCGCGGCGAATTCGAGATTCATCACGACAGTGCCGAATCTGCCTTTCAGCTGACTCGGCGTGCCTGTGTCAATGACCCGGCCGGACGTGATGATCGCGATCTGGTCCGCGAGCACGTCCGCCTCGTCGAGGTACTGGGTGGTCAGCAGCACCGTGGTGCCGCCGCGGGCGAGATGGCGGACCGAGTCCCGCAGTCCGAGGCGGCTCTCCGGGTCCAGTCCGGTCGTCGGCTCGTCGAGGAAGAGCACCGGCGGGCGGTGCAGCAGCGCGGCGGCGAGATCGAGTCGCCTGCGCATGCCGCCGGAGTAGGTGCGGACGAGCCGGTCGGCGGCGGCTGCCAGCCCGAAGTCGGCGAGCAGTTCTTCGGCGCGGGTCCTGGCCTGCTTGCGGGCGAGCCGGGACAGCCGGCCGATCAGCGTGAGGTTCTCCCGGCCGGTCAGGTTGGAGTCCACTGCCGCGTACTGGCCGGCGAATCCGATCGCGCGGCGCACGGCGGCCGCGTCGCGCACCACGTCGAGGCCGCATACGGTGGCGCGCCCGGCATCGGGCCGCAGGGCGGTGGACAGGATGGAGACGGTGGTGGTCTTTCCCGATCCGTTCGGTCCGAGCAGGCCGAGCACCGTGCCCGAAGGTACCTGGAGGCTCAGCCCGTCCAGGGCAGTGACCTTGCCGAAGGTCTTCCGGAGACCCTCGGCCTCGATGACAGGACCGTTCATCTGACCGCGCCTTTCACGAGCTCCTGGTTCAAAGATTAGATCTCTAAGAATTAGATGTCAAACACTTAGATGTCAATCAATGGTGGTATGCTGCCTGACGTGCGGGAATCGTTTCGTCTTCCGGTGGGGCTGCGCCTGGCGCAGACGGCCCGCACCCTCGAGCGTGCCTTCGACGAGGCCCTCGCCGAGGCTGGCGGCACGCTCCCGGTGTGGCTGGTCCTGCTCAACCTCAAGATCCGCAAGCCGGGTACCCAGCGTGAACTGGCGGAGGCGGTCGGGATTCGCGAGGCCACGCTGACGCACCACCTGAACGCCATGGACGGGCGCGGCCTGATCACCCGCAAGCGGGATGCGGCCAACCGCAGGGTTCAGGTGGTCGAACTGACCGAAGAGGGCGAGGCCGCGTTCCTGCGCCTGCGCGAGGTCGCCGTCACCTTCGACGCGAAGCTGCGCGAGGGGCTGTCCGATGCCGACTTGGAACAGTTCGACAGCGTGCTCGCCCGCCTAGCCGCCAACGCCGGCGCGGCCGAGGGTGCCCCGCCATGGGCCGGTATCGCCGAACCCCCGGCCGGCCGGGCGAACTTCTGAGGCGATGATCAGCAGTCGCTGTCGCATCGCCCCCTCGGAGTCCCCGGGACCTGCCGGACGGTTCTTGAGGTAACGGTTAGCTGCGACTCTCGCCGTGGCGCTCGGGGGCCTGGGAGGCGAGCGCGTCGCGCAGCGCTGCCCGGGTGGTTATGCCGAGTTTGGGAAAGATCTGGTACAGGTGGGCGCCGACGGTGCGATGGGACAGGAAAAGCTGTTGGCCGATCTCCTTGTTGGTCAGGCCGGCGGCCGCCAGCATCGCGATCTGGCGTTCCTGCGGCGTGAGCGAGTCGCGTGCTGGCTGATCGGCGCAGGCGTCGGTCTGGCCAGCCGCCTGGAGCTCACCGGCGGCCCGGCTGGCCCACGGCCTGGCGCCGAGGCGTTCGAAGATCTCCAGGGCAGCGGCTAGATGCGGCCGCGATTCCTTCGCGGAACGGGCGCGTCGCAGCCGTTCGCCGTAAAGGAACTTCACCCGGGCCAGGTCGAACGGAAAGTGGTCAGCGCCGGGGATCGCGAGCGCTTCCTCGAACAGCCCGAGGCCGTTGCCGTCGGACGTGGCGATCGCCGCTGACCCCGCGGCCAGCAGGGCCAGCCGGGGCGAGAGCGCGGCGATGCCGGCGTCGCGCATGGCGGTGACATGGGCGACGGCCTCGGTGCGGCGGCCGGTGCGGACGGCGGCCTCGACCACGTCCATGAGCACCCACAGGGCGAGCGGGACGTGGGAGGCCAGGACGCCCGCGGGGCTAATCGACGTGGCTTGCTGGTACGCCTCCTCGAAATCACCCCGGCCCAGCGCCGCTACCGATCCCACATGATGGGCAGCCAGGCCGGCCTGGCCCACCAGTCTCGGCGCGGCCCAGCGCAGCATCTCAGCCATCAGGGCGTCCGCCGCGTCGTAACCGCCACGGCCCGCCGCGATCAGCGCCTGGCGGTAGCGGAAGGTCCAGGTTTGCAGCAGATAGCCGTGGGCCAGGCAGAGTTCGAGGCCTTCGTCCGCCAGTTCCTGCGCCTGGTCCCATCGGCCCGTCATCCAGCCGTCAAGGCAAAGATGATCCAGGGCGGTGATCAGGGGAGTGACCCCGCTGCCCCGCCGGCTTTCGCCCACCACCCGCCACAACGCCTCCCGGCAGCCCGGCTGCCGGTCGGTGAAGTGGGCGGTTGTGCTGATCATCAAGATACGCAGCTGGTCCGTCTCGCTACGCAGGCCGGCGATGGCGGCGTCCACCTCGGGAAGCACGGCAGCCGCGGTACGGACCGGGTCGGCGTTGGTCTGACCGAGCAGATAAAGATCCCTGGGGACATCCGGCGTGAAACCGCCGATAGCGGCATGAAAGGAAGCCCACAATTCGGGCCGTCCGCCGAGCCAGCACATCATGAAGAGGGTCGAAACAGCCTCGAAAACTCCCGTGTCGCTGATCCGGTAGGGCCTGGCCTGATCCTCGAGTGCCTGAGTCAGCAGGCGGTGCGCGGTGATGACATCACCGTCCCCGTTGAGGATCACGAAGGCGGCCGTGGCCGCGGTGAGCAGCGACGTGCCGGACTCTGGACCGGCCTGACGTGCGTCACTGAGCAGCGGTGAGACCGTGTCGGCCGCCAAGGTGACACTCGCGCCTACGAAGGCGGCCTTGGCCAGACGACGGCTGCGGTCACAGCGCGCCGGGCTCAGTTCGGCCGCGCGCAGCAGCGCGGACACGGCACCGACCGCATCGGCACGCCGCAGGATCCTTTGCGCCGTCTCTTCGAGCAGGCCCGCGATCTGCTCGTCAGGCTCGACAGCCGCTTCACCCAGATGCCAGGCGCGGCGTTCGGGCTGATCCGCCAGCTGGGCGGCCAGCGCCCGATGGGCCCGGCGGCGGTCGCCGCTGGTGGACAGCTCGACGATGGCGGACCGGGTCAGCGGGTGGCGGAAGACCAGCCGGCCGGTGCGATCGTCGACGCGCACCAGCCCGGCCTGCTCGCCGGGAGCGAGGTCTTCGATCTGCTGCTGCCCGGCGGCGGCCTGCAGGACACGAAGCTCTCCGCTGCCGTCCAGCACCGCGAGCAGGAGCAGCCAGCGGGCCGGTGCCGGCAGAGCTGAGGCCCTGGAGGCGAACAGCGCCTGCAGCCGCCGGCTGAGCGGCAGGACCACAGGCAGCGCCTCGGCCGCGGCGCGCTGCGCGCCGGTGAGCGCCGCCGGGAGCTCCAGCAGGGCCAGCGGGTTTCCCTGGGCCTCCGCCACCACCCGCTGGCGAACCCGCGGCGCCAGCTCAGGGAAACGCGAACTCACCAGGCCGCTCGCCGCCTCCTCATCCAGTGGCCCCAGCTCATGCTGCGCCAGCCCGGCACGCTCGAAGAAGCTCTCCTGTCCCGGCCGTGACGCGGCCAGGAAGCCGACGCGGCTGCCGGCCAGGCGGCGTGCCACGAACGCGAGCACCCTGGCGCTGGCCCGGTCCAGCCACGGCAGGTCATCGACGATCATCAGCACCGGGCGGGCGGCGGCCGCCTGGCGCAGCACCGTGAGGGTCGCGGTGGACACGAGCAGCCGATCCGGCGGCGGCCCCTCCCCGTAACCGAGGGCGACGTTCAGCGCGTCCCGGTGCGCGGCGGCCAGTCGCTCGAACTGGCCGGACAACGGAAGCAGCACCTGATGCAGCCCGGAATAGGCCAGATCCGCCTCGAACTCCACCCCGGCGGCCCGCAGCACCCAGGTGCCCGCCTCGGCGGCCGCCTTGGCGGCCGCCTCCAACAGGACCGTCTTGCCGGCGCCTGGCTCGCCGAACAGCAGCAGCGCTTCTCCGCCAGTCCTGGCCCGCTCCGCAAACGCGCCGACCAGCTCGAGTTCATCGCTCCGCCCGACTAGAACCCCCGCCACGCCTTACCGCCGATTATCCAAGCCTCCTAGCGAGGCCATCCAGCGCATTGACCCCGATCCTGCTGGCACGATAACCGACCGCCCCCAGGCGGGGGAATAGCCGTCTGCGGGGCAGCGCGCGCCCGCGTCCGGGTCCTGACGTCCGCCGCCGCGTCCCGGGCGCCCGGTCATGTGACTGCCGGAGGCAGACGGGCCAGCGATGAAGCCGAGTCATCTGACAGATCCCCCCGGGCCGCCCCGCGGGTCATGATCGCAGCTGGATCGGACCAGCTGGCAGATCGGCGAGCTGTCCCGGATAGAAGGGAACCGCGATGCCTGACCCGAATCGCTTTCTGCGCGGCCCGTTCACCCCGGTGACTGAGGAGATCACCGCGTACGACCTGCCGGTCACCGGCAGCGTGCCTGCCGGGCTGAACGGTCGCTACCTGCGCAACGGGCCCAACCCGCTGGGCCTGGACGACTGTGATTACCGGTTCTGGGAAGGCCATTGGTTCCGGGGCCCGGGCATGGTGCACGGAGTTCGGCTGCGCGACGGCAAGGCCGAGTGGTATCGCAACCGGTGGGTCCGCTCCCAGGCGCTAGCCGAGGCGATGGACGAGAGATGGCCCGGCGGGCCGGTCCACGCCGGCATGGACTTCGCCGCCAACACCCACATCATCGCCCACGCCGGCCGCTACCTGGCCACCGTGGAGGCCGGCCCGCTGCCCTATGAGCTGTCCGGTGAGCTGGACACCCTCGGCCCGTGCGACTTCGTCGGCACGCTGCCCGGCGGGTTCGCCGCCCACACCAAGCCCGACCACGCGACGGGCGAGCTGCATGCGATCGCCTACTACTGGGCCTGGGACCACGTCCAGCATGTGATCATCGGCGCCGGCGGCACTGTCAGGACCACCACCGACATCCCGGTCGCCGACGGCCCGATGATGCACGACTTCGCGCTCACCCCCGCCTACGTGGTGCTGCTCGACCTGCCTGTCACCTTCAGCCTGGACGCGGTATCGGCCGGGGTGAAACTGCCCTGCACCTGGAACCCCGCCCACCAGGCCCGGGTCGGCCTGCTACCCCGTGACAACCCCGCAGCCGGCGTGCGATGGTTCGAGGTCGAGCCGTGCTGGGTCTTCCACACCCTCAACGCCTACGACGACGACGGCCGGGTCGTCGTCGACCTGGTCCGGTACGAAGGCGCCTACGACGTCTCCACGCTGACCGGGCACGGGCCGCTGACCCTGGACCGGTGGATCATCGACCCGGCCGCCGGGAAGGTCACCGAGCAGCGCCTGGACGACCGTCCCCAGGAATTCCCTCGCACCGACGAGCGGGTGACCGGCCGGCCGCACCGCTACGGCTACAGCGCCGTCATCGGCGCGGTCGGCCACGCCACCGTCTCGCCTGGCGGCGACTTCGCCGACGAGGCGTTCAGCAACGCCCTGCTCAAGCACGACCTCACCGCGGGCACCGCGGCGGCCCACGAATTCGGCAAGGACGCCACCGCCGGCGAAGCGGTCTTCGTCCCCGTCGCACCCGGTGCCGCCGAGGACGACGGCTTCGTGATGGCCTATGTGCACAACCCTGACCGCGGCGCCGCCGACCTGGTGATCCTCGCCGCCCAGGACTTCACCGCCGAGCCGGTCGCCCGCGTCCACCTGCCCGCCAGGATCCCGCTCGGCTTCCACGGCAGCTGGATCGCCGATCCGTAATCACGAGGAGAGCCATGAAGATCGACGGATCGGTCGCCCTGGTCACCGGGGCCAACCGCGGCCTCGGCCGGGTGTATGCCCGGGAGCTGGTCAGCCGGGGTGCGGCCAAGGTCTACGGAGCCGCGCGTGATCGGGCCGCCGTCACCGAGCCCGGCGTGACCCCCGTTGCCCTCGACATCACCGACCCGCGACGCGTCGCCCAGGTCGCGGCGCAGTGCGCGGACGTGAGCCTGCTGGTGAACAACGCGGGAGTGCTGAAGTACAGCACATTCACCGGCGCGCCGAACCTGGACGCCGCCCGGATAGAGATGGAGACCAACTACTTCGGGACGCTGAGCATGTGCCGGGCGTTCGCGCCGGTACTGGCGGGCAACGGCGGCGGCGTGATCGTCAATATGCTCTCGATCACCAGCTTCTACACCAATCCTTTCGACGCCTCCTATGGCGCGTCGAAAGCCGCTGCCTGGTCGCTCACCAACGGCGTCCGCCTGGAACTGCACCACCAGGGCACCCTGGTGGTCGCTGTGCACGCCAGCTTCATCGACACCGACATGGCCGCGCTGACCAACGCGCCCAAGGACAAGCCCGAATCAGTCGCCCAGCAGGTCTTCGACGCTGTCGAGGCCGGCCAGATCGAGGTGCTCGCCGACGAGCGAACCCGGACTGTCAAGGCAGAGCTGTCGCGCGATCACGAGCTGATCTACCCGCCGGTCCAGGAGTTCTGGGACGCCGCGGTGCGAGGCACCCCATGAGCGCCCGGCGGGTGAGACCGGCTGCGCGCTTGTCCGAGGGCAACCTCGGCGTGGATGCGCTCGCCGCGCGGGCAGTGCCAAGACACCCGAGGAAAGGAGATTCACCATGATCGAGGATCGGGTCGCCGCCGAGACCGATGTCGTGACCAAGCTCAGCCGCGAATCGGTAGCCGGTACCGCGGCCAAGCTGACCGACATGATCACCGCGAAAGGGATGAGGCTGTTCGCCGTGATCGACCAGGCGGCCGAGGCCCGCCAGGTCGGGCTCACGTTGCGGGAGACCATGCTGGTCATCTTCGGCAGCCCGAAGGCGGGCACGCCGGTGATGGCCGCCTCGCCCCTGGCCGCGCTCGACCTGCCGCTCAAGGTGCTGATCTGGGCCGACGAGGGCCAGACCAAAGTCTCCTACTACGCACCGTCAGCCCTGTCTGCCAGCCACCACCTCACCGCGGACCTGGCCGCCAACCTGGCTGGCATCGACGCCCTCACCGACGCGCTAGTGGCTTCCTAGCGCCCGAATCCCGGCGCCGCGAAAGCTCGGGCCTGAGCACGGGCGGCCTTGTCCTGGTACAGGAGGAACACGATGAGCCACAGCAGTACCGCCAGAGCCGGCGGCCGGTCAAGGAGCCTGATCCTGACGGCGATGATCTTCGCGGTCTCGATGACCTTCATCGACCAGACCATTGTCTCGATCGCCGCGCCCACGATCCAGCACGCGCTGGGCCTGTCCAGCAGCGGCATGCAGTGGGCGATTAACGCCTACCTGCTGGCGCTCGCGGCCCTGTTCGCCTTCGGCGGCCGCCTGGCGGACATAGCCGGGCACCGCCGGATGGTGGTCATCGGGGTGATCATCTTCGCTGGCGCGTCGGCGCTGTGCGGCGCGACGCCGGCCGGCGGTGCCGCGGAGGCGTGGCTGATCGCGTTCCGCGCGGTACAGGGCCTCGGCGGGGCGATCATGTTCCCGGCCGCGATCGCCATCGTGGTGGTGACGTTCGACTTGCACTCGCGCGGCCGGGCGCTGGCGCTGTTCTTCGGCATCGCCGGCGCGCTCACCGCGATCGGCCCGATCACCGGCGGGTACCTGATCGAATGGACCTGGCGGGCTATCTTCTGGATCAACATCCCGGTCGCCTTGATCGCGCTGGCGCTGATCGCCATCTCCAAGCCGCATAACGAATGCCGCCCGGCCCGGATGGACTACCGCGGCCTGGCCCTGATCGTCGGCGGTGTCGGCCTGAGCGTGTTCGGTTTCCAGCAGTCGGCCCTGTGGGGCTGGGGCAGCCCGGCCATCTGGGTGAGCATCGCCGCCGGCGTGCTGCTGCTGATCGTGTTCTTCGCCGTTGAGCGGCGCACCGAATCGCCGCTGATCAACGTGCGCATCTTCGCAAACAGCCCGTTCCTGGTGGAGAACATCATCCTCGGCGTGGCCATGATGGCGTTCATCCCGGTGTTCTTCTTCACCGCCCTCTACGGGCAGATCGCCCTGGGGGAGAAGGCGACGAAGTCCAGCCTGCTCATCTTGTACTTCTTCATCGGCTTCGTCATCTGCGCTCAGATCGGCGGCCGGATGCTTGACCGGATCGGGGCCAAGCGGCCGGTCGTGCTCGGCTGCGCGCTGGCGGCGGCAGGGTTCGGCTTGTGGGGCGGCCGGGCCACCGACCTGCAGGCCGGCGCCCAGGTGATCTACATCGTCATGGCCGGGGCGGGCATGGGGCTCATGCTCGGGCAGGCCAATACCGACGCGATCAACCAGGCCTCCCGGTACTCCTACGGCGAGGCCACTGGCATTACCCAGACTGTCCGCAACTACGGCGCCAGCCTCGGGTTCGCCATCTTGGGCACCCTGCTGATCACCCGGTTCCGGTCCGAGATCACCTCCTCGCTCACTGCCAAGGGCCTGCCGGGCCCGGCCGCCTCGGCGGAGGCGGCCAAGATCGCCCAGCTGCAGGGAGGTAACGGCAACGTCGCCGCCATCCCGCAGTTCATCCGCGCGGACTTCGCAGGCGCCACCCGGGACGTGCTCTACGGGATGGCCGTAATCATGGCCGTCGCCGCTTCGGTGGCGCTGCGCGGCCTCCGGCGCGGCGTCCAGGAAGACACTGCCCCGACCGCGGAGGAGTTCAGCCGCAAGCTGCCCGGCGAGGACCCGGGCGCCGACCTCGACCCGGCCTGGCGCTAGGGCCGGAAGGACTCAGTGATGGAAGCCTTCGGCATTGTCGCGGCGCTGGCAACAACGGTCCAGGCAGTCGCGTTGATCGTGCTGCATCTGCTTCCCACGGGTTACAACCCGGTTCGCGATGCGGTCAGCGACTATGGCGTCGGCCCCTACCGCGGCTGGTTCTGGCTGCAAGCCGTGGCCGGCGGCTTGGGCTGCCTGGCCCTAGGGATCGCCCTGGCCAAGCTGCATCCGTTTACCCCGACCCAGGTGGTGGTGGCGCTGATCGTGACCGCCGGGTCGCGGTTCCTCATCCCGTTCTTCGCCACCGACCAGCAGGGGAGCCGGTTCCAGACGCTGCACGGTATCGTTCACATGATCCTCGCGATTATCGCCTTCGGCGGGCTGGTGTGGGCTGCCACGGGTCTGTGGTCAACGCTGAGCCATTACCCGGCCTGGAACGGGGCCAAAGGCGCTCTCACTATCATCCCCTGGATCATGCTCGGCAGCGTCATCGCCATCGTGCTCGCGATCGCAGGCCCGCGGTTGAAGCCTTTCTTCGGCGTATTTGAGCGCCTCTTCTACCTGTCCTCGATCACCTGGGTCTTGATCGTCGCGATCGATCTCGCCCGGATTTCAGGTTGAGGGCAACCCCAGACCGCAATCTAAGCCCCGCTGTGAACCACCACCATCGAAGGAGACCGAATGCCCACCGTGACGGTAGAAGGATCTGTAAGCCTGCAGCAGGCCGCCACCGCGCTGCAAGGCAAACTCGGCAGCCGCTACGAGGTAACCACGCACGGAAGCGGCGCCCAGGAGGCGCTGAAAATAAAACAGTCGGCGGCTTCCACGGCCACCGTGCACCTGGACCGGGACGAGAACGCTACCACGTTCCACGTCCACGGCGGCGGCCTGGTCATCTCACGCATGGTCAACGAGTTCGGCATCGCCAAGAAGGTAGCCGCGACAATCGAGGAAGCCTTCACAACCCATCCCGCCAGCTGATGTCACTGAACTGACCACAGTGGCGCCGAGCGCCTCGATCGTCCCGAGACGGCCCCGTCCAGCCGGCGTCGGCCCGAGGAGACCGGTTCGCTGCGGCCTCGATCGCGTACACATAAGAAGGAGATCGTCATGCCCATCATCGTCGTGACCCGGCTTCGGCTGAGGGACCCCGCGCTTCTGGATGAGTTCTTCACCGATGCCGTCGCCGCCATCGAGCAGGCGATGAAGTCCGACGGCAACCTTGGCGCGGACGCGCTCGCCGACGCGAACAATGCCTGGTGGAGCGTCACCGCCTGGCAGGACCGCGACCTGATGCAGGCCTACGTCGACAGTGAGCCGCACGTAGGCATCAGCGCGCGGCTGGATCATTACTGCGACGAGGGCACCTTCGTCGACTGGGAGCAGGCTGGCCCTGATTTGCCGGACTGGCAGACCAACTGGCGCCACCTCACCGCCGACGGCAAGGCGGCAGAACTCACCCACCCTTCAGCCGCCAACCAGACTCGTGATTTCCCCCCGCCAGTCGAGCCACCTCCCAGTGTCTCCTGAAACAGCCAATGCGAACTCGCGGAACGGCTGGTCACCACAGTCGCCGCGTGCTCGGTTCGCAGAATCAAGGGCAGACCTGACATTGGGCTATAAGGCGGCTACACGCTCATCGGGCCTGCCAACGGCCGACACCGAATCCCCTGCCGGGCTCCTGCGGCCTGGTTCGTCGTCGGGTTCCGGGCGGTCTGACAGCTCGCGTGCGCCGATGTAGTTACCGGGGGAGGCGGTTGTCGGGGGCTTTCACCAGGCGACCGGGAATGCGGCCAGGCCTCGCATCATGATCCCGGTTTGCCAGGTCAGCTCGTTCTCGGGCACGGCGATATGGAGCCCGGGGAGCCGGGAGAAGATCGTGCCGAGCGCCACCTGGAGTTCCATCCGCGCCAGGTGGGCGCCCAGGCAGTAGTGGGGCCCGTAGCCGAAGGCGACGTGCGGGTTCGGGTCGCGGGTGATGTCAAGTTCCCCGGCGCGGGGAAAGACGCGCTCGTCGCGGTTGGCCGAGCTCCGGGAGCACAGCACCGGCTCGCCGGCCCGTGCCACCACCTCGCCGAGCTTGACGTCGGCCGTAGCTATCCGGGGGTTGAGGGCGCTGCCGAATACGATGAACCGCAGCATTTCCTCGACCGCGTCCGGCAGCAGCTCCGGCCGGGCCCCCAGCTGAACGGGTAACGCCGGGGCGTCCGGCTGCTGATATCGCTGTCGTGCGCCACTTCGGTACCTCACCGCCAGCTTCCGGCACCACCTCAGCCCTGCCGATTGTAAGCCGCTCCGTGTGCGGGCCGTAAGTGACCGGCGACCGGTTCCGGGACCGCTCGCTGGCGTAGGCCAGGACATCGACCTCACCCGGCCTCTCCCGCCGGACCCGATCACGGCCGCCGCACAGGCCGACCCGGAGATGATCAAAGTCGTCGGGCCCTACCAGGCCATGCTCGCCCTGCCCAGCAGCATGGACACCTACCCGCTCTTCCCGGTGTAGCTCGGCGCGCCGCTTCGTCGGCCTCGCTCAATTGTCAGAGTGCGGCGCGGGAGGTGGCGAGCCGAACCACCCGCAGCATCTGATCCAGGAAGACGGCGCCGAGTTCGCGCCGCTGGTCGCGGCTTGATTCCGTCGGCTCACCGTCATGGGGAACGAAGAAGACGAAGTACCTCGGCCGCATCACCTCCATAGCCGCGAGTGCCACCGCCAGCGGGCTGAGCTCGCCGAGCTGCACCGGGTGGTCACCGCGCCAGATGCTCGCGTGCTCCTCGTCTAGCGCACGGAACTTGGTCCGGGCGAGCAACCAGCGACCAGGGCCGGCGAATGCCGGCACTGCGTCGGTGAGCCAGCGCTCGGCATCCTCGAGGGCGGCGTCCGTCTGATTGGACTGCAGGACCGCGTCCAGCGCCGCGTTGAGCCGCGCAGGAAGGTCGGCCTGCAGCGCGGCTACCGCCTGCCGGCTCGCTGTGCTGGCCAGAAAATCCGGAGCGTCGGCCGGTTCGGCAAATCGGACGAGTTCGGCGACCACATCGCGGTTCTGCTCGAGGCGCGCGACGTATTCGTGGTAGTCCCGCCAGGCGGGGATCGGCGTGATCGACATTGAATCGAGCACCCGGATCAATGCTAGCGTCGCGCGTGCCTGCTCCCCGGCTGTGGATTCCTCTGTTGCCATCGACGCGAGTACCGGGCGTGCTGCCCTCAGCCACGAGACGACGCCCGGATCGTCGACGCAGGCCCCGTCGCCGCCGCCTGCCGAGGCGGAGGTCAGGTAGTCGAGGTCGGGCATTAGGTCGCGCAGCGCCGGAACGGGCTCGGCGCCGCACGACATGCTGAACAGTGCCGTGACGACACGCTGGATCGCCGCGTCCGCCGCGACCACCATGTGGTGCTGCACGACCCAGCGGTAGTGCTGCGCTCGCTGCAGGAGCATCGTCTCGAACGAGGAGAGGGCTTGCGCGCCCAGGCCTATTCGCCAGTCGTGCGGGCCGGTCCGGTGCAATTCGAGGTTGCGTAGCAGGTTCGTCACGTCGAGCTGCCCGAATTCTGTACCGGCTCCAGCAGAGTCTCGGCAGAGGAAGTCCAGCCGGTCGACGTCGAACTGTCCGTCCAGGACCGAGTGCAGGCAGCCGGCCCAACCGTGGCCCGACCGGTCAGCAAGGATCCGGCGGATGAGGTAGCGCGGCGCCAACCGGAACGCCGATTGGGGCATCGCATCGAAGATCGCGAGCCCAGCCCACTCGTGGAACTGGATCCTGCCGGCCGCGTCGGCCGCGTAACGCGAAAAGTCGGCGCGTCGGCCGACGCCGAGGATCTGCTCGGCGTTGCGCAGGTAGAACGGCTCGAGGACGTGCGAGAACGGTGGGTGACCCACGTCGTGCAGCAGCCCGACGGCGCCGAGGGCTAGGCCGATGACGTGCTCGAACGACCTCCACAGTGCCGTCTGTTCGGGTCTATCCGGCGGTGCGTCGATCAGCCGGCGCGTCACCGGGTCGAGTTCGGCGCCGCACGCCGCGGCACGCTGGAGATCGCCGATGACGCTCGTCTTGAACCCGTC
>DASZJE010000123.1:0-1940 GCA_035948445.1 Trebonia sp. | reverse complement strand
GCCGAGGAGAAGGACTCCCACGGGCTGCCGGTCGCCCGCTTCGCCTACTCCCAGTGCGACAACGACCGGGCCCTGGTCAAGGCGGCGCAGGCCGTCATGGAGGACATCCTGCACGCGGCGGGCGCGGACGAGGTCATCACGGTCAAGCGCTACGCCCACCTGGTCGGCGGCGCGCGGATGGCCGCCGACGAGCAGCACGGGGTCGTCGACAGGGACTGCCGCAGCTTCGCGGTGCCCAACCTGTACATCACCGACGGCAGCGTGCTCCCCACCCAGGGCAGCGCTAACCCGGCCCTGACGATCATGGCGGTGGCCGCCCGGGCGGCGGATCACCTGACCGGCAGTGCCTGACGTGTAACGACGTAACGAGAGGAACGACCAATGGCACCAACAGTTGCCGACTACCTGCTTGAGCGGCTGCGCGCCTGGGACGTGAAGCACGTGTTCGCCTTCCCTGGCGACGGGATCAACGGCATCCTGGCGGCCTGGGGCCGGGCGGACAACAAGCCGCAGTTCGTCCAGGCGCGGCACGAGGAGATGGCCGCTTTCGAAGCCGTCGGGTACGCCAAGTTCACCGGGAACTTCGGCGTGTGCATGGCGACCTCGGGCCCGGGGGCGATCCACCTGCTCAACGGCCTGTACGACGCCAAGCTCGACCACGTTCCGGTGGTCGCGATCGTCGGGCAGACGAGCCGCAGCGCCATGGGCGGCTCCTACCAGCAAGAAGTCGACCTGCTCACGCTGTTCAAGGACGTCGCCAGCGAGTACGTGCAGATGGTCACGGTCCCGGAGCAGCTGCCCAACGTCCTGGACCGGGCGATCAGGGTCGCGATCGCCGAGCGTGCGCCCACCGCCATCATCATCCCCTCCGACGTCCAGGAACTCCCCTACTCCGCGCCGACCCACGCGTTCAAGATGGTTCCGTCCTCCATCGGCGTCGACTGGTCGACCACCACGGCGGACGACCGGGGGATCCTCAAGGCGGCCGAGATCCTCAACGCCGGCCGCAAGGTCGCCATCCTGGCCGGCCAAGGCGCGCGCGGCGCCCGGACGGAACTCGAGGCGGTCGCGGAACTGCTCGGGGCCGGAGTCGCCAAGCCCTTGCTCGGCAAGGACGTGCTCTCCGACGAACTGCCCTACGTGACCGGATCGATCGGCCTGCTCGGCACCCGGCCGAGCTACGAGATGATGATGAACTGCGACACGCTGCTCACCGTCGGCTCCAGCTTCCCCTACACCCAGTTCCTGCCGGCCTTCGACCAGGCCCGCGGCGTGCAGATCGACATCGACGGCAAGATGATCGGCATGCGCTACCCGAACGAGCTGAACCTTATCGGGGACTCCGCCGCCACCCTGCGCGCCCTGATCCCGCACCTGCAGCGCAAGGAAGACCGCTCCTGGCGCGAGGGAATCGAAGACAACGTGGCCAAGTGGTGGCGGTCGATGGACGCCGAGGCCGACGTCGAGGCAGACCCGATCAATCCGATGCTGGTCTTCCGCGAGCTGTCCTCCCGGCTGCCGACGGACGCCATCGTCACCGCGGACTCCGGTTCCTCGGCCAACTGGTACGCCCGCCAGCTGAAGTTCCGCGGCGACATGCGCGGCTCGCTGTCCGGCAACCTGGCCACCATGGGCCCGGGCGTCCCGTACGGGATCGGCGCGAAGTTCGGCCACCCGGACCGGCCGGTCATCGTCTTCGCCGGGGACGGGGCCATGCAGATGAACGGCCTCGCCGAGCTGATTACGGTCAAGCACTACTGGGAGCAGTGGGCCGACTCACGGCTGATCATCGCGGTGCTGCACAACAACGACCTCAACCAGGTCACCTGGGAGATGCGGGCGATGGAAGGCGCACCGAAGTTCACCGAGTCCCAGGTGCTCCCCGACGTCTCCTACGAAGGATTCGCCCGCAGCCTTGGCCTGCACGGCATCGCGGTCGA
>DASZJE010000122.1:0-1882 GCA_035948445.1 Trebonia sp. | reverse complement strand
GCACCTGCTGCTGGCCGCAGCCGCGGCCGCCGAGCCGGCCAGCGCGGTCCTGCGCGACCAGGGCGTCACGCCCGAACGCGTCGAGGCGGAAATACTGCGCGCCGCCGGGCGGGGCCAGACGGCCGGCCCGCTGGGCGGCCTCGACCGACAGGCGCTGGCTTTCATCGGCATCGACCTCGACGTCGTCCGCGCCCGGATCGAAGCGGCGTTCGGCCCGGACGCCCTCACCCGCCCCCTCCCGGCCGCCTGCCGGAGCAGACGGCCAGCCTGGCAGAAGGGGCCGCTGGCCGAGCTGACGCGCCGTCGGCGTCGCCGTCGCGCCCGCCGCAACGCCTCTCTCCCGGCAGGCCCGCCCCGGCAACGTCCCGCATCTCCCGGGACCGTTTCCGGCGGTATCCCGTTCACGCCACGCGCCAAGAAGAGCCTGGAGCTCTCGCAGCGCGAGGCCGAGGCGCTGCACGACAACTCCACCGGTGTTCAGCACCTCATCCTGGCCCTGCTCGTGCCGAAGGACGGCACGGTACCGGAGATCCTGTCGGCCCTCGGCGCACCGGCCCCATCGCTGCGCGCCGCCATCCTCGCCCGCTACCGCAAGGCGAGCTGATCCGCGCACCTGGCTGGCCGCCATTGCGGCAAGCTCCCCGAAGGGGAACCTGATCCCGCGGACAACCATCGCCGGGCCTTCATCCGTGCCCACGAACTCCAGTCAAGCACGCGTCCTGGCTGACCCCGGGCTCAGCCGAGCACCGCCTGCCAGGCCATGCCGGTGCGGACCGCGCGCACCTCGGTCGTCCCGGACGCGGAGTTCGGCATCCGCGCCGCCCAGTCCAGCGCCGCGTCCAGGTCGGGCACGTCGATCAGGAAGAACCCGGCCAGGTGCTCCTTGGTCTCCAGGAACGGCCCGTCGGTGAGCAGCCGTTCCCCACCGCGGACCCGGACGCTGGTCGCGGTGTCCGTCCCGGCGAGCTGCTCGGCGCCAAGCAGGACACCGGTCTCCTTCACCGCCTTGATGTAATCGATCCACGCCTCGCGGACCTCGGCGTCCGGAAGCGGACTGGAGCCTGGGGCCGAGTAGATCAGCAGCGCGTACTTCATCGTGCCTCCTAATGAGCCGGTCTACCCTACCTACGCCGGCATCGGGCCACGATCGACACCACGACCCAGAAGAGTCAGCGCTATCGCTGGTACGTCCCGATCAGCCGCGCTTCGCCGAGGGTGTGCCCGGGCTATACCAGGACCAGATGCCGGTCGTCGGCCGTCACCGGGACCTCAATGCCCTGCTCATTGCGAGGCCGACGCCCATGGGCCAACGCCGCCGATGCGCTCGACGGAGTAGCGCACGACATAGCCGGCACCCTTCGGCGCCGGGAACTCGGTGTCAGGAGACATGTAAACCTTCGTCAGGCGGTCGAGCAGATTCCATGCATCGTCGCTCGGCTGAACGGCGGACCGCGCGTGCAGCACGGCGTACGGGTTCAAGAAGACGCCGGGCACCCGTGGCGCATCGAAGGACAGCACGACCCGCGGGTCCCGCTCGATGTTGCGCAGCTTCGCGTTCCACCTCATATGGCCACTGACGAGATCATCGCCGTCCAGTCCGATCCAGATGACGCTTACCTGCGGGCTTCCGTCGGCGTTGATGGTGCTCAGGTGAGCCATGGGGCCGGACTCGATCAAATCCCGCAGCTCACGCGGCAGACCGCTCATAGCTTGATCGCCTCTGTCACGAGGCTCATCGTACCGATCGTCCGAGAGGGGGCTAACGCTAGACTTCACTTTCCGGCCGAGACAGTTGAGGTTTTTTTATTTCCGAACGAACCCGGGTGTCTGCTCCGGTCAGGCCCGATGAGTTTGGCTGGCTTGGTGCGTCAGCGCATGCCGG
>DASZJE010000121.1:0-90211 GCA_035948445.1 Trebonia sp. | reverse complement strand
GCACCGCCGGCGACGCGAACCAGCGCTGGCAGGTCAGCAGCGACGCGCAACTGATCAACCCTCATTCCGGCAAGTGCCTCGATGACCCCTATTCCAGGACCGCCAGCGGCACGGTACTCAACATCTGGTCGTGCAACGGCGAACGGCAACAAGATCCAGGTCAACAGCTGTGATGGCGGGGCGGCGCAGAACTGGACGGTCGAGTCGGACGGCACGCTGCGCGTCGACGGCAAGTGCATGGACGTGGCCGGAACCACGAGCGGCACAAAGATCGAGCTGTACTCCTGTCTGTCCGCTGATAGTGCGCAGCAATGGCGGTTCACGTCGACCGGGCAACTGGCCGGGGAACTGGTCAACCCTGCGTCGGGCATGTGCCTCGCCGATCCCGGCGACACGAGCACCAACGGGACGCAACTGGTGATCGAGCGGTGCTCGCCACCGACCGTGGCATGTCCTGGCACGTCAGCTGAGGCGACATAGCCTGTTAGAGTTCCTGCGGAACCGGACATGCGGAGCAGGGAGCGGTGCCGATGAGCCAGCGAGAAGACGGCTCGTGCCTAGTGTCGGCACTGCTCCCCGGGGGCGGTGGCAGCGTCGAAGACAGCAACGGTGCCACCGCGAAGCAGGTCGTCGCGGCTGCGCGGCGCCGGCTCGCGGACGGCACTGTGGATCGGGACACGGTAGGCAAGGCCCTGATCCACCTTCTCGGGCGTCCGCATGCTGCCCGGCCGTTGCTCGCCGAGGCGATCCGCGACCTCGCCCCCGGCGCGGCTCAGGAGGCCGCCGGACGTCTCAAGGGCTGGATCAGCGACCCGGAAGAGTCCCCGGAAAGCCGCGGCGGACCCGGCCGCGCTTCCGACGACATGCTTGAGTACGCGATCGCGCTGGCCATCCTCGATCCGGACGCCCGTGCCGACGTGTCCCGGCGATTCCGCGAGGCGAACTCTCACCGTGCCTTCGGCGTGCACGCATGGCACGCGCGCGTCAGCCCGGCGCACCGTGCGGAGGCGGCGCTCCGGCTGACCGCGGAAGGCCTCGCGCGACCGGGCGGCATCGTGGTGCCCGCGATGGTCCTCGCGCGCGTCAACGCGCTAGTCGACCTTGGTCCCGACTTCCTGCCGCAGGCGAGGGAACTGCTGGAGGCGATCTTCGCCGACGGCGCGACCCCCGGCGCGATTCGCCAGCCCCTGGCCGACGTGCCCGGCGAATTCCGCCACGAAGCGGTTGCGGCCGCGCTGCGGTCGCTCACGGTGGATCCCGAGCGCTACCTGCCCGACCGCGCGGGTACCCGGCTCTTCCGCGGGGCGGACCGGGTCGTCGCGGAACTGGCCGAATTGCCCGATTACCAGGACCAGTTCGCCACCGCCCTGGCGAACGTCTCCGCGAACCCGCCTTCGCCGCCGCTCGTCCGGTGGCGGGCCGCCGCGCTGCTCGCCAACGTGGATCCTGAGGCCCACGAGCGCGCGATCGCACTGCTCATAGCGGCAGAAGTCGCCGACCCCGAGGCGCCCCTTCCGGAAAACGAGGCCACCGAACCGGTAAACGCCGTCTGGCGGCGGATCGAAGAGCACTTCGCGGCGCACGCGCCGGACCGCCTGGACGAACTCGGCCCGCCCGCCAAGCCGGAGGAGGCCGCCCACTGCCAGCGGGTGCTCGGCATGACCGACGTGTTCACGGCTTCTGTGGCCAGGCACCGGTTCGTCTACCTCCACGAACGGGATCTGTTCTACGAGGACGTCCCCGGGATGCTGGGGCATCACCGCCAAGACGACGGGAGCTACGACCTGTCAGACACCGAAGGCATCAGCGCGGACGCGTGGGACACGTCGTACCTGTCCCGGCTCATCGCCTACGCCGACGATCTCGGCTCGGAACCGAAGCCATGTTGACACACAAATCCGCGCCATCTGACCTGGGATGGGCCGGCGATCATCGGGTAATCTCAGTACGCAAGAGCCCCTGTCGCGCTTGCGCTACCAGGGGCTTTCGTCGTTGTGAAAGGCGTAAGAACATGCCGGCCATCGTGCTGATCGGTGCTCAATGGGGCGACGAGGGAAAGGGCAAGGTCACCGACTTGCTCGGCGACCACGTCCAGTACGTGGTCAGGTATCAGGGCGGCAACAACGCCGGCCACACCGTCGTCGTCGGCGACGAGAGCTACGCGCTGCACGTCCTGCCATCCGGCGTCATCTCACCGAATGTCACCCCGGTGATCGGCAACGGAGTGGTCATCGACCCGAAAGTCCTGTTCGAGGAGATCGACGGCCTGCAGCAGCGTGGCGTGAGCTGCGGGAAGCTGCTGATATCGGCGAACGCGCACCTGCTCATGCCCTACCACAGGGCGCTCGACAAGGTGTCCGAACGGTTCCTGGGCAAGGCCAGGATCGGCACGACCGGCCGCGGCATCGGTCCGACATACGGCGACAAGGTCGCCCGGGTCGGTATTCGCGTCCAGGACATGTTCGACCCCGGCATCCTCCAGCAGAAGCTGGAACTCGCCCTCCGCGACAAGAACCAGCTGCTCACCAAGGTCTACAACCGGCGCGGCATCGACGCGAGGCAGGTCGCCGCGGAGTACGCCGAATACGCCGAGCGTCTCAAGCCGTACGTCGCCGACACCAGCCTGGTCCTGGACAAGGCGCTCGCGGACGGCCAGAACGTGCTCCTCGAAGGAGCCCAGGGTTCCATGCTGGACGTCGACCACGGTACCTATCCGTTCGTCACCTCTTCCAACCCCACTGCGGGCGGCGCGGCAGTCGGCTCGGGCATCGGCCCCACGCGGATCACGAAGGTTATCGGAATCATCAAGGCCTACACGACGCGTGTCGGCTCCGGGCCGTTCCCGACCGAACTGGTCGACGACCAGGGCGAGTGGCTGCGCAGCGCCGGCCGCGAATTCGGCGTGACCACCGGCCGGCCGCGCCGTACCGGGTGGTTTGACGCGGTGATCGCCAGGTACGCCACCAGGATCAACGGCGTCACCGACTTCTGCGTCACCAAGCTCGACATCCTGTCCGGCCTCGACAAGGTTCCCGTCTGCGTCGCCTACGAGGTGGACGGCAAGCGGTTCGACGAGATTCCGATGACCCAGACGGACTTCCACCACGCCAAGCCGGTCTACGAATACCTCGACGGCTGGTCGGAGGACATCTCGGAGTGCGATTCCTTCGATGACCTCCCCAAGGCCGCGAAGAACTACGTCAAGACGATCGAGGAACTGTCCGGGGCCCCGGTCAGCGCCATCGGCGTCGGCCCCCGCCGCGATCAGACCTTGTCCCTTCGCCCGTTGTTGTTATCTATCGCCCGGGGGGGCGACCCCCCGTACCCCCCGGCTGCGCGCCCGATCGCAAGCGATCTTATCGGGCGCGCGCACATCGGCGACTCGGGCGCGTATCGGCTGCTCGGGCGCGCATGGGCTACTCTGCCACGGTGCGAGTACTTGTTATCGGGAGTGGCGGCCGCGAGCATGCCATCGTGCGTGCCCTGAGCCTCGATCCCGCGGTCACGGAACTGCATGCGGCGCCCGGCAACCCCGGCATCGCCGAACTGGCCCGCCTGCACGAGGTCCAGCCGAACGACCCGGGCGATGTCACGCGCCTCGCCCGGGCAACGGGTGCCGACCTCGTCGTCGTCGGTCCCGAGGCGCCGCTGGTCGCCGGAGTCGCCGACGCGCTGCGGGCCGCCGGCATCGCGGTCTTCGGCCCGGACGCCGCCGCGGCGCGCGTCGAGGGCTCGAAGGCCTACTCCAAGGAGGTCATGGCCGCGGCGGGAATCCCGACCGCCGCGGCGCGCACGGCGACCACGCAGGCCCAGGCCGACGAGGCGCTCGCGCTGTTCGGCCCCCCCTACGTGGTGAAGGACGACGCGCTAGCCGCCGGCAAGGGCGTCGTCGTCACGTCCGACCTCACCGCGGCCCGCAAGCACGCCGCCGCCTGCGGGAAGGTCGTCATCGAGGAGTACCTGGACGGCCCCGAGGTGAGCCTGTTCGCGCTCTGCGACGGCACGACCGCGGTCCCGCTCCTCCCGGCGCAAGACTACAAGCGCGCCCGCGACGGTGACGAGGGCCCGAACACGGGCGGCATGGGTGCCTACGCCCCTCTCCCGTGGGCCCCCGCTGATCTGGCCGACGAGGTGATGACCACTGTCGTTCAGCCCGCGGTCGACGAACTGCGCCACCGGGGCACGCCGTATCAGGGCCTGCTGTACGCGGGCCTCGCCCTGACCGGCAAGGGCCTGCGGGTGGTGGAGTTCAACGCACGCTTCGGGGACCCCGAGACGCAGGTGGTCCTCGACCGCCTCGCCACTCCCCTCGCCGGGCTGCTGCACGCGTCCGCGACCGGCGACCTGGCGTCCGTTTCCCCTGTTTCGTGGCATAAGGGCGCGGCGGTCACGGTCGTGCTTGCCGCCGAGGGGTATCCGGAAAACCCTGTCAAAGGCGATGAAATTCAACTTCCTTCCGCCGAACGTCAGGGGTCCTACCTCCTGCACGCTGGAACTGCTCGTTCGCCGGCCGGCGGGCTCGTCTCGGCGGGCGGTCGTGTCCTGAACGCGGTCGGCACGGGCCCTGACCTCGCGGCCGCCCGCGCCGCCGCTTACGAGATCGCGGGACAAGTCGTGATGCGGGGCGGCTGGTACCGGCACGACATCGCAGTATTATCCCGCGCTGTTCACGGTGGCCAACCGTAGTGGTACCTGACTATCTCCCGTCTCGCACGCTACCGTGGACAGACAGCTGACCTCCGCCGCGATGGAGACCCGGGGCCACGGAACTCCCTTCCGTGATTCACTGATAGCCGAGGGTAAGAAGAGGGGCATGATCATCGATGAAGCTGCCCTTGACCGGGCATTCCGCCCAGACAGCCACGTCGCCGCACTCGGCGGCGTCTTCGACCGTCTCTCAAGGCTCGCCTGAAGAACCCGCTTCGGGTGGCATACTGTACAAACGATCGTCAGGGCGTGCCCGATGAGTTGCGCGCCGTTCTTATCGTTTCCCCTCGGACAGGAGTTGGTACAACCATGGCCAAGGACACCGAGACCCGGTACCGGGTTCGCGGCGGCTCGCCGCTGAACGGCACGGTTTTCATCCAGGGTGCGAAGAACGCGGCGCTCAAGATGATCGCGGCATCGCTGCTCACCCCGAAGGGGCGCACCGTGCTGCGGAACGTCCCGCCGATCGAAGACGTGCGGCGGGCCGTCGAACTGACCCAGGCCATCGGCGCACGGGTGGAGTTCCACGAGGCCGAGCGCACGCTTGTGGTGGACGCGTCGTCGCTGACATCCCCGGTTCTCCCGGCGGAAATCGCGCGGCGGTTCCGCGGCTCGGTGCTGTTCGTGCCCGCATTGCTGCACCGGTTCGGCGAGGCCGTCATCGAGGGCATCGGCGGCTGCAACCTGGGCAACAGGAACCTTGACTTCCACTATCGCGGCTTCGCCCGTCTCGGCGCCACGGTGGACGAGGGCGAGGCGGTGATCCGGATCACGGCCTCCGAAGGGCTGCGCGGGGCGCACCTGTACCTCGACACGCCGTCGCACACCGGCACCGAGAACCTGATCATGGCGGCGTCCATGGCACCCGGCCGGACGATCATCGACAACACGGCGCAAGAGCCCGAAGTGCTCGACGTCATCGCTTTCCTGCGGAAGATGGGCGCCGACATCAGCGGCGGCGGCACCGGGTTCATCACGGTGAACGGCGTCTCCGAACTCACGGCGGTCGAGTACACCGTGATGCCGGACAGGATCGACGCCGGCGTTTTCGCGATGGCCGCGGCCATCACCGGTGGCGAACTGAACCTGGTGGGCGCGAACCTGGACCACTTCGGCGTGGTGCGCTGGAAGCTGGAGCAGATGGGTGTCGAGTTCACCCAGCAGGGCGCGGTCCTGACCGTGCGCCGCGAGAAGCCACTGCGGCCGATCAACGTGGTCACGAGCCCGTACCCGGGATACGCCACCGACCTCCAGTCGCCGATCATGGCGGTCGCCACGCTGGCCGACGGTGCGAGCTACATCAGGGAAACTATTTTTGACGGCCGCTACAGCCTGGTACCCGAACTGAACAAAATGGGCGCCAAGGTGGAGATCGACAACAGCGTCGCGATCGCTCACGGCCCCGCGGTGCTGCGCGGCTGTGACGTCGTAGCGCACGATCTGCGCGGCGGCGCCGCCCTGATCCTGGCGGGCCTGGCGGCCGAGGGCGAGACCGTGATCTCGAATGGCTACTACATCGACCGCGGCCACGCCACGGTCGTCGACCGGTTCTCCGCGCTCGGCGCGGACATCACCGCCGAAGTCTGCGACCCGCCCGAGCACGCCTGACGGCCCGTGTCTCGCTGCCCTGAGCGGATCGCAGTACCGCCAGGGCACGCCGCGTGATGTCATGCCTGCATGCGACTACTCGTCCTCGGCGGCACACGGTTCATCGGTCACCGGATAGTGCACGAGGCACTACGAAGAGGCGACGAGGTGACCGTCGTCCACCGCGGCGTCACCGAGCCGGCCGAAGGGGACGCCGTACGCCACATACACGCCGACCGGGCTGATTTCGCCGGCATCGCGGAAGAGGTCCGGGCCCTGCGGCCGGACGCCGTGGTGGACACGATCGCGATGTCCCGCGCGGACGCCGAGGCCGTGCTCGCGCACCTGCCCGACGTCCCGCTGGTGCTGCTGTCCAGCATGGACGTATACCGGGCATACGAACTACTGCTGGCGGACAGCGGCGGGCAGCCCGTCCCGATCACCGAGCACGGCGAGGTCCGCCGCGGCCGCTATCCGCTCAGGCACATCCTCGAGAAGCACGCGGACTACGACAAGCTCGACGTGGAGCCCGGATACCTGGCGCGCGGCGGCACGGTGCTGCGCCTCGGCGCCATCTACGGCGAGCGCGACGGGCAACGCCGCGAGGAGTTCATTCTCCGTCGCGTGCGCGCGGGCCGCACCCGGATTCCCGTCGGGCCGGGCACATTTCTGTGGACGCGCGGGTACGTCGGCGACGTGGCGAGCGCCGTGCTCGCCGTCCTGGACCACCCGGACGCCGCCAGCGGCGAGATCTTCAACGTGGGCGATCTTGCCACCGACACGGTCCGCGACTACGCGCGGCGGATCCTGGCGGCGGCGGGCCACGAGGCCGAACTCGTCACCGTCCCCGACAATCTCGTGCCCGCCGACCTGGACACGACGAAGGCCGTCGCGCAGCACTTTCTCTGCGACTGCGGGAAGCTATCCCGCACGCTCGGCTGGGTACCGGAAGATCCGGCAGACACCATCGTTCGCAGCGTGAAATGGCACTTGGCGCACCCTCCGGAAGCCGCGGACGCCGACTTCAGCGCCGACGACCGCGCACTGGCCGCGGCCGGCTAGGCGCCGGCCGTTAGAACCGGTGCGGGTAGGCGCGCGCCACTGCCAGGAATGCGTCGTTCGCCTCCGGCGTGCCGATCGAGACCCGTGCGCCCTCGCCGGCGAACGGGCGGACGGAGATGCCCGCGCGGTCGCACGCCGCGGAGAAGTCCATGGTGTCCTCGCCCAGGCGCAGCCACACGAAATTGGCCTCGGTCGGCGGTACGGTCCAGCCCGCCGCTAGCAGCGCCTCGCGCACACGGTCCCGCTCCTTGACCACGGCCTGCACCCGGTCGAGAAGCTCGGCCTCGGCTTCCAGCGAAGCGATCGCGGCCGCCTGCGCGACGGAGTTGACGCTGAACGTCAGCATCGTCTTGCGCACGGCGGCCGCCACCGGCTCGTGCCCGATCAGGAAACCGACGCGCAGGCCCGCCAGCCCGTATGCCTTGGAGAAGGTGCGGAGCACCGCGACGTTCGGCCGGTCGCGGTACTCATCCACGCCGTCCGGGACGGAGGCGTCCCTGACGTACTCGTGGTAGGCCTCGTCGAGCACGACGAGGCAGTCGCCGGGCACCTGGTCGAGGAACTCGGTGAGCTGCCGGCGGCCGACGACGGTGCCGGTCGGGTTGTTCGGGTTGCAGACCAGGATCATCCTGGTCCGCGGCGTGATGGCCGCCGCCATGGCCGGCAGGTCGTGTGTCTCGTCCGCCAGTCGAACGCGGACAGACGTGACGCCGGTCAGGTCCGCCAGCGGCGGATAGGCCTCGAACGACCGCCAGGCGTAGAGAACTTCCGCCCCGGGCTCCCCGACGGCCTCCATCAACTGCTTGAGCACGCCGACGGAGCCGCAGCCGATGGCGACGTGCTCCGTCGGCACCTCGAACCGCTGCGCGATCGCCGCGGTCAGCGCCCCGCCCCCGTTGTCGGGGTAGCGGTGCACCAGCAGACCCGCGTTCGCGATCACGTCGGCCACCGACGGCAGCGGCCCGTACGGCGACTCGTTCGAAGACAGCTTGTGCCCTTCCCCGCCGGAAGGCACCTGGCCGGGCCGGTACGGAGGGAACGTGTCGAGCACCTGGCGAAAACGCGGCGATTGGTCACTCATGGCCCTATTTTCTCACCCAGGCCGAACTCTCAGGACAGCAGCTTGGCCGCGTAACCGTAGGCCTGGGTGCCGAGTTCCCGCACGGCGACTTCGGAGGCCTCGGGGCCCACGATGGTGACCGCGCCCACGAAACCCGGGCCACGATAGAGGACCGCCCATATGTCGTCGGATGGATAGCCGACGGTCTGCACGTTGATCAGGCGCGCCTGATCGCCGATCCCGCTGATGCCGGAGTCCGTGAGCGCGTAATTATAGGTCCTGCCGCCCGTGGTGGCCGTGTAGCGGGCGCATTCGGCGGGAACCCCTCGCTCGAGCGCGCTCGAGGGGTCGGACGGCGACAGCAGCACCTCTGAGATTCCGTTGCTGCCGATCCTGAACGTCACCGAGGCGGCAGGCGCGCTCTCCACTTCGCGGGTGTCGAAGCTGGCCATGGAGGCGTCCGCGCAGGACTTCGGGTCCACGGAAAACCCGGCCTCCCGCACCTGCTTCGTCCCGGGCAGCGTCGAGTAGGTTCCTTCCGCCGCGGGCGCGGCCGCGGCGGCACCGTTGATCTGCGTCAGCAGGGCTCTGCGAAGCTTGGCAGCCGTCAACAGCACGGTCTTGGCGTCCACGCTCGCGGCCTTAGCCCTGCTCGCGGGCTTGACCGTGCTCGCGCCTGAGCCCAGAATGGCCCAGCTTCCGCAGCCGGCGAGCCCGAACGCGACCGCGACCAGCGCTACGAGCAGGACCGGCACGCGCTGCCAGCGACTTGCGAACATGGGGCACCTTTCTCGCGCTCCGAAAGTAGTTAACTTCGGAGTGCGATATTAGCGCACGCTGCGTTTCCTGATGGTGACATTGGGTAGTCAGGAGGGTTAGGCCGCAATCGAGTTGCGGCCGGATGGCCCGGCCGTGTAGAACACCCGCATGCTACGCGGAGAGACGACCGGGCTGCGCGCCCGGCACGACAGCGACATCCCCGTCCTGCACGCTGGACTCTATGACGACATCGAGACCCGGGTCAGGGCCGACTCCCGGCCCTGGCAGCCGATCCCGCCTGGCGCCGCTTCCCCCTACCGGGTGACGGGCACCGAAGACCGCGCGGCCTGCTTCTCGGTGGTCGAACTGGCCAGCGGCGACCTGGCGGGCGAGGCGCTGCTGTGGAACATCGACCTGCACAACCGCTCCGCCCATATCGGGATCTCGCTGCTCCCGGCGTTCCGCGGCCGCGGGCTGGGCGCCGACACCGTCCGGGTGCTGTGCCGCTACGGGTTCGACATCCGCGGCCTGCACCGGCTGCAGGCCGAGACCCTCGCAGACAACAACGCGATGATCCAGGCCGCTAGCCGGGCCGGGTTCACGCGCGAAGGCACCCTCCGGCGCTCGACGTGGGTCAACGGAGACTTCGCCGATGAGGTCATCCTCGGCCTGCTGGCCGCAGAATGGAAGGCCAGCTGATCCCGGCGGCGCGCCCTAGCGCGGGACCGGCTGGTGCACGGTGAGCGCCTGGCCGGTTTTCGGGCGAGCGGGCTTCGCGCGTACGGTCACTGCCCTGTGCCGTTGCGGCGCGGGCGCCTTTACCGAGAAATGCTGGACCTCGACGGCGAGGCCGTCGGTCATCCAGGTGAGCATCGGGCTCAGCGCCGTCCGCCAGACGATCGCCTGGTGGCCGCCGGCGGGCACGATCATCAGCGGAACCTGCGCCACGCGGGACAGCAGCAGCTGCCTGAAGTACTCCGCGGCCTGCACGTCCCCCGGGTCCTTAGATCCGGCCGCCAGCCAGAACTGCGGCACCATCACACCGATCGGGACGTGGAGGACGTACTCGTCTGGCGTGCTGAGCAGTGCCAGCTTCGGCTGCCGGCTGAAGACGTTGACGTCGACCGGGCGGCCGCCGGGCTTCCAGCCTGCCGGTACCTGGCTGTCGGAGGGGGCGAAGTAGCCGCTGAGGATGCCCGCGAACCCGAACCTGGCCGGGTAATTGAGCGCGATGTTCGCCGAGCAGAACCCGCCCTCGGAGTATCCCGCGACGCCCCACATGAGGCCGGGCCGCCGCACGCGCAGGTTGGCCGCGACCCAGTCCGGGATCTCCTGGCCGACGAAGGTCATGTCCTGCAGTCCGTGGGGGGCGTTGAGGCACTGCAGCGCGTACTGCAGTCCGCCGTCGGTGTCCGGCATCACCAGGACGGCCGGCTGCGCCTTGTGCTCCGCCATCAGCTGGAGGTAGATCGGGATCACGTTCATCACGTTGACCCACGTCTCTGGCTGCCCCGGGGAACCGTGCAGCAGTTCGACCGCCGGGAACGTGTAATTCGCGTACGCCTTGCTGAAATACTGCGGCGGGAGGTAGATGTACACCTCGCGGGTGATGTGACTGTCCGGCCCGGTGATGACGGTCCGGAACAGGTAGCCGTCCTGCGCATCCAGCGCGGGATCCGTCGTCTCCGCGAGCTGAGCGCTGATTGACTTCCCCGTGTCCTTGCCGAAGCCGGCCGCCGACACCTGCCCTACCGGCGTCGCGCTCTGCCCCGACAGGTCGCTGAACAGGGCGCCCCACGTCTGGTAGTAGTCGTAGTACTTGTTGACCACCCCGATGCCGAAGACCATGGCCGGGATAAACGCGAGAATCGCCGCGAGCACGCGGAAGACAATCTGCCTCGTGAGCGCGAGCCACACGGTAAGGCCCGCAAAAGCCGCCAAAAGCAGCAGGAAGAACAATGTTCCCTGCGGTTCTAGCACGCTGGCTCCCTGCCATGGCACGCCTCGCCGTGGTATGCGTGCGTGCGCATATCCGTACTTGGCGGTGGAGGTGGGATTTGAACCCACGGAGGGGTTGCCCCCTCACACGCTTTCGAGGCGTGCGCCCTCGGCCACTAGGCGACTCCACCGCCGGTGAGCTTACCTGACTTTCACCAGTGAGAACGCCGTCAGGGCTATCTACGTTCCGAGAAAAAAGTTCGGATTATCCCAAGACACTCATCCGCGAGCACCCCGCCGATGACTTCCGGGCGCGGCGCGAGGTGCTGGTCTCGCACGACATCCCAGAGTGAGCCAACCGCGCCGGCTCGCGGATCCGCCGTCCCGTACACCAGCCGGCTCAGCCTGGCCTCCACGATGGCCCCTGCGCACATGGTGCACGGCTCCAGGGTCACGACCAGCGTCATGCCCTCCAGGCGCCAGTCGCCGCTCGTCGACGCCGCGGAGCGGATCGCGGCGATCTCGGCGTGCGCCGTCGGATCGCGGTCGGCCTCGCGCCGGTTGCGGCCGCGGGCGACGACGCAGCCGCCCGCGTCCAGGATCACGGCCCCCACCGGCACGTCGGCGGCCGATCCGGCGGCCGCGGCAGCCGCCTCCGCGAGCGCCTCCCGCATCGCGGGCTCGAACGACGCGAGGTACCCGGTGGACACGTCAGCCGAGCGCGACGTCGAGGGCGCGCTCCACAGGCGGGCCGAACCCGAGCCGGGTGGCGATTTTCTCCAAGGTGATATCGATGTGGTCCTCGTCCTCGTCGGCGTCGGGATCGAGGTCGAGGCCGCTGCTGATGGCGGCCAGTTCCATCTCGTCGAGGCCCAGGTCCGTGAAGATCGACAGGTCCCCGGCGGGGAGCACCTGGTCGAGGTCGTCCTCCTCCGGCACCGGGATGTCGAGGTAATCCAGCACCTGCTGCGCGAGCGGATAGTCGAGCGCGGCACCGATATCGGACAGCAGCACCGCCACCTGGCTGCCGATCACCCGTACCGCCACGAAAAAGTAGTCGTCGATCCCGGCGAACCCGATGGTGCCCGCCATGCTCGGCTGCTGCCGCAGCACGCGGATGAAGCCTTCCAGGTCGGCGGTAACCGCCACCGGAAGCACGTCAGCGTCCCACCGGTCATCCTCCCGGAAGACGATGATCGCAAAGTCTGTCTCGCTAACTTCGGGCATCGCCATGCCCCCAGCATGCCTCTCACGGGGAAATGTTGTCAGATCGGGGCACACGATCGCACCTAAATCAGTCAGACGGATCCACCCGAATCGAGATTACACGTCGTAATCAAGGGTAGCCATATGGTGAGACATGCCTTCCTCGGGGCAACGGGGAGGGGTAGGCGCCCGGGGAACCGGGCATACTCCAAGCCGTCATGAGGGTGCCGCGCGGATTTGGATCTCTCCCAAGGAGCCAAACCGCACGCTAGGATCAAGGGGAAACTGTCAAAGTGGAGAAGTCCGCGCTTCCAGGGAGGCGGCAGTGAAACTCAGGACCGTCCTGAAATGGGCAGCTGTTGCCTTTGTCCTGTGGTGGGTCATTCAGCAGCCGACAAGTGCTTCGCACCTCGTCCACAACATCGGTTCGTTCCTCAGCACCGCGGCAACGGGCTTCTCTCACTTCATCGCGTCAATCTGAGGGGCCTGAGGCACGAAATGGGCTTCCGGCTCATACCGAACGAGACGGTACCGCGGAGCGTCTACAAGCATCTGCTGCCACACGAGCATCAGGTGATTACCGTTCGCTTCCACCCCGCGGTACTGATCAGGCCAGTCGCCGAAATGCTGGGCGGACTGGCGCTGGCGGGCCTGCTGTCGACCACGGTTGCGCACGGCAACGGTGTCGTGATGCTGGTCATCTGGGTTGCGTGGCTTGTCCTTGTCGCCCGCTTGGCCTACAAGATCTACGAATGGCTCGAAGACTACTTCGTAGTAACCTCCCAGCGGCTGCTGCTGGCCACGGGAGTTTTCGTCCGGACCGTCAATATGATGCCGCTCGGAAAAGTGACCGATATGAGCTTCAAACGGTCGGCAATGGGTCGTGTGCTCGGTTACGGCGAGTTTATCGTCGAATCGGCAGGTCAGGACCAGGCACTTCGCCGGGTCGACCATCTGCCGTATCCGGAGCAGCTCTACCTGGAGGTCTGCGGCCTGATCTTCAAGGACAGCGGCGGGGACGACTAGACCCAAACGAAACGATCCCTGGTGACTGCGGACAGTCGCCAGGGATCGTTCGGCTTAATTCGGGTTAAAGGATGTTTTCCGCCCATACCGCCGCGGCGATCGCCGAACCGCGCGCCCCCGCCATGTCAAGGTCGGGGACCAGTGTGATCTCGGACACCTCGGCCTGCTCCACGAATAGGTCCGTATTCTCCTTGATGGTGTCCACGAACCAGTCCCGGAAGTGCGGCGCGGCCTCGATCACGCCGCCACCGACGAAGTACGTGTCGGGATCGGTGAACTTGGCCGCGAGCGAGAACACGCGGCCGATCGCCATCGCCTGCTGCCGGAAGACGTCCAGCGCCATCGCGTCGCCCTTCTCGGCGTAGCCGCGGACCAGCTTGGCGGCTTGACTGATCGGCTGCCCGGCCAGGTCGTGGTCCGGGTACCTGGTCAGCCAGTACGGGAGCAAGTTGCGCACGATGCCCGTGAGGGAGGCGATGGACTCCGCGTCGGCGAACAGCCCGCAGTTGCACGACGGGACAGGCTGGTCCGGCTCGAGCAGGCCCGCCATCGGGATCGGCATGTGGCCGAGTTCGCCCGCGAACCCGGCCGCGCCCTTGACGATCTGGCCCGCGACGATCACGCCGCCGCCGAAGCCAGTGCCGACGATCGAGGAGACGGAACTCCTGTTCGCGGAGTCGGCACCGTGCCGAACGTGATGGGCGTACAGAGCGGCCGCGTTGCCGTCGTTGTTATAGAGCACGGGGATGCCCAACCGCGCCTCGAACGCGCTCCTGATGTCGAACTTGGCCCAGCCCGGGTGGCCGAAATTCGTTGCGCCGCCCGTGGCGAGTACCCCCGTCGCGCCCGCCGGGCCCGGCGTGTCGAGGCCGACGGCGCGGACCTGCTCCCGGGATACGCCGGTAATTCCGAGCACTTTGTCGAAGGAGTCGACCAGAGCCTGGATGGCCTTGTCGGGCCCCTCTTTGACAAGGCTGGGCAGTTCCGCCATCGCGTCTACGAGAAAACGGCCTTCGGCATCGCGAACCGTGCCGTTATTAGCGGTACCGCCGTTGTCGATCCCGACTGTCACCCAGTCGCCGGCTGTCAATGAAACCTCCTTGGGCTGCCTGATGCTGAACAGACGGTATCCCAGGCGGCGGATAACCTGAAGCGTCGGTGTCGGGATGCGTGGCATCATGACCGTAGCCGCCAGGCACAACGTGAACTAGGCACGAACTGAAAGGGAACGATCCTGTGAAGATCGACAACAGCCCAGCCCGGGGGATGCGGGATCTGCTGCCCGCCGATACCGCCGTCCGGGATCATGTGCTGTCGTCGATCACCGCTGTCTACAACCGGTACGGGTACCAGCGGATCGAGACCCCGGCGCTTGAGGACATCTCCCGGCTCAGCAGCGGCCAAGGCGGCGACAACGAGAAGCTCGTCTTCGAGGTGCTCAAGCGCGGTCTGCCCGCCGAGATCGAGGCCGGCACCAGGGTCCGCGATCTGGTCGACCTCGGGCTGCGATATGACCTGACCGTGCCGCTAACCAGGTTCTACGGCGCGAATCAGGCGAAGCTTCCCACGCCCTTCCGGTCGCTCCAGGTCGGTCCGGTCTGGCGTGCCGAGCGGCCCCAGCGCGGCCGTTACCGGCAGTTCTACCAGTGCGACATCGACATGATCGGTGAGCCCACTGTGCTCGCCGAGGCCGAGCTCATCGAGGCAACGAGCGAGGCGCTCGCGGCGGTGGGCCTCGACGGCGTCACCGTGCGGATCTGCGACCGCAGGTTCCTGTCCGCCCTTGCCAGCGCCAGCGGCGTGCCCGACCAGGCCGAGGCCGGATTCTTTATCACGCTCGACAAACTCGACAAGATCGGCTGGGACGGCGTGCGTGCCGAACTCGCCGCGGGCGGGCTGCCCGCCGAGGTGATCACCAAGGCCGTCGACACCATCGTCAGCCTGCAGGACCAGTCGGCCGGCAAACTCGCGGACGCGCTCGCCGACGCCCTGCCCGGCCTCTCGGAGGAACTCGCCGGCGACCTGTCCGCCACCGCCGCCGCCCTGGACCGGCTGTCGGCCGAGCGCCCGCTGAGCTGGCAGTTCGATCCGACTCTGGTCCGCGGGATGGGCTACTACACCGGGCAGATCTTCGAGGTCGCCCGGCCCGACCTGCCGTTCTCGCTGGCCGGCGGCGGCCGGTACGACAAGCTGATCGGCCGGTGGCTCGGGCGCGACGTTCCGGCGGTCGGATTCTCGATCGGCTTCGAGCGGATCGTCGACCTGCTCGAAACGGTCGAATCGCGCGACGCGGTCGCCGTGCTCGCCGAGTCCGACGTACCGGCAGCCGATGTACTGGCCGTGGCGCGTGACCTGCGCGAGCAGGGACGGCAAGTCGTCGAGGTGGTCCGGCGCAGCGGGAAATTCGGGTCGCAGCTCAAACGACTCGAAACGGCCGGGTTCACCGGTTTCGTCTACGTTCAGGCGCAGGACGGCCTCGTTGTCCGGGGCGATCTCCGGACACTCGGCGGCGAGTAAGCACCGGCTGCCGACTGGCGCTGGCCCGATGGCGCGATCGCGCCGATCGCTCGGGCCCGATCGCGCCAGCGCCTCCTGTGAATTCTTCAGGACGGTTCGTACAAAGTCAGGTCCAGCACGATCGGAACCATCGCGATCAGGGTCCTGACCTGCTGCGGCACGGGCCCGACAAATTCCACCTTGTAATGATCGTTAGAAGTCAGCATTTCCTTGAATAGTCCGGCGCGGGTCTTGCGCACGTTCGCGAGGCCGCCGCCGTCGGCGTCGGTGACGGCGAATTTCTTGAGCCCGAGATCGCCGACCACCTTACCGAGAGTTTGTCCGGTTTCATCGAGGAGCGAGTAGTGCCGCCGGGTACCGCCTGTGCGGATCCGGCCCACCACGACGCCCTCCGGGTCGCGGATTTCGGTGAGCCACTCGGTGTGCTGCCAGATCATCGTCAGCAGGGGATCGCCCTGCGCCGTGACGATCTCGAGCACGCTGCTGTTCGGCACCGGCCTGCCGATGATGGCGATCCGGCCCCGGCGCTCCGTCTGAGCGGCGGCCGCCAGCAACTGGCGCTCCGGGCCGAAAATCTGGTATTTCGCACGGTCAGGCTGCACATGTCCCGGTTGAATAACCCATAGCGCCTGGAAGTCAAAGAGGTCTTCCATAGGACGAGTATGGCGGCACCTGCGCGTGCCGAGGCCAAAATAAGCGGGACTTTTCCCGAACGAACGCCGGCGACTGCGCCGGCCCGCTCATGGCCGCTTGTCAGCCGAGGCGTCCCGATGCCTGCCGACCAGGGCTTCGGCCGACTCGACCAATGCGGCCGCGGACACCGGCTTGGCGAAGGCCTTGTCCGCTTCCCCGGCCAGCTGGGGAATCAGGTGCGCCTGCGCGGTGAGGATCATCGAGGGAAGTCCGGGACTGGTACGCCGGAGAACGGCGAGCATGTCGGTACCGCTCATGCCCGGGAGTTCAAGATCCGTGATGACGAGATCCCACGTCTCGCGGCGGGCCAGTTCCAGTGCCGCCACCGGGTCGGGCGTGCACGTGACGTGAAACCGGCCGAGTTTGGTGAGCACATGGACGGCGAAGACGGCCGCGTCGGGGTCGTCCTCGACAACTAGGATCCGCCCTCGTGGAGCGGCGGTGGCATTAGAAAGGGACATGCCACGTATTCTGCCGACCTGGCGAGGCACCAGTGGTTCCCGCCGGGTTGCAGGCCGGTAGCTACGGGCGGTAACGGTAACCGAAGCCCCGGACCGCTTCGATCGCGTCGCCGCCGCTCTCGCCGAGTTTGCGGCGCAACCGCATGACCGTGTACTTCACGCGGTCCGGACCGACCCCGAACGGGTCGCTCCACGCGTACTCCAGCAGCCTGGACGGGGTGAGAACCTGGCCCTTGTGCCGGACGAGGGCGGCGAGCAGCCGGAATTCGGTGGGCGTGAGCGTGACAGGCGCGCCCTGTATCGTCACCTCGTGCGAGATGAAGTTGACGGCGACGACTCCGTCGTCATACCCGTCTTGCTTCTCTCCCGTCCGCCGACGGCGCAGCAGCGTCTCGGCGCGGGCGGCCAGTTCCCTATTGCCGAACGGCTTGGTGAGATAGTCATCCGCGCCCTGGTTCAGGCCCCGCACCTTGTCCGCTTCCCGCGCGTGCGCCGTCAGCATGAGCACGGGGACGTCGGAAAGGTCACGTATGCGCTCCAGGACTGCCCACCCGTCAATGCCGGGGAGCCCGATGTCGAGGATGACGAGGTCGGGACGCTGAGCGTGGAAGGCGCGCAGGCCCTCTTTCCCGTCGGGCGCCGTGCTCACGTCGAAGCCGTCGCGGGACAGGACAACCCGGATGCCGAGCGAGATGTCCTTATCGTCCTCGATCACGAGGACTCTGCCTTTGCGGTTCGTCGCGCTCGTGTTCGTCATGGCCGCATGACCGGGAGCCGGACGGAGAACGTCGTGCCCTTTTCCAGGACGCTGATCACATCGACGCGGCCGCCGTGCAACTCGGCGAGCACCCTGACGATGGACAGGCCCAGGCCCGTTCCGGGCAGGCCGGCGGTACGTGCGTTTGACGCGCGAGCGAACCTGGTGAACAGCGACGGCAGGTCTTCCGCGGGAATGCCGATTCCGCTGTCCGTGACGTCGATCCGCCACGTGTCCCCATCGCAGGCGGCGGTGACCTCGACTGCCCCTCCGACGTGGGAGAACTTGACCGCATTGCCGATCAGGTTGGCGAAGACCTGGACCAGCCTGTTGTAGTCGCCGCGCACCGCCCGGCCCCCGTCGGTGGACAGACGCAGCATGACGTCCTGTTTAGCGGCATCCGCTGAGGCAGCCGCGATGACCTCGGCCAGGATGCTCGGGATGTCGACAGGTTCGGTCTCGAGCGGCAAGGCCCCGGCCTCCAGGCGGTCCAGCATCAGCATGTCGCCGACGAGTCGCAGGAGGCGGGCGGCGTTGCGCTCGATGATGTCGAGGAAACTGCGGCCCTCCTCGCTGAAATTGTCATCCTCGCCGCGCAGCAGTTCACAGAACGACAGGATGGACGTCAGCGGCGTGCGAAGTTCGTGCGACATGACCGTGAGAAACTGGTCACGCTGCAGCTCATAGGACGCCCCCTCTTCCCCCATGTCACTTTGGTTACCCAAACATCATGTATCAAAACGGATTGCTACCAAGTTCGTCACTGAATGCCACCATCTTGCAACCGTACGATCACGCTGGCCGAGGCGCGCCGTGCGCCTGCATGCCGCGCTGGCAGTAAGCGCACGGGCGCGGGCCGGCGACAATAGCCTCGTGCGGGTATCGCTCCTTGGCCCATTCGAGGTCCGCAGCGACACCGGCGATTGTCTTCCTGTCGCCGGTGCTCGCCTGCGTGACCTGATCGCCCGCTTGGCGCTCGCGGGCGGACGCCCGGTGAGCAGGTCCGCGCTCGCCGAGGCGGTCTGGGGCAATGACCCGCCGGCGGACCTGGCGAACGCGCTGCAGAGCCTCGTCTCCCGAGCGCGGCGTGCACTGGGCGGGGCGGGCGCCGTGGAACAGTCGGCGACCGGGTACCGGCTCGCGGTGGTGCCGGACGACGTGGACGCGCATCGCTTCGAGCGGCTCGTCGCCTCGGGGGACATCGAGGGAGCGCTGGAGCTGTGGCGGGGCCCAGCCCTCGAGGATGTCGGCGAGTTCGCCGCGCCCCACGCCCTGCGGCTGACCGACCTGCGGCTGGACGCGACGGCCGACTGGCTGACCCGCGAACTGGAAGCGGGGCGAGCGGCCGCGCACGTGGCCGAACTTGAGGTCCTGGCCGCGGGGAACCCGCTGAACGAGAAGGTCACCGCGCTGCTGATGCGGGCACTCGCCGCCACCGGCCGGCAGGCGAAGGCACTTGCCGCCTACGAGAACCTGCGCGCCCGTCTCGCCGGCGAACTCGGCATCGACCCCGGCACGCAGGTGCGAGACGTCCATCTTGAAGTACTGCGCGGAAAAATCGTTCCTGCCGCCGGCACCGTTAGTGATGACCACGGGGGCGGGAGCGGAGGCCGGGACGGGGTCCGGGGCGGAGGCCGGCGCACCAACTTGCGCGCTCAGCTCACCAGCTTCATCGGCCGGGAGGACGAGGCCAGCCGGGTGGGCACGGCCTTGGCCGCCTACCGGCTCGTCACTTTGGTCGGTCCTGGCGGGGCGGGCAAGACGCGGCTGGCCAGCGAAGTCGCCGGCACTGTCGCCGACGTCGGCGAGATGGCCCCCGACGGCGTCTGGATGGCCGAACTCGCCTCGGTCACCGATGCCGCCGACGTGCCGCAGGCGGTGCTCGGCTCGATCGGGCTGCGGGAAGCACGCATTGCGCTGGACGGCACGCAGCGGATCACCACTCGTGACGCACAGACCCGGCTCCTCGACGGCCTGGCCGACGCGCGGGCACTGCTCGTGCTTGACAACTGCGAGCATCTCATCGACGCCTGCGCGCACCTGGCCGACACCTTGCTCGCGCACAGCCCCGGCCTGCGTATCGTTGCCACCAGCCGCGAGCCACTCGGCATCATCGGGGAGTCGCTGCTCGTCGTCCCGCCGCTGTCCCAGGACCCCGCCGTGCGCCTTTTCACCGACCGGGCGGCGGCCGTCAGCCCCGGCTTCGCGGTGGACGAGGAGACCCTGCCGCTTGTGGCCGACATCGTCCGGCGGCTGGACGGCCTGCCGCTGGCGATCGAGCTTGCCGCGGCCAGGCTGCGGACGCTGCCGCTAGCTGAGATCTCCCGGCGCCTTGACGACAGGTTCCGGCTGCTCACCGGAGGCAGCCGCACCGCTTTGCCGAGGCACCGCACGCTGCGCGCCGTCGTCGAGTGGAGCTGGGAGCTGCTCACCCCTGCCGAGCGGCTGCTGGCCGAGCGATTCTCCGCCTTCCCCGCCGGGGCGACCCCAGAGGCCGCCGCGCGGGTATGCGGCGATATCGGTGACGTCGATGAGCTGCTCTCGTCCCTGGTTGACAAGTCTCTCGTGCAGTTGTCTGCCGGGGGGACGACCCCCCGGCAGCGCCCGCCCCGGGGGATGACAGCCGTGCGGCTGCGGATGCTGGAGACAATCCGCGAGTACGGCGCCGAGAGGCTGACCGAGCGCGCCGAGGTCGGCGTAATACGGCGACGTCACGCCGAGTACTACTCGAACCTCATGAACGAGGCGGCTCCGCACTTGCTGACCAGGGACCAGCTCACCTGGCTGAAGGTAGTCGAGTCAGACCGTGACAACATGCTCGCCGCGCTGCACTACTGGTGCGACGCGCAGGACGCCGGCAACGCCATCGCCCTAGCGATGTCGCTCAGCGAAGTGGCGTTCGTGCTCGGCAACCACGCGGACATCTCGGAACTGATCACGCAGGCTGTCGCGCTGCCCGGAGACGCGGATCCTGAGTTGCGCACCGTGGCCGATGTGTTGCATGTGATCACCTTGACGATGGGCGAGGACGACCGTGCTAAATCCGCGGCGGAGCGCCTCCCGGGGCTGGCAGATCGGGTCGAGACGCTTAACTACGAGAGGTTTCCGCTGGCCGGGCTGATGCGTCCCGCGTATGCGATGTTCATCAGGGACGCCGAACTGGCGCAGAGGTACATCGAGGAAAACCTGACCAGCCAGGACGAGTGGCTCGTCGCGGCCACGTGGATGATCTCCGCTGGTCTCGCCGAGAACGATGGCGACATGGACGCTCTGCGGTCGGCCTCGGCACAGGCGCTGGAGCGATTCCGCGCGATCGGCGAACGCTGGGGGCTGTCCAGTGCGCTGCGGATGGTCGCCTCCGTCCGGCTCCTCGACGGCGACCTAGACGGGGCCACCGACGCGCTCGCCGAATCGGGCCGGGTGCTGGCCGAGTTGGGTGCCCGCGACGATCTGTCCCACATGCGACTGCAACTCGCCAACATCGCCGCCCGGCGCGGAGACACGGCTGCCGCCCGCGAATTCTTCCAGGCCGCGCTGGCGGGCGCCGAGCCCGGCCTGTACGCTGCGATGGTGTCGGCCGGGTACGCGATGTTCGAGTGCGCGGCGGGAAACGTAGAGCTGGCCCGATCCCTGACCGCGACCGCCGAGCAGGAGACGGCCCTGCTCAACAAGCACTTGGTGCGCCATCATCTGATAGCTATGGTGGCGGCTTCGAAGGTGATGATCGCCATCGAGGACGCAGACCTGCCGCTGGCAGGGGAACACGCCGCGACCGCTTACCGGGAAGGGATCGCGTCGGACGACATGCCGCTCCTCGCGTCGGTCGCAGGTCCGCTGACCCACCTGGCCCACGCGCTCGGCCACCCAGACCGGGCCGCCAAGATGCTCGGGGCCTGCGCCGCCGTGCGCGGCGGAGAGGACCAGTCCGACTTGACGATCACGCGGCTGCGCCCCCGGCTCCGGAATGCCCTCGGTCCCGACGCCTACAACCGCGCCTACGCCGCCGGAACGGCACTCACCCGGACCGAGGCACTCACCCTCCTAGACCCGGCAACCTTCTAGGAGAGCGCCCGGGAAGAGCGCCCGGGCGAAGAACGCGCGGCAGGAGCGTGCTCGACCGATCGCCGGTCAGGCCCGCCGGATGTAGCTGCGCAGCGCCAGCGGGAAGAACACGAGCAGCAGGATGGCGCACCAGGCGAACGTCCAGCCAACCTGTGAACCGACCGGCCCGCCAAGCATCAGCCCCCGCACAGCGGACACCATGTGCGACAGGGGATTCACCTTCACGAACGCCTGCAGCCAGCCGGGCATCGTCGAGGTCCGCACGAACACGTTGCTGCCGAACGACAGCGGGAAAATGAACAGGAACATCACGCCCTGCACCGCGCCGGCCGACCGCACCGTCATGCCGACGAACACCGATACCCACGCGAACGACGCCGCGAAGCAGATCGCCAGCCCCAGTCCCGCGAGCAGCTTCAGCGGGTCCGTCGCGATCCGGAAGCCCAGCAGGTAGCCAACCGCCATCGTGACCGCGCACACGATCGCGTAGCGGATGAATTCTGCGAGCACCGAACCGACCAGGGGGATCGCGCGGCCGATCGGCAGCGAGCGGAACCGGTCAAAGACCCCCTTATCGATATCGGCGTGAAGGTTCTGCCCGATCGTGACGCTGGTGAAGGCGATCGTCTGGCCCAGCATCCCCGGCAACAGGAACTCCAGGTAGGCGTGCTGCGAACCACCGCCAAGTGCCCCGCCGAACACGTATGTGAAGAGCGCGAGGAAGATGATCGGCTGCAGTGTCACGTCCATGAACTGCTCGGGCGTACGCATCGACTTGATCAGGTTTCGCTTGGCTAGCACTAGCGCGTGCCGCGGATTGAACCTCTTTTTCATGACAGGACCTCCTCGGCGACGTGAGACTCGCCGGACCGGGTCCCGGTCAGCGCGAAGAACACCTCGTCCAGGCTGGGCAGGTGCAGGGAAAACTCGTCGACGCTGATGCCGGCCGCGCGCAGTCGCGCCACCACGTCGGGCAGCACGTCGTCGTTGTCGACCTGGACTGTTATCGACCCGCGCGAGTCCGGCTCCGGGGTGCGCCCGGCGGTCGACGGGATCTCGGCCAGCACCCCCATCAGGTCGTCGTACCTGGCCGGATCGATCGGATGAACGGTCAGGCGCTGCCCGCCCACCACGCGCTTGAGTCCATGCGGCGTATCGTGCGCGATCACTGTGCCGTGGTCGATCACAGTGATCTCGTCGGCGAGCGCATCGGCTTCATCCAGGTACTGAGTCGTCAGCAGCACCGTCGAGCCGTCGCCGACCAGCAACCGGACCACGTCCCACATGTCCTCGCGCTTGGCCGGATCCAGGCCAGTCGTCGGCTCGTCAAGGAAGATCACCGGCGGCCTGCCGACCAGGGATGCGGCCAGGTCCAGCCGCCGTCGCATGCCACCGGAGTAGTTCTTCGCCTTCTTGCCGGCGGCCTCGGCCAGGTCGAACCACTCCAGCAGATCGGTCGCGCGCGCTTTAGCGGCCTTCCTCGAAAGGTCGAGCAACTGGCCGATCATCACCAGGTTCTCCATCCCGGTGAGGTCATCGTCCACCGAGGCGAACTGACCCGTAAGGCCGATGCCCTCGCGCACCTTATCCGAGTGGGAACGCACGTCGAACCCGTTGACACGGGCCGTCCCCTCATCCGCGCGAAGGAGCGTGGCCAGGATGCGCACCGCCGTGGTCTTGCCCGCCCCGTTCGGCCCGAGGACCCCGAGTACGCTGCCCCTGCGCGCCGCGAGATCCACTCCCGCCAGAGCCTTCGTCTTGCCGAAGGACTTGGTAAGCCCCGTGGCCTCAATGGCTAGATCTGTCATGGCCTCAGCATGACGGCCACCACTGGCATGCCCCGCACACGGCGCTGGCACGCCCCGCACAGCCGCTAGTGCGGACGCGGAGTTACCTGCTTCACGCGGCAGAGAACTTCGCGTGGTAGATCTCTCGGCGCTCGCTGATCCGCTGGTCAGGTTCGAGGGTGCACTCAGGCCAGCGCACGTCGGCCGGGCCCTCTCCCCTGGCGCTGAACGCCCGGTACATGTGCCACACGAACTCCTCGTACTCGAAGTACGTGTGCTTGGCCATGACCTCGTGCGCGTTGCCGCGCGGCATGCTCGCGCCGCCCACGATGTCCGGTTCCATGTCATGGACGGTGCGGAGATTCCGTGTGTCCCACACCGGCGAATGGACTCGATCAGATCAGGGCGCATGTATTACGCTCGCCGCTACCCGATCTTGAAGCAATTTCCGATCCCGGAAGGCAGGCCTGATGCCGCGCCCCTACGTGCTGCTGTCTGTAGCCCAGTCGATTGACGGCTACATCGACGACGCGACACCCGAGCGCCTCGTGCTGTCTAGCCCTGAGGACCTGGACCGGGTCGACGAGGTCCGCGCCAGCGTCGACGCGATCCTCATCGGCGCCGCCACCCTCCGCCGCGATAACCCCACCCTCCGGGTCAAGTCACCGCAGCGGGTCGCGGCCCGCGAGGCACGTGGGGAACCACCGCAGCTTCTCCGCGTCATCGTCTCCCGCTCGGGGAACCTCCCCCGTGACCTTCGCCTTTGGGGATCGGACGGCCCCAAGGTCGTCTATGTACACAAACCGAACGCGGCCGACGCGGCCGGGCAACTCGACGGGCTCGCTGACATCGTCCCGCTCGGCCCTGAGGCGGGATTCAGCCCGATGCTCGACGACCTCGGAGCTCGCGGCATCCGCCGCCTCCTGGTTGAGGGAGGCGAGCAGGTCCACACGGGGTTCCTCATGGAGGACCTGGCCGACGAGCTTCACCTGACGATCGGCGGCTTTTTCGTTGCGGACACCGCGGCCCCACGCTTCGTCGCGGCGGGCATCCAGCTTCCGCAGAGCAGCACACGGCGCATGCGCCTCGCGGACGTGTCGCGGGCCGGCGAGACCGCGGTTCTGCGCTACACGATCCCAAGGTAAGCAGGGGACACCGGCGGCTAGCCTGGCAAGTGGCCTAGTGCCTGACCGGGCCCGTTTCCCCCGGCCCATTTCAAGTCCCGTATCACGGCTTGCGGGCTACCCCGGCCCAGAAGGCCACGCCCGTCGAGGCGGATTCGAGTTCGGACTCCGGCCGCCACTTCGACCCCAGCACGAGACCGGGGGCCTCGAGCACCAGGCCGTCAAAGAACCCGCTGACCTGGTCACGGTCCGCGGAGCACGGCTGACTCCTCGCCACCGGAGTCGTTCAGGACGCGGAACGCCTCGCGCAGTTCGGGCGGCCCGAGGTCGCTGCCAGGGTCGGTGCCCGCGGGGACGTCGACGGCGACGAGAGCCGGCGCCACCATCAGGGTCGGCTCCGGCCGGCCGTTCACGGTTGCCGCCCACCCGGGGTCGTAGGAGGCGCGGCGCATCCGGACTGTCGCCGTAACCTCGCCGTCATCAAGGTCGACGCTTTCCGAGCTGACGGTGATTCGGGGTATCGCAGGGTGACGACGCCTCCCGGCCAGTTCGTGCGTGCTTCGTGCGTGCTCAGACCTGATCGCGGCGTCAGGCCCGAGCACCGCCCAAGACCTGGCTCTCGGCCTCGTCCAGCCACCGCCGGTACCAGCGCGCGAAGTCGATCGGGGTTCCATCAGTGTCGGTCAGCGGTGTGAAACCTTCGTCTGCCACGCGCCCGTCAAACCACATCTGGCCTCTCGCCGGCCCGCTCACGACGAGCACCTCATAGTGCCCGCAGCCGTAATGACAGAGGTATAGCAGACCAACCGAATGCTCGGCCCTCTCGGATTCCTCGTCCCACATGGTCACGTATGCGTTCTGGGCCTGAGCGTAAGCTTCCTCGGACTCGTAGCCGTCCCTTTCGGGCGGGGCAGGCAGCTGATCCACCGGGTTAAACGCCGTAACGTGCGGAAACGGATGGTCCAGAGACTCCAGGTCGGTTCGGCCGCCATCTGCCCACCGCCATCGTCCGCCGTCGCGGTAAAGAGGCAAGAGCCCGAACCAAGGACCAGCCCCGGCCCGTCCCGCCTCCAGCAGAAACGACCGGTACTCGCCGGGCAGCTCCACCCGAAGCTGAGTCTCAAGCGCGCTCAGCTCGGCCACGCTCAGCGTCGGCTCAAGCCGCCATCCATGGCGTTCCGTTCCGAAGACCCTGCCCGCGTCCGGATGAGCAGCCAGCCTACTGACCCGCTCGCGGATATCCGACCAGTCCGAATGCATCCTGGCGTGCCCCTGCACGACGGCGTCAGCCACGCCCACCATCTCGCAGCTGAGACAGCTCTTCATCGATACCGCTGGTTCCCTGCATTCGCCTCTGGATGGCCTCCAGGGTGGTCATGTTGCCTTCGCAGAGCAGCCGAAGAACTGAAGCATGCCGTTCCTCTGGCAACTGATCCACTAGGCGATGGAGTTCTTCCCGCAACGCATTTTCGAGGTGCTCCCGGATCTCGATGGCGAACTTGCGGACGCATGCCCTTTCAAGCGCATCGACGAGGTTGGATGCTGTTAGGGGCGGGCGGCGCTTTCCGGTCGCTAGGCGCGTAATCGTGCCCACGACTTCATCCGGGAACTCTTCGTAGAGGGAGCAGCCGCCGACTTCCGCGACTAGGCCGCGGTAGCTGTCCAGTGGGATGCGGGTATCGGCGAAGAACTCCCTAATGCTGGCGGTAATCCCTGCCGCTGAGTCCGGAGAGCGGCTACCGCCACGAACGATTACGCGCTCCCACTCATCGAGAAGTTCCTCCGTCCACAGCACGTCATGAATCCCGTCCTCGGTCAGCGCGAGCAACAGGTCCATCACCGAGGACGGGTACAGGACGTTCGCATCTACGAACACCTTGGCCACAGAACGTAAGCATAAGTACGGGAGGCCCGCCGTGTCGGCGATGTCCGCGATCCGGCGACGTCCCTCCGCCCTGCGTTCCCGGCGCGTCTGGAACGCGAGCACGTCTTCCAGTCGCACCCGACGGTGACGGCTGTCCGGCAGAAACTCCGACGGAATGTCCCCGCGCTCCAGCAACCTGGCCACGAACGGGCGGGACAGTCCCAGCAGTTCCGCGGCCTCGGCCGGCGTCAGGGTGACCTCAGCCGCGATCGCCATGACCGCATGTCCCGCCGCCAGGTTACGGGCCGCGCTGAGCACGAGCTTGAGCATCGAAGGAGGCAGGCTGATCTCTCCACCGTCGGGGGTGCGCAGGACCAGTTCGCCGTCGCCCTCTTCCCCCCGGGCGCGCAGCCCTTCCAGTGCCTCGTGATCAGCGGGAAGCGGATCGATCCGCGTAGCCTGACCGATGACGCCAGTGCGAGGCATCGTTCCTCCTACCAGCGTAACTTATCTGCAATAACTGATACTAGAGTAGCACCCGACCGCGTGCTGGAGAAGGTTATGCCACCACCGCGACCAGGAGACAGCGCGGGAGACGCACCTGCCGGGGCTGAGGCGGACTTGGTGACCAGGATCAGGGAGTGGGACGAGGCCAGGCGCGACCTACTGTCGACCGCGTTCGGGTACTGGCCCTGCCACGAGCGCAGACGCGATCCCGGATGGCCGACGTCGTCGCTGAGGCCAGGGCGCTCAGAATCCGGCGCATACATAGCGGCCCCTGCCCGGTTCTCCGGGCAGGGGCCGCTTCTCGCTGTACGCCCTAACTCTTTACGGTGTAGGTGAGGGTGACGGTGGAACCCTTATTGACCTTCGTCCCGGCGGCCGGGGACTCAGCGGTAACCTCTCCCCTGTTGCCGGTGCCGCTGTCGCCCGTTGCCTTCGCCACCAGGCCCGCTGCCCGGATCCCGGCCTCGGCCGTGTCAAGGTCGGCGCGGCCGATCTCGGACGGGACGGTTACTTTGACATCGGTGTAGGTGAGGGTGACCGTAGACCCCTCGGCGACCTTCGTCCCGGCGGCCGGGGACTCAGCGGTGACCACTCCGTCGTTGCCGACGCCGCTGTCGCCCGTTGCCTTCACCACCAGGCCCGCTGCCCGGATCGTGGTCTCGGCCGTGTCAAGGTCGGTGCGGCCGATGACATTCGGGACGGTTACTTCCACGGTGTAGGTGAGGGTGACCGTCGAGCCTCCGGGAACACTCGTGCCAGCCGCCGGAGACTCGGCGGTGACCTTACCCAAGTTGCCGGCGCCGCTGTCGCCCGCCGCCTTCGCCACCAGGTTCGCGTCATCGACGACGCTCTCGGCGGTGCCCAGGTCGGTGCGGCCGATGACATCCGGGACGACAACGGTCGGCCTCCCGTAGGTCACCGTGAATGCGCCGCCTGTTCCCAGTGCCCCCACACCGTCCGCCTCCACGCCACTCGCGTACAGCTCGATTGGCGTGGTGTTGGAACTGGTGTAGTCCACGTCGCCGTTATATGTCGCGCTGGAGTAGGTCACTGCCCCGAAGTTGGTGAGGGGCATGACGCTGCAGTTGGTGCCGCTGCTGTCGCATTCAGTGGGGGCCTCCGTGATGACCTCGGAGGTCAGACCCTCCCCCGAGTACCCGGTCGGCATCTGCAGTTCAGCGGTAAAACTCCAGCCCTGCGTCTCATCGTCCATGGTGACGCTGTAATTCGAGCTGTTTACCTCGGTCACCGTCGAGACGAAGACATCCCCCGGGTCTACGGGAGCCGGTGTCCCGGCATTGGTGAAGAGTTCCTCCTCAGGCGCGGGGTAGGTTTCCACCCAGGCATAAAAGGCCGGCGAACCGCCGGCGCAGTCCGCTTCCACGCCGTCTTGCTCCACCGTGCTGTCGCCGTTCCCGTCAAGACCGGCCCAGAAAGAGGATGCCGTATCGGCGCTCGTGCAGGCGATGGAAGCGGGAACGGTGAAGGTGGTGGATGTCTCCGCGTACTTTCCCTTCTCCTCCGGCGTCACGTAGCCCGACCAGTGATATGACTGCAGATCCGCATAGGTATCCGTTGGCTTCAGGGTCAGCGCCCCGGCGGCAGAGGATGACTTGATGCTCGTCGCCGCGCCCGCCCGCACTCCTGTCGCGTGGATGATGCCGCCCGGGGCTGTTGAGGCTGGCGCAGCCGGCGGAGTGGCGGCGTAGGCCGTGCCCCCGCCCGCGGCCAGCGCGGTCACGAAGGCGGCGATCGTCGCCGAACGCCTGAGTGTTCTCTTGAACATCAACGTTCCCTTTACTGGTTGAGGATGCCGCCCCGCATAGGGCGGCGCGTCGATCGGCAAGCTTCACGCGGCGGTCTTGCTCCCGGCCTCGACGAGATGCGCTTGTACGCGGCGAGTGCCACCGGGGCGACGCGGATGGAATGGCCCACCCTCACCGATTCCAGGCCCCCGCCCCATGCGCAAAATCATGACTTAACGTGATAAGTCTAGACCAATATCAACAAGAAGTGCACCTTTTTTCGGGTGCGGTTCGTCGGGAGCGAGCAGGCCGGTCAGGCGCCGAGTGTGTATTGTGCACCGCCGACGGACGATGGCAGATCGCGAGGACGACTGCTCGGCTTTCGACGACGGAGGAGGTAGGGCGGGTTCAGAGGGAGGGGAAAGGGACCCCTGAGGAATATCGGCCATGCAGTCCGGACAAAATACGCAAAAACCGGCAGTCTCAGAAGATCGGAAAACGACTCGGAAACTACCGGTTAGCTGGCGGAGGCTCAGGGATTTGAACCTCGGATGGGCGTAAACCCAAACCGCATCAGCGGTCTCCTGCGCCACGTGCCGGATGTGTTCGCGCAGTCCCTCAAATGACGCGTTCATGCAGGTGAGCGCGCCGGAAGCGAATGCGACGTGATCGCTCGTCCGGGAGGTCGCGTGCCCTTCTGGCCATGCGTCGGCTGGACTCTGGCCAGACACAACGGGGCAGTCACGCTTCACCTCCTGCGGCAATGATGCGGTTAATCGTGGACCGGGCCATGCGGGTAAGGCGGTAGACCTCGGATTTGCTGACGCCGACGGCGACCGCGGTGCGGACGCTACGCCCGGGTTGGCCGATAAGGCGATCTTGAGCTGCTCGTCGCCGAAGTCGGCGATGAGCTTGAGAGTGCCGCCGAGCGCGGCGATGAACCGGTTGAGGACGTCCTGGGTGGACACGTCGCCGCTCTCAATCTGGGAGACCCGGGCGACCGAGACCCCCATCCGGGTGGCTACCTGGTCCTGGGTAAGCCCGCGGCGCTTGCGCATCTCCGCCAGCCGCCAGCCGCGAGCGTCATCCAGCATCGCTGCGACAGCGGAGTCGAACGCCTCCTGGCCTCCCGCCGTCTTCACGGCACGCTCCAGGTGCCCGGAATCCCGCCAGCGGGACACGCTACTCATGGCCCAGCTCCTTCCTACGCTCGGCAAGGTAATCCTCATACAACTGCTCCGCATGCGGGATCGCGGCCCGGTACCACCGCTCCCACTGCCCGGACTTGTCCCCGGCCACCAGCAGGACCGCCGACCGCCATGGGTCGAATACCAGCAGGATCCGGATCTCCGAACGCTTCGACGACGGCGGCCGCAGCTCTTTCATGTTCGCGATCCGCGACGCCGTGATCGAATCGACCAGCGGCCGACCCTCCGCCGGGCCATTGTGCTCCAGCACCAAGATGGCCTGGTTCACCAGCCGGTGACTCTCGCGATCCGACTCATACAGGTCATCCAGGAACGACTCGACCTCGTCGGTCATCAGGATTTCCCGGTCCGTGCGGGCCTCCCATCATCGGCAGCAGACGCCTCTACTTAAGAATATTCTTAACCCTCCACGGACCTGAGTCAACTCAGAGGCTTCTGATCCGCCGTTGGCATCGAGCTGGGCACCGGTCGCGCAGGGCACGGGCTGCACACATGGCCACGCATTGGCCACGCCAGCCGGGCAAAACATGAAAAACCGGCGATCTTCGAGTGTCGAACGATTACCCGAATATCGCCGGTTAGCTGGCGGAGGCTCGGGGATTTGAACCCCGGATGGGCGTAAACCCAAACCGCATTAGCAGTGCGCTTTTCGGCGTGCCGGGCGTGCGCGCGAATTCCGTTGAATGTACTGTCCGTGCTGGTCAACATGCCGGAAACACCAGGGAATGCATCGGGCATCCGGCAAATATCCCCCGCGTCCGTGCGCGCATTGTGCGCGCATTGTGCGCGCACGATGCTTCCTTTCACACCCCCTCACACCCGTGCTGCGGCAGAACGGCACGGGTCCCCGGCAAGCCCCGACTCCGGGCTTGCCCATCCCTGTAACAAGACGGGCCGCCGCATGCCCTGGCACGGCAGCGACGGCCCTAGATCCCCCAACCGATCCAGCGATTGGAGCATCCGTTGACAATGACGCTAACCGAAAAGCCTGCCGCCGTCGATGCCAGCGCCGCACGCAAGTACGGGCCCGGCGAATTGCGCCTGATGGCAGTTGCCGTGATCTCCAGCGGTGCCGCGCCCGGAGAGCTGCGCGTCCGCAAGGAGATCGCCGACGAGGCCGAGAGCCTGCGGGAGCGTGGCCTCACCCCACGGCACGCCAGCCGTGTCCTGCGGGAGCGCAACGGCCGTTGCGGCCGCCGCGAGCACGAGACCCCGGTCAGCGACGCGGAACTGCGCCGTGCCGCCCGCGTCTTCCTGACCGAGCTCACGCCGGAGGAAGTCCGTGAGAGCAGCGAGGTACTGCGCGGCAGGCCCTGGCAGCGCCGCTTCTACGCCGCGGTCGCGGACCAGATGGACGTCCTGCTCGTCAAGGGATACCGCCCGGCGGTGACCCGGTGAACGCCCCGGATGCGGCCGGTATCACCGGACTGGCCGACTTGATCAACTTCCGTATCGGCGCCTGGCATGACTTCGGCTACGATACGCCCCCCGCCCCGGGATGCAAGGCCATCCCGCCTCTGGGCGAGCGCAGTGCCGAGGCGATCACGGCCGGCCATGGCGCGATCGAGGCCATCGACGAGCTGACCGCGCAGCTCCACATGCTGCGCGGGCAGCTGGTGAGCGAGCTCCGCGAAGACAGCGACATACGCGCGGCGCGGATCGACGCGATGCTCGAGGGCCGCCGGGATCGGCGGCAGCCGGGCGGTGGCGGGTGAACGCGTGGCTGGTCCTGCTCGGCCTGCTGGTGGTCGTGCTGTTCCCCATGGCCGTGATCGCGACCGAGCTGGCTGCGATCACCCTGCTCGGCATCCTCATCGCGCGTTCCGCCGGTTACCGGCCGCGCCTGTTCACCTGGAGGTACTGGTGACCCGCCTTAACGAACCAGTCGTGGCTCAGGCCGACGGCGCCCCAACCGAGCAGGTTCGCCGTAGTGGCACACACGCATCCGGCGTCGTCCGCGTCCGGCTGGCGGCCCTGCTGGTCGGGGCTGTCTTCGCCGCCGACGCTATCGGTGCAGCGGTCGCTTTCGGTCTGCCGGCGTTGCCGAACTGGAAGCGGTCACGCAAGCAGGTGAAGCAGTGAGCGCCTACGACGCAGTGCGGCCCACGTGGCGGGAAGAAGCGCGCCGTGACAAGGAATCGCGCGCCCGGCTGGACATGGAGCGCGAGTCAGCCCGTGCGCAGCTGCGCCTGGCCGAGCTCCAGTTCGCCGCCGATGCCCGCCGCGAGCGTGCCCTGGCCAAGGCTGAGGCCAGGGCACGGGCGCGCGAGGCACGCGCGGCACGGATCTCGGGCGCCCTCGCGTGGCTGACGGGTCACGTCATCGGATTGCTGTTCATCCCTGTGATCGGCGTTCCCGCGGCGCTGGCGTGGTCGGCGATGGCAGCCTACGGCGCTCGTCTGTACCCGTTCGTCGGCTACCTGCTGCCCGCGTTCTCCGAGGGTGCCATGTGGGCGTTCGCCGCGGCGGTCACCCTCACACTGCGCCGTGATCCCGGCCGGCCGGTGTGGCATCTGCGGGCCGGTATCGCCGTGTTCGCAGTGTTCGGCGGCGCACTCAACTTCTTGCACGGCCTGACGGTCGGAGGTGCTGTCGACGGGATCGTGATGGCGCTGGTGTCCGACGCCGGAGTAACGGCTCACCAGCTCGTCACGGCCGGGCCGCGACGTTCACGGGCTGAACGGGACGATGACCGGTTCGGCCGTGCGGCAGCGCGCAGAGAGCGGCGTGCGCGCCGTGCCGCGCTCCGCAGCACTGGCGTTGACATGGACGCCCGGGGAAACGCCCGGCTGGTCTACCAAGCCGGCCCGGCCACGCTGGAGCGCCGGTTCGGGTCGACCCGTCTTGTCCCCGTGAAGCCGGAACGGCGGCCGGTCCTGGCGCTCCCCGCAGCGCCTCCTGCGCACGTTCCGGTCGCCGCCCCGGAGACCGACGAGACCGAACGCGAGGAAGAACCACAGCAGGCACCCGAAGACCCGGTCCTGACGGCAATCGCTGACGCCCTTGAGCGCGTCGTCGCGGCCCTGCCGGGGACCGACGAGAACGCGCCTGACACAGCCTCCGCAGCGGTCCCGATGGTGCCTCTCAGTGCCGAAGAGGCCGCGCTGGCCGCGATGCGAGCCACGCACGCGGCGGGCAACCCGTTCAGCGTCAATCAGCTGCAGACCCGGTTCAAGCTGACCCGTTCGGCGGCGACGAAGGTGCGCGGGATCGTGCTCGGCGAGAACGCCGATGATCACGGCGGCAAGCCGCTCAACGAGGCCGAGCGCCGCGTACAGGCGTGGCCCGACAAGCACGGCATGTCCGGCGCCGTCGATCCCGGTCCGGCCGTGCGCTACGCCCCGGCCGATGACGAGCCCGTCACCGGCACCGCGCCGGAACCGGACGCGATCTGACCTCGTAAACCCCCGGCCGGGGCGTGAGCAACTTGGCGGTAGCAGCGCCCCGGCCGGGACTCTCCACAGAAGCGGAGGACCCCAGATTGGCACGCAGGAAACGCGAGGGAAAGGCCGTTGGCGAACCGGAACGGCGGAACCTGCCCGCTGTTCGCGACAACGCCCTCGAGGAAGAGATCCTCGAGGGCGAGATCGTCGATGATCCGGAGGACCGGCCGCATCCGCCGGTCCTCCGCGTGGTGCACGTGGTCCTGGTCGTCGTCCGGCACGAGCAGTCGCAGCGCGCCGCGCGGCACGTCTCTTACATCGCCGTCGGCGCGGTGGTCGTCTCCCGCCGGGTGTGGGACAGCCGTACGACCGCCCGCTATGACCGGTTCATCCGCGCCGCCGAGGCGCAAGGCGATCATGAGACGGCGCTGAAGTGGGACGAGCGCCGTTCGGCGTTCCTCAACGACCGTCACAGGCGGCGCATGGAACGCCGGGCGTCGGCCGTGACAGTGTTCAAGGCGGCGCCGTGGATCGCGGGCGGCAGCGTCGCCGTGCTGTTCGTCACCGGCATGTTCCTCGCGATCGCCGACAAGCACCTCAGCGAGATCGCCGCACCGTTCGAGGTGGTCGCGCACATCGTCGGGTGGATCGCGATCGTGGTGTCCGTCAGCTACGGGCCGGCGCTCCTGGCCGCCCCGTGGATCGCCGCGGCCGCGCTCTGGAACGTGGGCCGCGGCCACGCGTCGACGCTGCCCGGCGGCTGGCTCGCGGCATCGAAAGACGACGGTGAGGGCGGCGCGGTGCTCACCGCCGACACGATCGTGCTGGCGCTGCAGAACATCCGTATCCCCGAACTCAAGAAGGCGTTCAAGGACGGGTGGCGGCCCACGTTCACCCTGCAGCCGGTCCGCGACGGGCGCGGCTACTCGGCCGTGTTCAGCATTCCCCTGGGCGTCACGGCGCAGATGGTCGCCGACCAGCGGCCCGTATTCGCCCGCAACCTGCACCGCGCCGAGGTAGAGGTGTGGGCCACCGACGCCGAGAGGAACGGCGGCAAGGCCGGCTACGTGTCGCTGTGGGTCGCCGACCCGGGTGTCCTGTCCAGGCCCGCGCCGGAATACCCGCTCATGCACGAGGGGACCGCCGACGTGTTCGAGGGCGTCCCCGGCGGCGTCGTGGCGCGCGGCGACAACACGCTCATCCCCGTGGTGAGCAACAACGGCGTGTTCGGCGGACAGATGGGCCAGGGGAAGTCCAACGCCTGCCGCGTCTACATGCTCGGCTGCGCGCTCGACCCGCTGTGCGAGCTCAACATTTTCGTTTTTGCGAACAACGGCGACTTCGATTCCTTCCGGCCGCGTCTCGCCATCTACCGCAAGGGCGTCGAGGACGACACCGTCCTCGCCGCCGTCGGCAGGCTGAGCCAGCTGTATGAGGAAGTCGGCCGCCGCGAGCAGCGGCTGTCCGACCTCGGCGCGAAGAAGGTCACCCGCGGCCTCGCCGAGGCGCATCCGGACATGCGGCCGGTCGTCGCCCTGTTCAGCGAGTGCCACGAGCTGTTCGGGCACGCCGAGTACGGCGAGATCGCGGCGGAGCTGGCCACCAAGACGATCAAGCGGGCCCGCAAGACAGGCGTCGTCCTGCTGTTCGACACCCAGTCCAGCCGCAAGGAAGCCATCCCGCCGAAGCTCGTCGAGCTGGTCAGCGTCAACTCCTGCTTCTACGTGAAAACGTGGCGGTCGAATGACGGCTTCCTCGGCGACGGGTCGTTCGCGGCAGGCATCCGGGCAACCGAGCTGCGCCCTGGCCGCGATCGCGGCACGAGTGTGATCACGGGAGTCTCCGAGGCGCAGTTCGAGCTGCTCCGCTGGTACTTCATCGAGGTCGACGACGACACCGGCTATGACGCCGCCACCGAAGTCATTGCCCGCGCGATGGCGGCCGTCGACCCGCGCACCCCGGTCGAGGCAACCGTGCCCGCCGAGGCGATCGAGGTCCGCGATCTGCTCACCGACGTCGACCAGGTGCTCGGCACGGAGCGCGTCAAGCTGCGGGATCTCATCGGCCTGCTGCGGAGCCTCGCGCCGCACTGGCAGCCGTACAAGGCGCTGACGGCGACGTCGCTGCGCGAGTCCCTCGAGGATGACGGCGTCAAGGTGGTGAACCTGTCCGGGACCGTGTACGCCGACCCGGGCGAGGTCCGCAAGGCGATCGACCGGCGGGACGTGATGTGATGCGCCGGCATGCCTCCCGATCGCCTCCCTGGGCGTCTCCGCGACCCCGGTTTTCACATGGCTTCCGGGCCTCACATTTCTCACATTCGCAGGTCAGCGGGCGAGGGCCGCCCGATTCCGGGCGCGTGGAAATCTCCACGTGCCCAACGTCAGATCTCACACAGGAGGCAGCTCAGATGGGCAAGTGGCAGATGATCTACCGCGACAAGGACACCGGCGAGCTTCAGGTAGAGGAGGTGTCGCGCTTCATCGGCGGAAGCCAGCGGAACGACGAGCTCCGCGAGCAGGGGCACGACACCATCGGCTGGCGCGAGAGCCCGGCGATGGACCGGAACCGGCACCCATAGCCATGGACAGCGTGCTCGCGGTCATCGCAGTTATCACCGTGGCCGGTACCGGCTGGTACTGGTCCCTGCGCTTGTACCCGTACCGGCCGTGCGGCTCCTGCCGGGGAAGCGGACGCAACCCCGGATCCACCTCGAGGCGGTTCGGCGGCTGCCGCGACTGCGGCGGGAGCGGCCGCAAACTCCGCTTCGGCGCGGCTGCGGTTGAGCGGCGCAGGAGCCGCTGAATCCGTCACGTGAGGGACAGGTGCCAGGCGCGCGTGAACCGCCGCGCCGTGACCGGCGTCAACCCTAGGTTCAAGAATCAAAGGAGAACAATGAAATTGCACATAGTCCCCGCGGTCGTCGCGGCCGGGGTGATAGCCAGCACCGTCGCCTGCTCAAGCAGCGCCCCAGCGCCGTCAGCCAGCACGGCCGCCACGGCGTCGGCAGCCGCATCCTCGGCCCCTGCGCAGCCGGAGACCGCCGCCGCGGCGAAATCCGCGGCCGAGCAGTTCTTCGCTCTCTACTCGGCCGGCCAGTGGGACGCGGCGTGGGAGCTCCTCACCCCGGCCGACCAGAAAGAAGCACCCGAGTCCGTGTACGAGGCGGTCCACGTCGGCTGCCCGTCCCAGGCGGCGGGGCTGGCGTACGACGTCCAGAAGGTGACGCTCGCCGGGTCGACAGCGGTCGTCACGTACACGCTCTCCGGCGCGGCCTCATCGCTCGGGTCCGCGACGCTGGCCATGTCCTGGACACCCGCCGGATGGGGCATCGAGCCCAACCAGATGGACGTCTACTCACACGGCAGCGCATCCGCCGACATCGCGGCCACGAAAGCCGCCGGGGAGTGCGCCTCAAGCTGACCTGCTTGCCGACGAACACGCACGTCTGTGCGCCTTAGGAGTCGCGGGGAGCGGTTAATGTGGCCGCTCCCCCGGCGAAGCTCTGCTCAGGCTGCGCCTGCTCCCAGTGCGACCGAGACGTCGCCGTCAGGTCCAGGCTCCACGGGGATCACAGCCGTAACTGCATCCGGGTTGAGGGGACCGTAGATGTGCGGGAACGGCTCGTCCCATCCGGGTACCTGGTCATGGCGCACCGGCGACATGAGCCGGTTCGTGTCGATCACGAGGACGACGAGAGGCTCATCGGGCGCGTCCCCCTGGATGAAGCGCGCCACCGCGACAATCTGGGATCCGCTCGAGCCATGCAGGAACCCGACCTCCGCGAGCGTCTTGCCCCTGGTCGACGTCGTGTACGCGCCTGCCGTCCGCCCTGCTTCCCAGTCGGCCGGACTGGTGACGTGGTAGATAAGGGCCAATGGTCCGCTCCTTGCCGGTTCTGCGTAGCGCCTGGTTGGAGTACGGCGCGGTCCGTCGAGCCAGTGGCGGAAGTGACGCCGCTGGGTCACTCCCCTTTCGGTTCCAGGTTCGTGTTACCTCGTACCCGCCGCAGGTGCCGGTATAGCGCGGATCCGTCACGGCGATTGCCGGTCCAGCGGGTTCGCTGCCACGCTCGCCCCTCTTGGGTACGGGCCCGTCTCCCCGCCGTCATCGTCGCGCCCGGGCCGTACTCGGCGGCTCCGCGGGGACCGGGCCCTGAGCACTGTTTCCCCTTGGCCGGATGCCGCAGCTGGAGCGGTGCTGTGGCGATCGTGAGCTGCTGATCCCGGCTTTGCCTCTGCACGAGGAGGGACTTCGCAAATTGCAAGGACATCACGGAGCTGGTCGTCAGTGAAGTGGCACGCACCGCCGATTCGGGTGTGTGGAATGATGCGGGCTCGGGCCTGCTGCTTGAGCCATGAGCCTTTGCAGGTGCCGCCGATGATGGAGGCGGCTTTCTCGGCGGTGTGGGCTAGTTCCGGGCCGGGTGACGTGTCGGGTGCCAGAGGCAGGACTTCGTGCGCGGCGATGATCGCGGAGAGGTGGGCGCTGGTGAAACAGCAGCGGCCTGAGAGCTCGGCATGCGGGATCTTCTTCTGCCGTGCCTGTTCGTGTAGCCAGCCGGCTTCGCACTTCAGGATTACCGCTGCCTCTTCGGTGGTGTGGACGTGCAGGGCTTCGTCTTGGTTGATGGTCATGGTGCAGCCATTCCCCCCAGCCCGAATCCGGCACGGCCGTGCCGGATTACGCCCCTTCGGCTGAGGGCCGGGACGGCATCTTTGAGCCGGGCTCGCGGACGTACCAGGCCACGAACTGCCGGAGGACCTTGGATCTGTCCAGGCCGGGGTCGGTGCGATGGACGGCGATGTCGAACTTCTCCCAGAGGTCGTCGTCGAGGCGAAAGCGCTGTGCTGGTGTCTTGGGCTGGTTCGGCAACTGGAGGCGTCCTCTTCTGGGGCGTGGGTGCGGCTTGGCATGAGCGGGTGTAGCTACACATGAGTATCGCAGTCGCGCTTTGGTGTAGCAACACCTGTGGAGCGAGAAACTGGGTTTGGTGTAGCTAAAAAAAATCCGGTAAACCCTTGCGGGTGTAGCCACACCTTGCTAAGTTTCAGGTGTAGCCACACCTGAAGGGGTGCGGCCAGTCCCCAGGAGGTAACCGCCATGATCGCCGCTGTCAAGCCAGCTCACACTTGCCCCGCCTGGTGCCAGCAGGAAGCAGACGCGGAGTCGGGCCAGCTCCACCTGAGTGAAGTCCACGAGGTCGGCGAACTGACAATCAGTCTCTACCAGTACTACGACGAGAACGCCCCCGAGATCGGGATCTCGGACATCCACGACCAGGAGCTGTTGCTCACCCCCGACAAGGCTGAGAAGCTCGCCATGACCCTCCTCCAGTTCGCTGCCGCCGGCCGCCAGGAAGGTCGCCGCGCCGCCTGAGATCATCCTTGATGCCCTTGCCGACAGCAGACGGCAAGGGCATCCGCCATTTCTGCATCACAGATGAGGACGCCCCCGCCGGTCATGGACTGGCGGGGGCGCACGTTGGCTCGCGTAAGGCTGATGTTACCCGGTAGCTACAGTGCCCACTCAGGTCTTGACCGTGCGCAGTCGGAGATGTGAGTCTCAGGTAACGGTCGCGCAAACCCGCGCAACCGGCTGCCAGGAGGGACGGCCATGACGCTAAAGTTCATCGCAATCGACCCCGACACCGATGGCGCGAACTGTCCCGCGGTGTTCGCGGAAGAGGAAACCGGCGACCTGCTTTTCCAGGGATGGGCTGTCACCGACCCGGCGACCCTGGAGGAAGCAGGGCAGCACAGTCCGCTGGGAGACAGCGAGCAGCTGGTGAGGCTGCCGGCACGGATGCGGGCACTCATACTGGAGGCGCTTAATGGCCAAGGTGCCGCCGTTCAGCGAGCTGATCGCGGCGACGACGACCTCAGCGGTGCACCTGGAGACCCGGGACGCCTACACCCCTGACGATCCGAGGTTCACTGGATGGCTGGCCGGAAAGCCCCTGCCCGTCCCTGCGAACCCAGACTGGTCGGAGCTGGTGCGGACCCACACGGCCAGGGGCGTCCGGTTCCGGCGGGCTCGCGTTGTCTCCGAGCCGCTCGCCGACTACATCCGGTTCGAGCACACGATCACCGGCGAGGTGAATATCTCGGCGGGCGAGGACGTGAGGTGGCTGCCCAGGCGGCGCGCAACTGACATCCGTGTCCCCCTGAACGACTTCTGGGTGTTCGACGGCCGCCTCGTCCGCTTCGGCTACTTCGCCGGTGACGGGAGATTCCTCGGCGACGAGCTCACAGCAGATCCGGCCGTGGCGGCGATGTGCGCGCAGGCATTCGAGGACGTGTGGGAGCGCGCCGTCCCGCACGCCGACTATCAGCCGACCTGAGCCGGACAAAGTAGTGCCGTGGCCATTTCCCCGTCGTCCAGCGTCCAGCGTGCTCGCGAGCAGCTCGCGGGCACGCTGCGGGACATGCGCCTCGACGCGAAGCTAAACGCCCGTGAGCTGTCAGCGGCGGCGGGCTGGCATGAGGCGAAGACCAGCCGCATCGAGTCGGCTAAGCAGGCTCCATCCGAGGACGATATCCGCGTGTGGTGCCGGATATGCGGGGCGGAGCGTGACGTCCCGGACCTGATCGCCGCCTCCCGGGCTGCGGACTCCATGTACACCGAGTGGCGCCGGCTCAACCGCGGCGGCCTGCGGCACCTGCAGGAGCCGTCCAATCCCCTGTACGTGCGGACGCGCCTGTTCAAGGTCTACTGCCCTGCAGTCGTCCCCGGGTTCCTCCAGTCTCCCGGGTATGCGGCGGCGCTGCTGTCCTCCATCGCCACGTTCCGCGGGATACCGGACGATGCGGACGAGGCCGCGGCGGCGCGGATGAAGCGCAACCGGATGCTGATCGACGGCAACCGCCGGTTCACGCTGCTGCTTGAGGAGGAAGTCCTCCGGCACCGGATCGGGCCGCCGGAGGTGATGACGGCCCAGCTCGCCCACCTGCTCGAGGCGGCAGAACTGCCCGGCGTGAGCCTCGGGATAATCCCTTTCACTGCGCAGAGGACGGCATGGCCGCTCGAGGCGTTCACCATCTTCGATGACGAGCGGGTGCTGGTGGAGCTGCTGTCGGCGCAGGTCACGGTGACCGTGCCAAGCGAGATCACCCTGTACGTGCGGGCGTTCGAGAAACTCTCCGCGATTGCCGTCTACGGGCAGCCGGCAGTCGCGCTGGTCGCTGCCGCGCTCAGCGCCCTCGGCTGATTGTCTCGCAAGTTCGCGCAATTCTCTTCCGCTGTCCGGGGCATCCAGAGTTGGCTGACGGTAACCACGTTGGCACGCGGAAGTGAGGCACGGCAATGGATGGGACAGCAGCGGGCAGCCTGCAACCCGACGGAGGCACCGGCCCGTGGTGCTCCTGGTGCGAGAAACAGGTGAAGCGCCAGGGCCGCGACACGGTCCACGCCGCGACGGGCAAAGCGGACTGCGCAGACGGCCTGCACGAGGCGGTCCTGACCATGGTGTCACCGGCCATGGCGCGAGTGGCGAAACAGGTCAGCGAGGAGTTCGGGGGCCGGTGGGAGATCGGCCTCCACCTCGGCATCTTCCGCGCCGTCCGGACAGGCCTGCCCCCGGGCGCGACTGCCGTGCCCGTCCACGCCTCTGACGAGGACGAACTGCGCGGCAACCTAGCGGCGCGGGAGACCATCGACAAGTTCGCTGCCGCCGACGCGGAAAGGCGCGAATCCGGGGTTGCGCCGTGATCGCGTGGCTGTGGAACACCCCGGGGCCGCATGACCAGCGCGGTGTCTGCGGCACCATCGGCCGCGCGCAGCGGCGTGCAGAGAAATGCCTGAAGGGCGGCGCGCAAGCGGCGATCGTCGAGTCTGCGGTCATCGTCACCGACCCGCACACAATGGAGGCAGCGTACGAGCCGACCGGCCACCAGTGGACGGCAACGCTCCACGACGGCCACCCGGTGTGGCGTCGCAAGCTGCGGACGGCCGCGTCGTGAGCGGCGACACGCTCCGGTCGGAGCTGGAGGACCGGTACCCGGACGCGGAGGTGCACGTGAAGCGCGACAGGAACGGCACCATGGTCGCCATCGAAGGCGGCGAGTGGCCGGTATACGCCGAGTGGGGTCCGGGGCCGTCCGTGCTGCGGGACGTGATGCTCGGCAGGCCCATCCGCCGCGGCGGCCTGCGGGCAGCCGACGGTGCCGCGTAATCACCCGGCAGCCGCGAGTACCCGACATGACGCCGCTATACCCGGATGCTGACGATGACGCCGCGCTGGTCTCGGCTGTGGAGTCCGCGGATAAGGCAGCCGTGGCGGCGATCACGGCCGACGGCACGGAAGTCGTGACCCCCGACGCGGACGCGGCGGATGCTGCGGCGGTAGCCGCGATCAGAGGTGAAAGTGACCGCTGACGGCGAAGAGCCCTTCCCGCCCGACCGGTTCCCGTACGAGGAAATCGCCGACCGGCTCGAGAAGCGCATCAGGAACGGCGAGTTCGACGAGACCGGGAAGCTCCCGCCGGAGAGCGAACTGTGCGCCCGTTATGGGCACGGCGTCGGGGCTGTCGCGCACGCGCGCCGCATTCTGATGCGCCGGGGCCTGGTCGTCGTCAAGATCGGCAAGGGCGTCTTTCTGGCGCGGCGGCCAGCCGATCGCTTATCGCAGGAAGTGCGCCTCATCTCTGCGGAACGACCGTCATCAGGAGCCGGTGCCCATACGATTTGACGCCATGGATGCCGACGCCTGGGCCGCGATAATTGCCGCCACGATTGCTGCGGTCATCGCGGTGGTCGTTCCGTGGGTCACTTTCCGTCTTGCCATGCAGCAGGATCACGTCCGCTGGATCCGCGAGCAGCGATCCGAGCTGTACGTGGACATGCTGGCTGAGGTTTATGCCGAGCAGGAATGGCTTCAGCTTGAGACGGCGCCCAAGTCGATCCAGGAGAGGGCCCGGGAGACCTTCACTGACACGCGGCTGCCGCGGGCGGAACGCGCGCGGCTCGGAGCCAGGGGATCGATCATCGGCAGCCGCCCGGTCAACCGGTTGTTCAACCAGGTCAGCGCGGAGGCGTTCAATCTGCTGCTGGCCAGCCGGACCCGGCATGACCCCGATGGCATACAGATGCTGGTCCGGGTTCGGCTTAGCGGCCTCATCGATGAGCTGAGGGAGACAGTCCGTCGCGAACTCGGCGCCGATCGTGTCCCTTTGGACAGCCCGGATGCGACCCGTCCCGCTGACAGTGACCTCAAGGCTCCCACCGGGGGAATGCAGCCTGCCCCCAGCGAGAGCGTCGCCTCGGACCCTAAGTGACGGTGGCCGTGGCCGGTCCGCACGACCGCGATGATGGTCGACGTCCGGAGTTTGAGCGCCGTCATGTTGCGCGCCCCCTCCGCGGCGTCCTTTTCGGTGCCGCCTTCGCGGCCTTGGGCGTGCCGATGGCCGAGGGATGGACGCCGCGCCGCATCTGCGCGGCGGCTTCCCTGGACGCCTTCCCGCTGTAGGCGCGTTCTTTCGCCTCCACCACGCGTTTCGTGACCGCCTTCGCGATCGGCGTGCGAGCCGACTTGGCACGCTGCCGGGCCTCGGTCAGATCCTTCTGCGCGGCCGAGACGGCGCGCTTGGGCGCGGCCATCATCGCCCTCGCCGCTTCCGGCGCGGCGCGTAGCCGAGATCGCGGAGCAGTCCCGCTTCCCCGGCCGCGACCGTCTCGGCGGGGGTGGCGTTGCGGACGTCGTCCAGGGTCCAGTGCCGGGGCTGCCCTGGATCGGGCTGTGGGGTCTGGGTGCCTGACGGCACGGTACCTGCGGCTGCTGAGACCATCTCCCGGACCTGTGTCCGGAATCCGGGCGCATCGGGGTCGAGGGACGCGACCTGGTTGTAGAAAGCGCTGCTGTCGAGCAGCTGCTCGCCGTCGACGCCGATGCGGCTGGCTTCGGCGTGCACCGCGGCGATCGCAGTGCGCCGGTTGAGGACCTCGAGGGAGACGTCGCTCATCCGAGTTCGCCCCGCATGTACAGGTCGATGTCGTGCGCGGACAGTTCGGTCAGGGCGCCGGAGCGGATCTGGGACAGCATTCCGGAGTTGAGCTCGCTCCCGTAGGGGAAGAGCGTTCCGGACTGGTTGCGCAGCAGGTGGAGGGGTCGCTTCGACTCGCTTATCACGGTCACTGCCCATACCTCGGCGAGGGCCCTGTCGAGGTCGCCGCTTACGGCATGCCCGATCGCGGCGCCGATCCGGGCGCCAACCGGGCTGACCGTCACCGCTTTGTGGGAGATGCTGTCGCGTCCCTTGAGCGCGACGAATGAGGATGTCTTCCGCGGGCCTGCGGGTGCCGCCGGCTCGACGCGGAGCGCGGTCGCTGCGGCGACCAGGTCGGCGACGTCGGCGTCGTGCGCGTTGGCGACGCTGCGGACGCGAGCGCACGCGTCGGCGATGTCGCGGAGGGCATCCGCCAGGCCTTCCGGCTGTGGCGACGCGGCGAGCCTGTCGACCTCCGCGCCAATGGCCTCAAGGCCCTCCAGGCGCGCCTCGTGGCCGTCCTGCTCGGCCTGCCTGCGGGCCGCTGTCGCGGTGAGGTCGGCGTGCCGCCAGCGGTCGGTGAGCTTGTGCAGGGCGTCAGCTGTCACGCTGCGCTTGCCCGTGAGGATGTCAGCCTCGGCCTGGTCGACGTCGCGCCTGGCCTTCGCTGCGGCCTTCTCAGCGTCTTCGGTGGTTACGGTCACCGGGTTCCCCCTCGTGCGTAGTCGCGCGCGCTGTCGGCGTCTATGAGCCAGTCCCGGGCGGCCACCTTGCGCGCGATGAGGCGGGCGGTCCGGGCGTGCTCGCGGACGCGGCGTTCGGAGACCCCCATCACGTCCGCCGCCTGGGCGGTCGTCAGCTCCTCGGGCCGTGCCCGCGGTTCCATGGTGGACGTCACCCGTCCGCGTGCGGATGCCGCTGCGGGCAGCAGGATGGCCTGCAGTTCGGGGAGATCACGCAACGCTGACCGGGTGCCGGTGCGCTGGGCGATCTCCTTTGCCGCGTACTCGACCAGGAGTGCTGCGAGCGGAGCGAGGCGCGCGGGCACCGCGATCATGGGTTCCGCGTCGGTGCCCGGCGACGCGCCGGGGTCGGTCATCCGCCGCTCAGCGCGAGCGCCAGGTTCCGGTTCATGATCGCCTGCGTTTCCAGGGACGGCACCTGCGTGCCGATGTACTGCACGGTCACGTTCGGCGCCGTCCCGGCCGACGTCCCCTGCGGCTGCGAGAGCATCCGCTTCACCAGCGCCACCCAGGCCGCCCGCTCAGCCGGGGTCAGCACTTCCTCGGTGCTGCCCGTCGCGTTGACCGCCAGGGTGGCGCCCGGCGGCAGGGAGCCGCCAGCGTCGTAGTAGGAGTACGCCTTGCCCTGCGAGACCGCGATCAGGCCCGGCGTCATTTCCGGGCTGCCGTAATTCCGGCCGATGTAGGTCGTCGAGCTGGCGATATTTGCGATCGGGTCGAAAATGTTGTCGGAGGTCCCGGGCACGTGGTTGGCGAGGAACGTCCCCATGACCATTTGCATGATGCCCTCGGGACGGCCCGCCGCGATCCCCGCGGGGGTGTCGTTGACGGCATACGGGTTGTCGCCGCTCTCGTAGTGGGCGATCTCCTCCAGGCCCGGGATCCACGACACCGGCTTCCCGGCCGCTTTCACCGCCTGCGACATCCAGGAGGCGACGTTCCCCGATACGGACCCGGCCTGCGCGTAGCCACCCGAGGCCGTGCCGTTGCCGCCGCCGGTCAGCGTATTCACGAGCGCAGTCGCCATGTCGCTGACCACGGTCTTCGGAAGCGCAACCATGACCTTGGCGAGCGTCCCCGCGGCTGGGGTGCCGATGAGCTTGCCGAGGGTGCTGGTGAACGCCGACGTGTTCCCGCTCATCAAGTCCGCGACGAGCCTCCCCGCGTCGATCGCGCCGCTGACGACGGACCCGACATCGTGAGCCAGGGAGCCTAGGCCGTCGGTGACGTCGCCGACGATGCCGCCGAGCGAGAAATGCCCGAGCGTGGCCGCGTGCTCTGAGGGCCGCTCGGCGACGTGCCGGACGACCTCCTTCAAGGCCATCTTCCCCAGCGACGAGCCAGCGCCGCCTCCCGATGGCGGATACGCCTTGTTCAGCGCATTCACGGTGGATGCGCCGCCGATCGCGTTCGTGGCGTCCGGTGTCAGAACTGCCTCGCCTTTGCTCAGCATGGCGGGCTCGGTGTCATGCCCGGGGTTGTAGCCGGGGATCACGCCGCCATGGGCAAGCGGGGCAATGTACTTCAGATTCAGCGACCCGAGACCAACCGCGGACGTCACGTCATTCCAGAAACGCCGGATCCCGTTGTCGTAGACCGTGCCGATCAGGAAGTTCACCGGTGTCTTGAAAACGGATTCGAGTCGTTCCCAGGTGGCGCTGAAGGCCGACACGAAGTCCTCGGCCGCCTCCTTGTTCGCCTGGTAGAACGGGTCGAACACGTCATGCCACAAGAAGTCCGCGGCGTCGGCGATCAGGTCGAACTGCGGCTTGATCCCCGTGTCGTAGAGCCATGCCGCCAGATCGGCGATGCCATGGAACACCGGTTCGATGACGTCGCTGTAGGCGTCCTCGGTCCAGTTCTGGAGGTCTGTCCACGTCTGCTTCCAGTGCGTGGCCATGTACACGATCGCGGTGACGAGGCCGCCGATCACGGCGACGAGGCCGAGGGTGGCCGCGTTCTCCGCCACGAACGCCACAGTGGCTGACGCGGCCATGGCCACATTCGTCGCGATGTACTCCGCCGCCGCCGCGGTGTTCTCCGCGATCCATGTCACGGTGGCCCGAGCCGCCGTAGCGAGCTGGGAGCCGAGGCCGGCCACGAACTGCACCGCCGACTGGCCAGCCGATACCATCTTCGACCCGAACCCGGTGGCGAACTCAGCGACCGTGCTTCCCGCCGTGGACAGCTTCGACCCGACGCTCGACGCGAAGCCTGACATCCATCCGGACGCCGCCGTCCATGTTGACTTGGCCTGGCCGCCGATCCATTGGAGATCGGAAGCGACCTGTTCCTTGGCTTGCGAGAACCCGGACTTGAAGAAGCCGCCGATGCCGCTGGCTGCTTCCTTGAGCGGGTCTTCGAGCAGTTTGCCGATCTTGCCCGGGACCGATCCCAGGGCGTCGCCGAGGAACCCCGGCAAGAGCTTCACGGCGCCCTTGAATACGAGCACCGCCGCGGCTGCCTGGGCTAGTCCGCTGATGAACGGGCCGCCCCACCTGCCGTTGATCAGGTCCGCGAGCGGGACGAGGGCCTTCGCCACGGCGCCGATGTCGGTGGCGAGGTCGGGGCCGATGGCTGCCGCGATCTTCCCCAGTGCCTCGAAAATCTTGTCGAACTCGGGAATGTAGGGGGTGAGCCCGTTCGCGAACCCGGACAGGCCGCGGCCGATCCCGGCGAGGACATCCGCCAGGCCGGTAACCGCCCCGTTCTGGGAGCCGAGCCGGGCGACCGCATCCGCGAACCCCGCGAACGCGGGAAGGACGACGTCGGCGAACTCCATGCCGTTCCGGACGAGGCCTTCCATCGTCTTCGCGGCTTCCGGAGACTGGAGTGCCTTGCCGAACCCGGCGAACGAGTCCGAGATCGCCGACCCCATGCCGCCTACGGCCTTGGTGACCTCCGGCATCAGGTCAGCGATGCCACGGAGCCAGATCGACATGCCCGGCAGGACGCTGTTCTCGGCGGTGTCTTCGAGCTTGTGCCAGGCACCCGACATGGAGAGGACCTGGTTGACGAAGTTCCGCGCGCCCGGCGTCAGCTTCGACATGTCGAGCGCGAACTGGTTGGCCGCCGAGTTCGAGGTGGACTCCATGCTGGCCCACTCGAGCTGCTGCTCTTTGATGGTGTCGGTGAGGTTGCGCTGGGCGTTCGTGACGGACTGGGCGTCCATCATCTGCTGGTAGGCGGCCTGTTCCTGCGCCTGCGTCACCTGCAGCTGGGCTTGCTTGACCTGCTCGGCGTTGTTTGACTCGGTGAGCGCCAGGTTCCGGACGGCGTCCTGGTAGGACTCGCTGGCGTCGGTCAGCCCGTACTGGGCCTGCGTCTGCGCTTCCTTCGCCTGGATGACGGTCTGGGATCCGCTCACGCCCTGGCTGTTGAGCAGGTTGGATTGGTACTGCGCCTGGCTCTCGGCGTTGGTCGCGTCCGTGACCTGCTGTTTCGCCTGCGCGACGGCCAGGGACGCCTGCTCCCGGTCCAGATCAGTCGAATAAGCGTTCTGGTCGACCAAAAGTTCGTTATACTGCGCCTGCGCGACCGCCAATGTGGCGCTCTGAACGTTCAATTTCGCATCGGCGAGCGCATCGGAGGCGTTGGTAATGTCGTCGCGGGCGGTGACGTACGCCTGCCCGAGGTCGTAGTTCGCCTGGCTGAGGCTGTACGTCGCCTCCTGCACGCCCTGCTGTGCCTGCTGGACGTTCTGGAGCGCTTCGATCTGCGACGCGGCCGCGTTCTGCTCGACCGACGTGAGGCTCATCTCGGCCTCTTCGATCGACTGCGCCGACGACACCGCGTCCTGTGCGGCCTGCTCGTGCGCCTGCGCGACCGTCTCCTGCGCCTGCTGGATCTGGACGCTGTTGCTGTACTCCTGGGCGGCCAGCTGCTGGCCGGTCATCCCGACGTTCTCGCTGCTCTCATGGGCAGCGTCCAGGGCCTTCGCAATGCCCGTGAACGCGAGCGCGCCCGTACCGCCGAGCAGCCCCAGGCCAGCGACCGCGCCGCCGACACCGGGCAGGAGCGACCCGACGCCCATCGTGATCGCGCCGAGCATCGAGCCCTCGGCGGACTCGCTGTTCGCCGAGTTCAGCTCCTGCTTGTCCTGGGCGAGTTTCGCCTGGAACTCGCCGTCGTTCAGCGTGAGCTTGGGCGACGCCTCCCGGCCGTCCATCTCATCGAAGCTGTCTTTGTCCTCGCTGAGCTTGCCGCGGAAGTCGTCGTCGTCGAGACCCAGGCGTGACTCGGCCTCGTGGCCGTCCATCTCGTCGAAGTCGTCTTTGTCCGCGCCGAGCTTGGACCGGAAATCGTCATCGTCGAGATCGAGTTGCGCGCTGGCCTTGGTGCCGTCCAGCTCGTCAAGCTTTGCCTTGTCGTCTTCGAGGTCAGCGCGGAACTCGTCGTCGTCCAGGCCGATCTTGACGTTGGCCTCGACACCGGCCGCGGCCTCCTCGACCTTCGCTTCGAGGGTCTCGGCGAAATCACCGGTGTCGGGCGAGATCTTAACGTAAGCTGTCGCAATTTCGTACCCGCCAGCGATGGCTACTCACCCCCTTCTGGGGGAGCCGCAACTGGCCGAGGGGAAAGTCATTCGCGGTCGCGGTGAGCGACGACAGCAGCGCATGGATCGACGCCTGGTCCATGCCGCCGCTCACGAAGATGCCGGCTGTGATCAGTGCCAGCGCTGCCGCAACCTGGCGAGGCGACTCGGTGCCGTTCAGGACGGCGTGCATTCCGACGTGATCGCCTGTGGTGCCGCAGCGGATCGCTGCTATGGCGTCCCTGACGCAGTCCGCTCCTGCGTCGGGCTCGTCGCGGTAGCCGCTGCTGCTCACGCGGCTGCCTGGGTGACTTCGCCGGCCTGCGGCGCGTCGAGCAAGTCATCGACAGTGACGCCGAAGGTGGCCGCCAGCCGGGCCGCTGCGTTCAGGCTCGGCTGCGTGCGGGCTTGCTCATAGCCGGTAAGCGAGCTGATCGAGACGCGAGCGGCAACAGCGGCCTGCTCACGGGACAGCCCGGCGTGTTGCCGCGCATCGCGGAGGGACCGGGCGGAGAACTGGCGCATCGGGGACTCTCCCAGGACGCGAACCCGGGCACGGCGCGGCGTTCCTTTATCCGCGTCTCGTGCTCGGTCACTCCGCCCGGGAGTGCGTACCGTTCGCCGCGATCGCCCTCCCGGGGTGTCGCTGGCTAGCAGCCCGATGTTCAGTTACGGCAATTCTGACACGTTGCGGGGCATACCAGGATCACGCCACGCCGGGCCGTGATCTTGGTACCGTCCGCCGTTACGCTGCCGGGTGGCCCTGGTCGCTGATGAGCTTGTCGACGGACGCCTCGGTAATCCGGACGAGCTGCGGGCCGACGCGCCGCTCCTCGAGGAGCCCGGACTTGCCGTAGCGGCGGATTGTCCGCACCGACACGCGCAGGCGCGATGCCGCCTCGCTGCGGTCGGGCCGGGAGACGGGCTCAGGCATTCACAGCGTCCACTGCTCGTTGTCGGTGATCTGCCGGACGACTCCTCGCTTGTGCTCCCAGTGCGTGCCCCGGTGATCCATCCATCGCACTACCGGGTAAGGGCCGGAGAGGTACTTCTCGTGAATCTGGTCGGTCTCGAAGCGGATGCCCGTGTCAAACGGGGTCAGCACGCCGTGCATCGTCCGCTCCGCGGAAGGCCCGAAATCCTCCCGCAGGGCTTCGCATACGTTCCGGAGACTTGCCACGCGAACGTATCGATGGGCCGGCGTAATGCTGTTGCCCATGCAGAACTGCGCCTCTAGCCGCGTGATCGTGAACGGACTGCGGTTCACCACCATGACGGCCAGGTACCGGGTCTCTGACGGAAGCGGGTCGCCGTTCGTGCCGATCCCGCCGGGGTCTCCCGGCCGCTGGCCGAGCACGACTTGCACCGCGTACGCATCGGCGAGCTGCCCTTGTTCGCGGGTTATGCGCCGCTCCTCCTCGAGTTGCGCACGGCCGTGCGCTCGCTCGTCCTCGATCGCCGTCTTGTCCAGTTCGCGCTGTTCGGCGAGCTGCTGATCGCTGTGCTTGCGTTCTCCAGCTGCCTGGCGATCGGCCCGGCGCTGGGTCCAAATGGCAATCCACAATGCGACCACGACCGCGCCCACCGTCCCGAACGCAGTCATGACGTCAGTCCAGTTCGGCCCCGCGGCCGCCACCGTCACCATGGCGGAAGCCTAGGGCTGACTCGCGGGTAATGAAGGTGCAGCCGTATTAGTACCGGAGCTGAAGGGTGGTCGCGTCGAGAGCGCCCTCATCGGGCGTCCCGTATGTGACGCTGATGAGCTGAGCCGTGACGTAAACGCTGCCGGTGATTCCCTGCGGGCAGGCGTACAGCGTTTGCGACTGGCCCGGAGCGAGCGTGCTGCTCTCGCCTCCGCTGCTGCCCCCGGAGGGGTCGCCGGGCTCAGTGTCGAGCACCTGGCCCTTGATGCTGTGGCCTTTGACGAACTCGACGTCGGGGGAAACCCAGCCGGTGAAGTTGGCCGACGTGTTCTTCACGTCGACCACGGCGCAGTTTTCCGGGATGACCTGGCCCTGCTCGGTGACGGAGTCGTACTGTGTGGGCAGCGGGCCAATGTCCACGAACTTCACCGTGAACGGGCCGGTGACGTACTCGTTATCGCTGGTGCCGGGAACAGCGCTTACCGCGCTTGGCTGCGGCGGGGTGCTGTGCGCGGCCTGCGCGGCGGCGGTCGTGTTAAGTGCTGATGGCCCGCCGGCATGCTGGGCGCTGCATCCGGTTGCGGCGAGGACGGCGGCAGCGAGGAGTGCGGGGACGAGTGTTCTCACAGGGTCTGGTGATCCTTTCGCGGTTGTAGCCCGGGTTGGCACCTTGGGCAGACGCGTCAGGAAGCCGGATGGTGTACTGCGGATTGGAAACTCCCCGCCCCGTGAGGGAATCGGGGCAAGCGTGTTCGCGGTCCCAGGGCGTTTGGCAAACCCGACGAGGACGGCTCATGAAACCCCGAGCCCGAAGACGATCCGGCGGCCGCCTGCTATCAGCGTCACGGGCGCCCCGGCCTCGTCACTCAGCCGGCGGGACAGTTTCAGGAGCCGGCTGGACTCTTCCATGAGAGCGTGGTCGCCTGTCGCGAAGTACTGGTCGGTAAGCTCCATCGCTCTGCGCCATGCCTCGTCGGCCTGCCGGTGGAGACGAATCGAGCGATCGATCGCAGCAGGCAGCGGGACCTCACCCGACATCCAGCCCAGCTCCATCTGACGACGGCGGCGACGCTCCCAGCCGGGCGTGTCGGTCGCCATCGCGGACCCTGCGGCGGTGACGAGCTGGCCGAGGATCTCCTTGCACTCGTCAGGGTCGATGGCGTTGGCGACCATCAAGAGGAGGCTCTTGCGCGGCCGGAGCGTCCCGTGCTCGAGCCTCTGCACGGTCGACCGCGCCACCACTGCCCGGCGTGCGAGATCACGCGCAGACAGGCCGCGGCCAGTCCGCAGCGTCCGGACGAGGGCGCCGAGACGCGCCAGCTCGGTCTGACCGGTCGAATCCGAAGGGGGCAGCGCATCACACGCGCGCACGCGCGAGGCAGTGACAGCCGCAAGGGCCGGGCTACCGTCGGCGGGGTTACGGGGGTGATGGGTCATGTGCGGGACGCTGGGCCTTGGCTTCGGGAATCCGGCATGGGCGTGCCGGATTTTGCTTGTAGCGTGCGTTCGTGAATTGGCGACTTGTTGTCTCGTACTTCAAGGACTGGCGGAACGGCTCTGTAGCGGGAGGCAGTCTCCTGGTCGGGTTCCTGGTCGGGCTGCTCATATTCGGCGCCCCGTGGCATCTGCCGGCGGACTGGGGCGATGTGCCGACGTGGCTGCTGGCCTTGTTCGCGCTGATCGGCGGATGGGTAGGCCTGTATCAGCTTCATATCCTCCGGGAGCAGTTCGGTGAGGAGGTGAGGCTGAACGCTAAGCGTGACGGGCTGATGGACAAGTGGCTGGCAGAGGCGAAGCGGCGGTCGGTCTCCGAGCGGCGTGTCCAGGCAGAAGACATCGTCATCCATTGGAGTGGTTATGAAATTGGAGTCGTCGAGAACAGTTCCCGGCGCCCCATCAGCCGGATCTCGTGCAAGGTCATGTCGAACGTGGATCAGCATCTGCTCAGACTCCCGGACGAATGCGGGGAGCGCGTTGCGATGCAGGGCATACAGAGTGCAGGTGTCCCGCAGCACGTGATTGTGGCTGCGAAGCCGCTTCAAGAGTTCAAGATGCTGCGCCCGGAGGCGAGCTGTGCCTTCAGCTTCAAGGGGCTGGCCGACGCGCCTGACCAGGTCCTTGTCGCGTGGTTCACCGACGACGCCGGGTTCCGCTGGCAGCTGGACGAGTACCTGCATCTTGTCGATGTGAAAGACGCCATGGAGGAGACCGAGTACAGGCAGTAGGGAGCGGCTCTTCGAGGTGACAGGGTTGCGTGTCATGCGGCGGTGGTCCTTCCGTCAGCGGTTCCAGTGCTGCCTGCGTCGTCTCTGAGCAGTCGCCAGGCGTCGACGGCGCGCTAGCCCACGGGGCTCTCGAACCATTGCTTCGCCTCGGCGAAGGAGGCGAGCTCCAAACCGAACGTGACGTTCAAGACGTCGGCGAGCGCGGAACCGGTGGTCATGCTGCGTGCTCGCCGTCGCCGTGGTCCTCGGGCAGTTCGTCGCGGTAGTCGTCCGGATAGGGCGACGAGTCGGCGACGGCTTGCGGCTGGCCCGCTATCGTCATCTGCCTGCGCCCGTTAGCTTTGATGTCGGCCAGGTGCCCGCATGCCTCGTGGTAGCGCTTGCCGTCTGGGATCGACGCTCGAGGTGTCACGCACCATTCAGAACACGGCTGCCCGGCGGGGACGGGGGCTGCATGCTCGTGCGGCTCCCGCGCTGTCGGCTGTGGGTCGGCGTCGGAGCAGGGATCAGCGCCGTGGGGCTTGGAACACCGCTGGCAGAGCTGCCGGAACGGGACGGCAGCCAGCCCGCGCCCAGCTTCGGATGTTGTGGCAAGCCCCTGGGCGCGGACCTGGGCGACCAGCGACGGGCCATTGCCGTTGCGGATCTCCGTGGGCATCACCGCAAACGCAGAGTCGACTGTGGGTCTCTTCGCAAGCAATTCCAAGATCATCTCTGTCTCTCTCATCGTGACGTCGGGCACGTCCGCCGCGAGGTCCGCATGGAGTCTCGCGAGCGCAGAGAGAGATCCTGTTCCTGACGTCTTACGTTCGTGCTCCGCCACGCGGAGCGGTTGCGTTCCGTGGGGCGGAGCGGTGGCACTCCGCGTGGCGGAGCGCTCCGCGCCACGGAACGCTCTGTCAGAAGCATTCCGTGTAGCGGAGCGGTTTTGCTCCTGACCGTTCCGTGTGGCGGAGCGCTCTGCAGTGCGGAGCGCTTTACCGGCCGCGGCGGTGTCGTCTTTGCGTCCGGGACGTTTCCGTGGCTCGCCGGGGTGTCCGATCGTCAGGGTGTAGATGATGCTCTGTCCGGACTCGTGGCCCGGTGGCGGTGTCAGCCAGTCGTGATCAACGAGATAGGCCATGTTGGTCACGATGAAGTCGGTGCTCTGGTGGGTCAGCCTCTTGATGAGCCGGTAGGAAGCTCGCGAGCGTGTACCGCCCGACGCCGGCGCAAGATCGGCGAAGACCCGGGCGAGCTGCATGGAGCCGCTGGGCACCGTGCTGTCGTCCTCCATGGCGTGCAGCCACCGGCGGTGGAAGGGCTCGGAGTCGTCCGGCTGGCGCGTCATGTTCCTGTTCCGGAAGCGATGCCGCCGAGGCGCTTGCGCAGGTAGGCGAGACCATCGGCGGTGGGGGTGGTGCCCCTAGGGCCTCGCGCATTATGCGGCGAGGTCATCGGAGCCACCTCCCGCCAGGAGGGCGGCGAGCTCCGCGCGCTGCTCGTCGTTGGGCGGCAGGTCGCCGCCGAGAGCGTCGGTGATGCGCTGTGCGAGCCGGGCTGCGAGGTAGATGCGCCGACCTCGGCGACCTGGTCGGGGGTTGCGCCGTCGCGCACGGCCCGGGCCAGCTTGGCGTGAGCAAAGCTCCAGCTAGGAAGCGAGGACATGAGCCTCGAAGAGCGGTGCACGTCGGCTCTGATGGCCAGATACGCACACGACTCACAGTCGATAGCCATGCTACGCCCGCTCGATGCGGGCGACGTCGATCTCGATCGGCGTGTTGCCGCCGGGCCAGATGCCCTGCATCTCGCCGAGGGCGATCACGGTCTCCACGATCCTGTCGTGGTCGCGTTCCCAGCTCCTGCCGCACGAGCGGCAGGTGAAGACGAGGGTCTGGCCGCCGCCTTCCCGGTAGGACGCGATCGGCGCGGGGCCTTCGCGGAGATCCCACAAGATGACGAGCTGGTCACCCTCACGGGCGAGCTGGACGCGGCGGACATGCCGACGCTTATGCGGACCGCGGCGGCCGGCCGTGCAGACCACCACGGCGTTGCCGGGAGGGCGCGGGGCACGGCGGGGACGAGGCAAAGAGGACCTCCTCGAAAAGCTGGGGGCGTTCGGGATAAAGCGGTGGTCAAGCAGCGGGGCGACGGTCAGAGACGGTGTCCTCGACGCCAAGGGCGTTGAGGATCGCCGACCTCGGCACCCGGAATTTCGCGCCGACCCGGATTACTCTCACCGGGAAGCCGTCGGTCCTCGCAAGCTCGAATGCCTTCGTGCGCCCCATGCCGAACGCTCGGCCTGCGGTGGCGAGGTCGACACTTACAGGTAGCGCGAGCAGCTCTTCGACGGACATTTGCCGATCACTCATAGTCACCATCACACTCGGATTTGCAGGATGAAAGCGATCATCCTTGAAGTTGCTGAGCAGTCCAGAGATTGCCGGAACGGCCGAGAAAAGTCAACCGATTGGCCATGTCGTGTCGGAAACTCTTGATGTTGCATAGTCCAGTCGGCTACCGTCTGGGCATGGAAGACGCCGAGATCAGCGCTAAGCTCAGCCACGGCAGCGGGTACGCCGACCTGCCGGGCAAGCACGTGACGATCAACCAGATCGTCGCGTGGAACATGACGCACTGGCGAAAGATCGCGGGTCTGACGCAAGAGGAGCTCGGCGACCGGCTCAAGTGGAGCGCCGCAGTCGTCAGCGCGGCCGAGCGGTCATGGGACGCCAAGCGGATCCGCCAGTTCAGTGTGGATGACCTGGTGAACATCGCCGAGGCCCTCGACCTGCCCGTGTCCGCGCTGCTGCTGCCGCCACTAGATGACGGCAACGAACTCCGGTACCTGTTCCACCTGCGGAACATGGACTTTTGCCACAACATGTATGACCTGGTCAATTACGTCACGTCCGAGCCCTCCGAGGACGACACGCCGGTCATGAACCGGTACCGCGAGCGCTACGTGACCGCGCGCAACTTCTATTTCGGCGCGGGCCCGGAGGAAGGCCTGAAGTACCTGGAAGACCTGACCACGGAGGAGCGCGTGGTTGATCGCCTCGAGCAGCTCCGCGAGCAGTACACCGTCCTGCGCGACGTGCTCGGCGACAACGACAAGACCCAGGAAGCCCTCTTGGCCCGGCTCAGCGAGCTGCGAAAGGACCGGCCCCGTGGCCGCGGCAAGGACCATGTCGCTGAGGAAGCCGCAGCGCGGGGGCCCGAGATTACGGACCTGGAGCATCTGGACGACAAGCCATGAAGGGGACCGTCTACAAGCGATGCCATTGCAGGGACCCGGAGACCAAACGGACGCTCGGCCGGAAGTGCCCCGACCTGCGCAAGAAGAACCACGGCCAGTGGTACTTCAGGTACGACGCGCCCCGCCTGCCAGGGCAGAAACGACGGCAGCCCGAGGTCGGTCCGTTCGCGAAGAAGTCGGACGCCGAGGAGGAGCTGTCCGCGACCCTGGCCAGGATCGGCGGCGGCGCGCAGGTCACCGACCGCGGCCTCAAGGCCGGCGCCTACTTCGACCAGCGCCTCGCCGCCGCGAAGCTGAACCTGAAGCCGCGGAGCTACGAGTCGGCCGAGGAAGCCGTCCGCCTCTACTGGCGTCCGGGCATCGGGCACCTGCGGCTCGTCGATATCCGTGACCGCCACGTCCAGGACGTCATCATCGCGATGATGACGATCAACCGGCCGCTCCCTGAGGGGGAGAAGCCGTCCGAGACCTTGCGGCGCCTGGTCGCCGCGCGAGCCGACGACGCGCGCCGCGTACTGCCCGAGGGTGAAACGAGGCACAAGAAGAGCACTAAGCCGCTGAGCCCCGCGCGGATCGAGCGCATGTTCGCGGTGCTCCGTGCCTTCATGAACGACGCCGTGAAGACGAAGAAACTCGGCGTGAGCCCGTGCGACGGGGTCGAGCTGCCGCGCGTCGACCATGCCAAGCCGCTGGCGTGGACGCCGCAGCGGGAAGCGAAGTTCCGCGCGGACCTCGAGAAGCGGATCCGCGAGGCGGAAGCGGCGGCCTCGGCAGAGCGCCGCGTGCTCACCACCGTGGAGCGCAAGGACTTGTGGGGGGCACCGTCCGCGCGGCCCGCGCCGAGCATGGTGTGGATGCCCGCGCATGCGGGGGCGTTCCTCGACTACCTCAGCGAGACAGGCGAGCGGCTGGCGGTGCTGTTCGCCGTGACGATGCTGTGCGGCTTCCGCCGGGATGAGGTTCTCGGCCTGACGTGGGCCGAGGTCGACCTCGACGAAGGCGTCGCCTATGTACGGGAGACCGCGAGCGGCGATGGCCCGAAGTCCGACGCCGGCGTGCGCGCCGTGCCGCTGCCCGCCCCGGCAGCAGCGGCGCTGAAGGCGCGGCGGAAGATCCAGGCAGCCGAACGGCTCGCCTGGGGCCCGGACTGGGCGGACACGGCCGGACTGGTGTTCACGCGCGAGGACGGTACGCCCGTGCCTGCCCAGTGGACGAGTACCCGGTTCGAGATCCTCGCATACCGGGCCGGGCTGCCGCCTGTGCGCTTCCACGACCTCCGGCACGGCACCGCGAGCCTCATGAAGGCCGCGCGGATCGATACCAAGATCATCTCCGCGGCACTCGGCCACAGCCGGACGTCGTTCACCGATAGCCAGTACGTGAGCCTTTTCCCTGAGGTGCAGAAGGCCGCGGCCGACGCTGCGGCGGCGATCATCCCGGGCAAAGGGATTGCATCATGGAATGCAGAAGTGTAGCGTTATCTCTATGGAGCTGACACTGAGGCAGGCGCGCGAACTGCTGTCCGGATGGAAGGCCGAGCAGCAGACTGTGGCGGGCAGGCGCGACGAAGTCGTGCGCGCGGCCGTCGAGGCCGGCCTCAGCAAGTCCGAGATCTCGCGCATCACCGGCATCGCGCGGACGACAGTTGACCGGATCACCGGCGCGGACGGGAGCGAGTCATGAACGGGGCTGTTTTCCCCGGCGTGCGCGCAATGTGCGCGCAGGACGGCCATAAAGGACAAAACCGGCAGCCCCTGAGGCTCGAAAACGATCCTCGGAAACTGCCGGTTAGCTTGGCGGAGGCTCGGGGATTTGAACCCCGGATGGGCGTAAACCCAAACCGCATTAGCAGTGCGGCGCCATAGACCGGACTAGGCGAAGCCTCCAACCGCGCATGACGGCACAGCCACGACAGCGCCGCATGCGATGCCGATCAGAGTACCGGTACGGGACGCCATCGGCAAAAGGAGACCCCCCTCAAGCGGGCCCGGCGAGCAAGCGGGCCCGGCGAGGCAATCAGTGCGCCGGCGTCAGCGTCGTCACATCGAGGGATCCGGCCGCGTAGAGTTCACGCAGCCTGGTCTTCTGGAACTTGCCGACCGAGGTCTTCGGCACCTCGGCGATGAACGCCCACCGCTCCGGAAGCTGCCAGCGCGGAAGCTTGCTGGCGAGGAATTCGCGCAGTTCGTCCGGTGTGACGGTCTCGCCGGCCACCGGGACCACTGCGGCCAGGGGGCGCTCGCCCCACTTCTCGTCCGGCACGCCGATCACCGCGGCCTCGGCGACCTTCGGGTGCGCCATCAGCAGGTTCTCCAGTTCCATAGAGGAGATCCACTCACCGCCCGACTTGATGACGTCCTTAGCGCGGTCGGTAAGGCGGACGAACCCGACCGGGTCCAGGGTGCCGACGTCGCCGGTACGCAGCCAGCCGTCGTGGAATTTCTCAGGCGCGGGATCGCGATAGTAAGAACCCGTGACCCACGGGCCGCGGACCTCGAGTTCCCCGACCGCCTTACCGTCCGAAGGCAGCACTTCCCCGCTATCGCCGGTCAAGCGGCCTTCGAGGGTGCAGACCAGGCGCCCCTGGGACGTCCGGTACTGCCATGCCTCCTCTTCGCTCACGCCGAAGGGCGGGTTGGCGATCGACCCCAGTGGCGACGTCTCGGTCATGCCCCAGGCGTGGATCATCCGCACGCCGAACTCAGTCTCGTAGGCGCGCATGATCGCCTCCGGCAGCGCGGACCCGCCGCAGACCAGGCGCGTGACCGACGACAAGTCGCCGCCCGAGGCGCGCAGCGCGGCGAGCGCGCCCGCCCAGATCGTCGGCACGCCGGCGCCGAGCGTTACCTTCTCGGCCTCGATCAGGCGGATCAGCGAGGAAGGCTGCATAAACCGGTCCGGCATCACCAGATCGGCGCCCGCCAGCAGGGCCGCGTAACCCAGGCCCCAGGCGTTCGCGTGAAACATAGGCACGACCGGCAAGACGCGGTCCTGTTCGCACAGGCCGAACGCATTGCCCAAGCACGGGGCGATCGCGTGCAGGTACGTGGAGCGGTGGCTGTAGACGACGCCCTTCGGCAGCCCGGTCGTTCCGCTCGTGTAGCACATGGCGGCGGCCGACCGTTCGTCGACGTCCGGCCACGAGAAGGTTTCAGGCGCTACCGCCAGCAGGTCTTCGTACAAGTGCACCGTGCGCCCGGGGCCCTCGAGCGCCTCGGCTGCGGCGCCTGCTCCGGAACCCGAGACGATCACGTGCCTGATCGACTCCGCGTGCGGCAGCACCTTGGCGAACAGCGGCGCGATGGACGCGTCCACCACGACCGCGTAGTCGCCGGCGTGGGTGGCGATGTAACCGACCTGGTCGGCGGAGAGCCGGATGTTCAGCGTGTGCAGGACGGCGCCCATCGACGGCACGGCAAGGTAGACCTCAAGGTGCTCGGCGTTATTCCACATGAACGTGCCGACCCGCTGGTCGCCGTCGACTCCCAGCGCGCGCAGGGCATTGGCCAGTTGCGCCGCACGCCGGCCCACCGAGGCATATGTCCGGCGCCTGGCAGGGACGTCGCCGCCCGCGCACGTGACGACTTCCCTGTCGCCGAACGCGGTGCTCCCGTACCGCATGATCGCCCCGACCGTCAGCGGGACATCCATCATCGTGCTGTCCACGGGCACCTACCTCCGCAGTTAGTCCGCCTTTGACGGTGATAGTCCCATGCGCACCCGCGTCTTCGTAACCCTTCAGTCACTCCCTCATTCACCAGGCCAAGTTCGGTGTCCGCGCGCAACTTGGCCATCGCGCGCGCCACCGTGCTCTTCACGGTGCCGACGGAGACGCCCAGCGCCGCCGCCACCTCGGGCTCGGACATGTCGTCGTAGTAGCGCAGAAGCACCGCGGCACGCATGCGCCGCGGCAACCGGTCGACGGCTCGCCGCAGCACGTCGTTCAGTTCGCAGTCGGGAACATGGTCGGCGGCCGGCCCGTCTGGAAGCTCGTCCGTCGGATATTCGTCGACGCGCCGCCTGCGCCATCCGGAGATGTGCGTGTTCACCATAACGCGCCGGACGTATGTGTCGAGCGCGGTCGCGTCCGTGATCCTGTCCAGGGACAGGTACGTCTTGATAAGGGTGGCCTGGACAAGGTCCTCCGCGTCGGCCCGGTTGTTGCCAGTGAGCGACAGCGCTATCGAAAGCAGCACGCTGCCGCGCCGGCGCACGTAGTCCGCGAACGCCCAGTGCTCACTAACAACCATGTGGTCTCCGAGAACCACATGTTCACCAGTCGCCACACGGTCCCCTGCAGTCAGTCTTGACCCAACGTCACTAAGAGTAGTAACACGACTACAATACGCCCTCTTGAGTGGCTTCAGTCACTCAACCCCCACCAGGCAGGCCCGAGAACTGGAGCCAGGGCACGAACCGAGGCGGGAACCAGGGGCGGGAACCAGGGGCGGGACAAGTCAAACGCTCGTGGTGCTATCCGTCGGCGATGTATCTATGTGACTTCCGTGACCTAGATCGCGGAATCACTTGACGTATCTGGTCGAACACGCGCATCGTCAGACGTGACCGACAACGGCGCAATCCCACGGAGGGCAAGTGCGGCAATGCGCGGACTTTCGCCACGGCTGCGACGGATATACGGAAAACACCTCTTCCGGCCGGTTCGCCCGCAGATCTCGGCTGCGCTCCGCCATATTCGGCGCCGGAGCCTGGAGCGAGGGCGATCCCTGGGCGCCCCGTCCGCCCCGCGAGCGCAAGGCACTCGCCGGCATCGTCGCGGACGTTGGCCCGCATGTCATCATCCTGCAAACTCCGGGAGGCGAAGAGCGGCTGATCCTGCCGGCTGATGCCAGGTCCTGCTGGCGGGGATCGGCCGTGCCCGCCTCCGCCATCAAGCACGGCGACCAGGTAATCGTCCGGAAGGCTAGCCCCGGCCGCGCCGAGCGCGTATGGGCCCAGATCGGCCGGGTTACCGGCACGATCATCGATCGTGAGGGCCGGGAAATGCTCGTCGACGAGGGTCCGGCCAAGGGCCGCAAGATCGTGATCATCAGGGAAGGCTCGATCCGCGCGGTCCAGGTCCGCTTCCCCCGCATGGAGCCGGGTTACCTCATCGACGTCATCGGCCTGCGCCAGGAGGAGTACCTGCTGGGCCTGACGCCCGCCACCGCGCAGCCGCCCTACCGCGCCGGCCACCCCCCGGCCCCGCCGCTGGTCAGCGGCCACGTCCCGGACCGCATCCACGGCACGGTGGCCTGGCACGAACCGAGCGGGGAACCGCCTGACCTCCTCGGCCTTGCCTATCCCGCGCTCGATCCCGAAACGAACTGCGAGCACGCTCCGCCGCGCCGACGTGAGCCGTTCGTGGTCGACGCTCATACGGTCGGACCGGGGTGCGTTCGGCTGCCGTATTTGTCTGTGGGGAGCGCGGTGAAGATCCATAACGAGTGCAGCGGCCGGGGCGGCGTGCTCCCGGTGACGAGCTGCGGCGCACCGTCCCGGCTGTTCTGCGACCGGTGCGTCGAATGCGGCACCTCCCCGCGCGGCAGGATCGCGGACCTCACGGCCATGGCGTTCGTCGAACTGGGCGGGAATCTCGAAGAAGGCTGTTTCAACGCGACGCTCGCGGTGCCGGTATAAGCCCTCGCGCGCCGAGATAAGACACGGAACGGGATAGGGAGAGGAAAATGATGTCGGGGGGCGGCGAAATACTGGGCGAGCTGCGGGGCATGCAGGTTCCGTTGCTCGTCAGCGTGCTGATCGGTGCCTGCGCGGCCAAGTCGCGGCAGGCGATCACGGCGCGGAGCGTCGACGCGACGGTCAGCCCGACGGCGCTTTTCCCCGCGCACCTGCGCCGGCCAGGCGCGATCGCGCTCTGCGCGTTCGAGTTGTCCCTCGGCGTCGCCCTCCTCGTGACCGCCGGCCCGCTCCCTGTGGGCCCGGACCTGAAAGGCACGCTCGCGATGTATGCGCGCGGCGCCACGGCACTCGCCTTCCTCCTCGCCGCGGCGACGCTGCGCGAACTGCGCGGCCGACGCCCGGAGGCGGGATGCGGATGTTTCGGCGACCTGAGCCACACGCCCGTGAGCTGGCGGTCGATCGCCAGGTCAGCGCTACTGTCCGCCGCCGCGCTGATCTCGATTAGCGCCCGGCCGCTGCGCATGCCGGGCTCCCCCGGCATGGCGTGCCTGCTGCTCGCGATCGTCGCCGCCGAACTGACCCTGCTGGCCGCCCTGTCGCCGGAACTCGGCGAGCTCATGGTCCGCCTCGGCTACTCCGAACCTTGCGAGGTGCGCAGGATCCCGGTGGCCCGCTCGCTTGCTTCGCTGCACACCAGCTCCCAGTGGCGCCGCTACAAGCGGTACCTGACGGAGCTGGAACCGAGCGACGTCTGGCGCGAGGGATGCTGGCGGTACGCGGTCTTCCCCGGCATGGCCGCGGGCCGCCGCCTGGACGTGGTCTTCGCCGTCTACGCCAAGCCCCGCCGTCCCCCGGTCCGGGCGGCGATCGTGGACGCGGCCGCCGACAGTTTCCCTGGCGGGCTCCTGATCCGCCCGCCGCGCACCGCCTCAGGCAACGGCGGCGCCAAGCCGGTGCCCGTCTTCGTCCAGGCCCCGCCTAGAGCCCTCTACCGCTCTATAGAAGAACTGCAATAGAGCCTGATAAAATCGATAATCCCGAACGACAGTCGCCCCTCCTCAGCCGAAGCCGACTCCCATGACCGGCGTGATGGCTCTTCATCGGCGTCGCGGCCAGGGTTACGGGAGATCGTCTCCCGGGGCTAAGCCGGCTGGGACCGGAGGAACTTGCCGAAGTGCGGGACGGTAAAGCCGATGAGCCCGCGCTCGGAACTGTAGATCAGGCCCTTCTTGATCAGGCCGTCCCTCGCCGGCGACAGGCTGGACGGCTTGCGGCTGAGTTCGTCCGCGACGGCCGACGTCGGCACCGACTCGTCGCCGATGGCCGCCATGGCGCGCATGTACTCGCGCTCGGCGGGCGTGGCGCGCTCGTACCGGCTGCCGAAAAATCCGACGGCAAGTTCACTCTCCGCCTCCGGGGAGGCGACGCTGACGTCGCCTGCCGTGACCGGGCTGGACGCGGCCACGTCCCAGGTGACCTTGCCGTACGCCTGGACGAAGTAGGGGTACCCGTCGGCGGCCGCGTACAGGGCATCGAGCGCTTCCTGCTTGAACCAGACATCTTCCCGCTCGGCGGGCGCGATCAGGGCCTGGTCCGCCGCCTCCCTGTCGAGACGGTCGATGCGGGCGTACCGGAAGAGCCGCTCGGAGTAGCTCTTGCTCGCCGAGAGCACCGAAGGCAGGTGCGGTAGCCCCGCGCCCACAACGACGAGCGGCCCGCCTTGCTGCGACAGTTCGTGGCAGGCGGCGCAGAGCGCGGAGATGTCGGCGGCGGGTACGTCTTGCATCTCGTCGACGAAAAGGGCGATGCCGACGCCGAGGTCGGCCGCCACCGAGGAGGCGTCGGCGAACAGTTCGGTGAGGTCAACCTCAAGGTCTCCAGAGTCCGCGCGGCCGCGCGCGGCAGGCACGTCGATGCCGAGCTGGATGGTGACCGAGGTGCCTTTGGGGGCCTTCGGGTCGCGGAGGGCGAAGGCCTTGAGCACGCCGAGGAAGTCGTCGATCCGGTCCGGAGCACGGTGACGCGGGGCGAGTTCGCGGACCGCCATGTGCAGGGCGCTGGCGACCGGACGCCGGATGGACTGGTCGGGTCTGGCTTCCAGCTTGCCAGTCCCCCACAGCTTCTGCAGCGCCATCGAGCGGAAGGTGTTGAGCAGCACGGTCTTGCCGACGCCGCGCAGCCCGGTGAGGACCATGCTGCGCTCGGGCCGCCCGCGAGCGACCCGCTCGAGCACGATCTCGAACTGCTTGATCTCACGGTCGCGCCCGGCCAGTTCCGGCGGCCGTTGCCCGGCGCCAGGCGCATAGGGATTCCGCACAGGGTCCACGATCGGACTCTATTCCGCCCTCTAGCCGTCGCGGTAGATTTCGTTAGATACACCTACCGGCGTGTCGCACCCCGCCCCCTCCCGCGCGCGCTCCCGCCCCTCCCGCCCCTCCCGCCCCTCCTACGAGCCCAAATACGCATTCGAGCACGTTATAGCGTGATCGAATGCGCTTTTGAGCACGTCCGGCTACATGCTCATAAGCGCTTTTGAGCACGCTGCCTGACGAGCCCAATCGCGCAATTGGGCTCGTCAGGATCTTCTCGGCTGGACGTCAGTGAAGCAGGTTCAGCGTGTTGGTGTTGTCATCGACGAAGTAGACGCCGCCGGCGTGCGGCGCCAGCGCCAGGCCGAACAATGCTCCGGCGCCAGGCGGCGAACCGGACGTGTCCAGCGCCGTGACGGCGACCTGCCTGCCCGTCGGCGTGGTCCGCACGAGATTGCCGTTACCTGAGTTGACGGTGAGGATGTCCCCGTCAGGAGCGACAGCGAGGCCGAGGGGCCCGTTGACGGCACCGTTCTCGGTCACCGTCTGCCCGGTGCCCGCACTGGTGGAGCGGAAGAGCGCGCCCGGGATGGCCGCGATCCTGTTGTCGAGGGTGTCCGCGACGTAGAGTGTTCCACTCCGGCCCATGCCCACGCCGGTCGGGCCGATGACGAGCGCGGCGGGATCGGTCCGCTCTGGGAAGCCGGACCCTATCGTCGTGCTGGAGAGTAGCCTGGGCAGGCCGAATTCCGGTGTGGTGACCAGCAGCCGGACAACAGTACCGCCGTTGACCACTGTGCCGCCGGCGGCGACCGTGCCGTTGAGGACATTGGTGACGAACAGTTCGGCCGCCGCGCGGAAGCCGACCGCGGTCATGTCCCATGGGCCGTTGATGCCATGGCCCGCGAAGGTCTCCACAACCTTGCCGTGGCTGTCGAGCACGAGCAGGCACCCGGCCTTGGACGTCGCCGGGTCGCCGGCGCTCGTCGGCAGGCTGCCGACGAGGACCCAGCCGTGGTCGAGGACCGACAGCGCGGTGGTCAAGCCGATGCCGCCAGGACACGACCCTGGCAGCTTCGCCTGGTCGATCTGGGCGAACAACGTGGTCTTGCCGTCCGGCGCGACCTCGACGATGGTCGTCCCGGTGCCCTGCTGGTTGGCCGAGTTGTTGAAGTTGCTGACTAGTACGTCGCCCTTGTAGAGCCTGCCCTCACTGCGCGGCACGACCGCTACTCCATAGGGATTCAGGTCCCCGTTCCCTGGCACGGTGGAGGCGACTTGCCTGACGGTGCTGACCACCCGTGGCTGCGCCTGGGCGATAGGCGCGAATGCCCCTCCAGCGACCGTGATGGCACTGAACGCCACCGCAGCCGTGAATGCCAGGGTGACCTTCTGCTGGATCACCCACATGGTTCCGTTGCTCCTTCCCCGTATTACGGAGGTCTGGTTCCAGCGGCGCCGCCACCTAGTAATACGGAAGGAACCGGAAAGGAGATTGCGGGACGCTATTGTTTCGCGCCAGGACCGCGGTTGATGCGTGCGAGGTACTCGTTGTACGCGGCAAGCTGGTCTTCGTCCTCGTCGATGCTGCCCTTACCGCGAGCCTGGGCCGCACTGCCAGCGGGGGCGGCCGAGCCGGGCGCGGCCTCAGCGAACCGTTCCGCCATGCTGTCGCGACGCGCGACCTCCAGCCAGCCCATGCCGCCCGACGGGCGGCGCTCGCGGGTCCATCCGAAGAAGACCACCATGATCATCACGAACATGAGCGCGGCGCCGCCGACCCACATCACCGCGCCCCCGTCGTGGATGTCGCTGAGCGCCGAGGGGCCCCAGTCGCGCGGTTGCATGGGGGGGAACGGGTCCGAGCTTTCCGAGCCGAGCACCACGCCGGTGAACGCGTCGATCGGCATGGCGAGGAACAGCAGGAAGAGCCGCAGCGGGTACGACACTTTCCAGCGGATCGGCTCGCTGCCGACGAGCGGCAGGAAGTACAGGTACCCGACCACCAGGTAAAGCACATGTTCCAGGTTGTGGACCGTGTCGTTGGTCATCACCAGGTTCATGAAGCTGGTGAGATGCGTTCCGATGATCGTCGCCGTGTACGCCACGATGCCGACCCCGGGCCACGTGATCCACTGGATCGGACGGGACCGGATGATCTTCTTGGCCCACGTGTGCAACGGGTTGCGGCTGGCGTGCAGCAGCAGCAGCATCGGCTGACCGGCTACCAGCAGCGGCGGCGCCACCATAATCAGCATCAGGTGCTGGATCATGTGGTCGTAAAACAGGGTGTCGTCGTACGTGCCGACGCCGCTCTGGATCGCCAGCACGACGACGAGCATGCCGAGGAAAAAAGCGACAGACCGGAGCAGCGGCCACGGCCTGGCCGGGTGACGGCGCCGCACGCGCACGACGCCCCACAGGTAGAGGCCGCCGAAGACGACGACCGCCGCCGTTACGACAGGCGCGAACTGCCACCTGGTCAGCACCTCGGCAAAGGTGAACGGCGGCAGTGCCGGACTGCCTACCCTACTTCCCATGGTGCAGAGATTACCCCTACACAGCGTCGTAACCGGGAGCAGGTGGTTCTCAAATAGGTCGCGATATGACGGGCAGCGGAAAGACACAAGCCCCGCGCGTCGCCTGCCTAGCGATCGTTCAGGCGGTCGTTCAGCCAGCCGGCTTCGGCAAGGTGCAGCCGATGACCGGGTCCACGCCGACATAGTTGAGCGGGCCCGCGGCGATCGTCACGGCGATCGTCGCGCCCGAACTGCACCCGAAGTTCTTGGTGGTAAAGTCACCGCGCTGACCCGCGGCGGCGGCGCCGATGATCAGCCAGATGAACAGGATGATCGTTCCCCTGGACATGCCTCACCGCCAGCTCGCAGTAATCCCGATACGTAACCCAACCGCGATGATATCTGCCGAAGCACAGATTCCCATGTGTTTACGCATCCCGCCACGCCGGCTTATGCCCCTCAGACGCCGGGGCGAGGCCGCGGCGAGCATCCCGCGGCCAATGCCGCAACCACCACTACCGGCGGAGGGCGTGGGATTCGAACCCACGAGGTCGGTCACCCAACCTAGAAGTTTTCAAGACTTCCGCCATCGGCCACTAGGCGAGCCCTCCTGTTGCGAACCAACCTTACGCGAGCGGCGCGCCTGACGCATGCCGGGTTACCGGACGACGCGGCACGGCGAAGCCCTCGCCCACCAGAGCAGCCAGTTCGAGGTAGGCGTCGGCAGTGTCGGAGTTGAGCAGTTCGAGTTCGACCTCGGCGCCTTCCTCCAGGTGAGCGTCGTAGGGCACCCGGACCACGGCCCGGCACCGGGCGGCGAAGTGCTGCTCAAGGCGGTCGAGGTCCACGGTGCTCTTGCTCCGCGGCCTGATCGTGGACAGCACCACCACCGCTCCGCGCACCAGGTCGCCGTAACCGTGGGCTTCGAGCCAGTCGAGTGTCGCACTCGCGCTGCGCGCTCCGTCCACCGACGGCGAGCTCACCAGCACGATGTGGTCGGCGAGTTCGAGAATGCCGGACATCGCTGAGTGCAGCAGGCCCGTCCCGCAGTCGGTGATGCAGATCGAGTAGTAGTGCTCCAGGACCCGGGCGACGGCACGGTAATCGTCCGCGCTGAACGCGACGGAGACCGCCGGGTCCCTATCGGACGCGAGGATCTCCAGGCGGCTCGGCGCCTGCGACGTGAACGCCCGGACGTCGGCGTACCTGGTGACTTGCGCCCGCTCGTTCAGCAGGTCGCGGATCGTAGCCGAAGTCTCCAGCCGTACTTTGTCCGACAGCGTCCCCCGGTCCGGGTTCGCGTCCATGGCGATGACGCGGTCGCCGCGCAAGGACGCCAGCATGGCGCCGAGACCGACCGCGGTGGTCGTCTTGCCTACCCCGCCCTTGAGGCTCATCACGGCGACCCTGTGGTGCCCTCCGGCGACGGGCGTCCGCGCCTGGTTGACCAGGTCGCGCCTGCGTATGTCGGCAGCGGACTCTCCGATTCGGATCAGGCCGCCAGTGGACTTGTACAGCGTCCGGCGCCAGCCAGGGCTCGGCAGCAGCCGTCGTTCATGCAGCAGGCTGTCGGCGGTCAGGCTGTCGGCGGTCTCCCTGACCGGCGCCCGGGGCGGGGCTACCGGGTCTGCGAGCACCGGGTCGCTGGCCGGATACGGCGGGGTGCGCGGCGCCTGAGTCTGCGTCCGGTGATTTCGGCCCGCGGGCGCGGCCTGCGGCGGACCAACGGGTGCCGATGGGGCGGGCGCCTGCGCCTGTACCGGAGCAGCGGGTGCCGATGGCGCGGGCGCGGGCGCGGCCTGGGGCGGACCAACGGGTGCCGGGGGCGCGGCCGCCTGCGCCTGCGCAGCGGACGTCTCCTGAGCCGGCAGTGGCGGCGTCGGGTCCAACGGCGGAGGTTCCGCACCGGTGCCTGGATTCGTTCCCAAGCCGGCGGGAAGCCCGCCCAGCGGCGGGGCTTCCTCGGGCGCGCGCGGCGTCGCGTACGGCTCCGGGGAATAGCGCGGCTGGTACGCGGCTTGCGCGTCGGAGACCGCCCGGAAGGTCGTCGTGTCCGACGGCGGGAACGCCGACGTCTCCACCGGGTAAGCCGAAGTCTCCACCGGGAACGGCGAAGCCTCTGGCGGGAACGCCGACGGGAAGGCGCCGGACGGGAAAGCCGACTGCACGCCAGGGAGTGCCTGCTGATACGGGGCCAGCACCGGGTAGCCGGGCCCGGGCAGCGCGTTCGGGTCGGGAAGCTGCTCCATCACCGGAACGTCCGCCGGCTGCTCGTCATCGGGCGGGAACTGCCTAGGCTGCAATCTCGGGAACGCACCGGAACCCGGAGGAAGAACGGACGAGAACGGATTAGCCCCCGACGTGAGGTACGGATCGTACTGCCCCTCGTCCGCGGCATCATGCGGCACATCGGATTGCAAAGGAACAGAAGATACCGGGGCGGACACGCCATCGGCGCGTTCATCTCCGGTGCTATGTGCGTTTGTGTGATTGTCATGCTCGTTCGGTGTCACGTCATCCTCACGAGTACAGGGTAGCGGTGGGCTTCACGCGTAATACCGAGGGTAAGTCACCCAGCTGCCCTTGCCATACTGTTCGCGTCATTGTTTCTTGGTCTCGGGGAACATCATCAGTGCCCACGACCCAACTAAAGGATGCCGGTTACCCATCTTCCCCCACGAGGAGGTACGTATGCACGCGATTGTCATCACAGCGCCCGGGGACCCGGACGTCCTCAAGTGGACGGAGGTCGACGATCCCGTCCCCGGACCCGGCGAGGTGGTCGTCGACGTCGTGGCGGCGGGAGTCAACCGTGCGGACGTGCTGCAGCGCCAGGGGTTCTACCCGCCACCGCCTGGCACCCCGCCGTATCCCGGCCTGGAGTGCTCGGGCACGGTTTCGGCGACGGGATCGGGCATCACCCGATGGCGAGCGGGGGACGAGGTGTGCGCGCTGCTCGCCGGGGGCGGTTACGCCGAGAAAGTCGTGGTCCCCGAGGGCCAGCTCCTGCCCAAGCCGGCCGGCATCACCCTGACAGCCGCCGCCGCGTTTCCGGAGACGACATGCACGGTGTACTCCAACGTCTTCCAGGCGGCGGGCCTGCGGTCCGGCGAGGTACTCCTCCTCCACGGGGGCGGCAGCGGCATCGGCACGGTGGCGATCCAGCTCGCGAAGAACGCGGGCGCCACGGTGGCGGTGACCGCGGGATCGAGGGAAAAGCTGGAGAAGTGCCGCGAGCTCGGCGCGGATATCCTCATCAACTATCACGACGAGGAATTCGCCGAGAGCCTCAGGAACGCGACGGCCGGCCACGGCGCGGACGTCATCCTGGACATCATCGGCGCCGCCTACCTGCCGGCCAACGTGGACGCGCTCGCGGCCGATGGCCGGATAGTCAACATCGGGCTCCAGCAAGGAAGCAAGGGCGAGCTTGACTTGGGCAAGCTGATGGCCAAGCGCGGAACGGTGATGTCCACCACCCTGCGGGCACGGCCCAGGGAACAGAAGGCGCGGATCGTCGAGGCCGTGAGGGTGCACGTCTGGCCGCTCATCGACGCGGGCAAGATCACCCCCGTGATCTACCGCGAACTGCCCTTTTCCGAGGCGGCGAAGGCGCACCGGATCATGGAATCAAGCGCGCATACCGGCAAGATCCTCCTGCGCGCGCAGTGACCGCGCGTACCGGGTAACGTGAGGAAAATGAGCGACGAAATGAGCCCTGCAGACCAAGGCAGACCGCAGGTCGTCGTGGTCGGTCCCGACGGCCTGGCGGTGGGCACCGCGCAAGGCCTGGAGGACGAAGCCGCTGATAACGAGCGTCCGGTCACCGACATGGTCGAGCAGCCCGCCAAGGTCATGCGCATCGGCAGCATGATCCGGCAGCTCCTAGAGGAAGTCCGGGCGGCGCCGCTGGACGAGAAGAGCCGTGCGCGGCTGAAGGAGATCCACCAGAGCTCCATCAAGGAACTCGAGGACGGCCTCGCCCCGGAGCTTGTCGCGGAACTGGAGCGGCTTTCGCTGCCCTTCGCCGAGGGGGAACTGCCGAGCGAGGCCGAACTGCGGGTCGCCCAGGCCCAGCTCGTCGGGTGGCTCGAGGGCCTGTTCCACGGCATCCAGACGACGCTGTTCGCACAGCAGATGGCGGCGCGTGCGCAGCTCGAACAGATGCGCCGGGCGCTGCCGCCGGGCCTCGTGCCCGCCGAGCAGGAGCAGCCTCCCCGCGGGACGGGTCCGTACCTTTGACTGCCTGACCTGTTCGACCCGGCGGCAATGATCGACGTGACCGATCAGGAACCCGACCCGATCTGAACCGCGTGTGAGGCTGAGCCGCGTGCCGGTTGCCCGCGGCCGGCTATCCGCGACGGAACCGTGCCAGCCAGGCGGCGGCCTCGGCGAACTCCGCATCCGACGTGCCGGGGCGGACATGCGTCCGCCCGCCGTCGCTGCGCGGGTAGCTGCCGAGGAACCGGAGGTCGGCGCTCGCGCGCCGCAGCCCCGCCAGCGCCTCGCCGACCCTGGCGTCGCTGATGTGCCCTTCGCAGTCGATGAAGAAGAAGTAGCTGCCCAGCCCGTCGCCAGTGGGCCGGGACTGGATCGTCGTCAGGTTGACGCCCCGTACCGCGAACTCGACAAGGATTTCCACCAGCGCCCCCGGATGGTCGTCCCGCAGGAAGGCGGCCATCGAGGTCCTGTCCGATCCCGTCGGCGACGGCATGTCCGACGAATCGGGTGCGACGACCACGAACCGAGTGACCGCGTTGCCGTTGTCGTGCACATCCGGCATTAGCACGTTCAGCCCGTACTTGGCCGCCGCGAATTCTCCTGCCAGGGCCGCGTCCAGCCGTCCTTCGGCGACTTGCCTGGCCGCTTCCGCGTTGGACGCGAGCGGCACCCATTCCGCGTCAGGCAGTCGCGCCCTCAGCCATCGCCGGCACTGCGCCTCTGCCTGCGGATGGCCACCGACGGACTTGACGTCGGCCAGTTCGGTCCCGACCACGGCGAGCAGCGCGAACGCGATCGGCAGGCGTGTCTCACCGTGAATAGCCAAGCCGCTTCCGCTGGCGAGGTCGTCGACAGTCGCGGTGACGATGCCCTCGACAGAGCTTTCCATCGGGACGACGCCTCGCTCGGCCTCCCCGGTCCGGACCGCGGTGAGCGCCGCGCCAACCGAGGGATACGGCACGAGCGCGGCGTCGCCGGGCAGCCCGAGACTCGCCGCGGCGGCCTCGGTGAATGTCCCTTCCGGCCCCAGATACGCGTAACGCATAGGCCTTATCTTGCCGCAGGCGCCGATCCGTTCGCACGGCCATCACGCCGCCGCTGTCCCGCGACTTCCGGCCGCCCCGTATCAAGCCCGAGTCTCGCCGAACGAACCGCGGTACTCTCTTCGGGCGAGAGCTCCTGTACCCCTTCGCCGGCCTTGACCGTCTTGGCGTACGCGCGGGTCTCGGACCTGCTGTTGATGGAGCTGAGGACAAGCCCGTCACCGAGTGCGTTCAGCAGCGCGAGTGAGAACGACAACTGCCCGGACATCTCCTGGAGCGCGTCATAACGGACGACGGCGACGTCCCTGAGCGCCCGGAGATCGACGGTCCCGCGCGACCCGATAGACCCCTGGATCAGCGCGTTGCACTCGTGTACCACGCGTCCCGCGCGCTGATGGGCGACGATCGCGACACAGATCCCGATCACCCCGGCCAGCACCCCCGCGACGGAGAACCCCACTGATATCACAGTGAGCAGCATACAGATTACGTATGGTTGTCAACCGCAAGCCGCGCGGACGGCCCGTCACAAACGCCAGGCGAGCGCCCATGCGACGTCGACGAACTGGCGGACGCGGTGCAGTTGCGACCGCGCGTCCTTCCCGGTGGCGCGATGCGCGAGCGGGACTTCTACCTCGGCGATGCGCAGCCCGCGGCGCTTGGCCTCAATCGTCATCGCCGTCTCGGCCCCGTAGCCGAACGCCAGCGGGCGGACAGCCTCGTAAGCGGCCCTGGACAGGGACCTCTGTCCGTTTAGTGGCTGGGTGGGGGTCCAGCCTGTCGCGCGCCTGATGCCCCGCGCGGAAAGTCCCACGACGAACCCGTGGCCGCCGAGCTTGACCGTGGACGTGAAGACGGCGATGGTCATGTCCGCGTCGCCGACGGCGACCGGCGTGATCAGCGGGCCGGCCAGTGCGGCGGTGTCACCGAGGTCGGCGTCGAGGAAGAGCAGCAGGCGGGTCACGCCGTCACGTTCGTCGAGCAGGCGGACGCGCTCGGCCCCGGTCTCCATCGCCGCGGCCTTGCCGCGACTCCTCGCGTGCCTGACTACCTCCGTCGCGCCTGCCTGTTGCGCTACCTGGGCGGTCGCGTCGCGCGAGCCGTCGTCGACGACGACCACGACGTCAACGCCGGGCAGCGTCGCGGCGGAGGTGACGGTGGCACCAACGCGTTCGGACTCGCCCCGCGCGGGAATGACAACGGCGACCGGCGGCATATGCGGCTATTCGCCCGGTACCGCGGTTTGCTCGCCCGCGATGGTGAACACCGAGTCGAGTCCCGTGACCTGCAGGATCTTCTTGACCGCCGGACGGAGCCCGGTAAGCGCGAACTCGACGTCTTTCTCGCGGGAGGCACGCAGGCAGGACAGCAGGACGTTCATGCCTGTGGAGTCGCAGAAATCCACGCCCGACATGTCGAGGACGACCTGGGACGCCGGGGCCGCGCCGGCGATGACCGCCGCAACCTCGCTGCGCAGCCGCGAAGCGGTATAGAGGTCGATTTCTCCCGTAACGGTCACGACCGCGTGATCGCCTTGAGACCAACTTGAGACATTGAGCTCCACGGCTGGAACCCTACCGCCACTACCGGCCCGAAAGCTAGCGGTGAATTCTCCCCCGCGCATAACGCGGCGCGCGTTGCGTCCTCCGGCATGCTCGCCGGCTCGCGTCCGATCGGGCAGCACATTGCCCGCGGGCCGCCGCGGCAGCCCACGAGTTCGACGCCGGGCACGCAGATGACCTCGATGCCGGACGCCTCGAGGCGAGCGTTGGTCAGCACGTTCCGCTCATACGAGATCACCGTGCCCGGCCCGAGCACGAGCAGGTTCCCCGCGTCATCCCACTGGCCTCCTGACCAGCGCCCTCCTGACCACCGGCCCCCTGACGACTGGTCCCCTGACCAGCGGGCGCCGGATGCCGCCACATTCCCGGGCCGCTGCAGGCCCATCCCCGTCTCGATGACGTGGAGCCTGTCGATGCCCATGGCCTGCGCCGCCGCTTCGAGGAAGGGCTGCGGGTGAGACAAGTGCAGCCCTTCGGCCCGCTGGGTGATGGTTCGCGCGACAAGTGAGTAGGCGATCGCGGGGCGCATCACGACGGTATCGGGCCCGACGAGCGTGCACAGGGTGTCGAGGCACGCCTCCGCCGCAGTCGCGGCCAGCGCCGGATCTCCGGTCAGCACCGCGAGCACGGTGTGCGCGAAACCGCGGTCGAGCACGCGCCGCGCGAGCCGTTCCATGCCCGCCGGGCAGGTGTGGCAGCCGATGCCGATCGCCACCACGCCGGGCGCGAGCAGCAGCACGTCACCGCCCGCTAGTTCCTCCAGGCCCGGTTCGTAGAGACGCTTGGTCCCCGCGAACATGGGGTGGTACCCGAACACGATCGCCGCGAGTTCCGCCTCGACGGTCCTGCCGTGCGGGCTCGTGACCGCCACGCTGTCCCCGATCCACACGCTGGAGTCCCTGGCGAACACCAGGTTGGGCAGGGGCTCGACAACGTAGTCCCATGCGCCGAGCAGGCCGAACACCGCGCCGCGGCCGCACCGGAACTCGTCACGGGCGAGCCCCATGACGAGCAGTTGCGCGAGTTCTTCGGGGGGCAGCCCCTCGAGATGTTCCCTAAGCTGGGCCCGTAGCTCCTCACCGAGCCGGGGTTCCCGCGCGACCGCCTGTATGGCCTGCTCCCGGGCTGCCGCGTACTCCAGCGCGTCCTGAAGCAGCTCCGTCAGGTACAGGACTTCGACACCACGATCGCGCAGTGCTTCAGTGAACATGTCGTGTTCTTGCTGAGCCCGTTCGGCCCAGGGCAGGCCGGGCAGCAACATCCCGCACCTACGCTGCGGCGTCACCCGCCGCAGTTCCGCCCCAGGCCGGTGCACCAGCACTGTTCGCAGTAGCCCTACCTCGCTGTCCACACCGTGAAACTGGGACACACGAATCCCCCCGGATGCATGCCTACGTCCGCCTAGGGAATTATCACCACTTCCGGACCCGATTACGCATCGCGTGACGATGCGATTACAAGTGCGGGGACAGTGGTATATTTTACCGGCAATTCCGCCCATACCGTGATCTCAGACCCGGCGTCGGCGGTCTTTTCGTCCCCGCCGAAGCCGTCGCGGCATTCTTCGACTCCCCACCGGATGGACAACCGGTCGACGATGCCGAGCCCTCGACCGCCAAGCGCGGACCTCTTAGGCTTGTGCACCCGCGGCACCGACTCGGCGCCGCCGTCGCTGACCGCGACCGTTACCCTGTCGGCTCGCAGGTCCCACGAGATCCTGACAGAGTTACCAGGCAATGGGCTGGCGTGACGGAGTGCGTTGCTGATAAGTTCACTGATTACTAGCCCCGCGTCGCAAGCGGCACCTTCCCTGACGCCCGCCCCCGTAAGGTCGGCGATCAGGCGTCGGCGCGCGATCCCGACGCTAGAGGCTGTGTACGGGAGCACCAGCATGCCCGACGTAGCCACCTCCATTTACACCCCGCCCCGCCCGTGAACGAACCGAACCCGGTACGAGCGGAATGCCCAGTGTGAAGGCCGTGAAACCGTGAACGTCATATTTCACCGGCATTATCTGCCCCACGGCTGCCCTGCAGGTGCCCTACAGTTGGCCCGTGGCCTCATGCGCCGAGGATCTTAGGCACGGATCCGGACATCCCGGGGCCACGAGAAGGTAAGGTGACGCCGTGGCTACCCCGACCGTAATCGTTGACGACCTGCACGTTGTTTACCGCGTGTACGGCGCCGGCGGCAACAAAGGCACCGCCGCCACCTCACTGATGCGGCTGGTCAAGCGGCAGAAGCGCGCTTCCATCCGCGAGGTGCACGCGATCCGCGGCATCTCGTTCGTGGCCAACCACGGCGACGTGGTCGGCGTCATCGGCCGGAACGGTTCGGGCAAGTCGACGCTGCTGCGTGCCATCGCCGGCCTGCTGCCCGCCGAGCAGGGCGCCATCTACACGAGCGGCAGCGCGGCGCTTCTCGGCGTCAACGCGGCGCTCATGGACGACCTCACCGGCGAGCGGAACGTGGTCCTCGGCTGCCTCGCGATGGGCATGGCGCCCGCGGAGGTGAAGGCCCGGTACCAGGACATCGTGGACTTCTCCGGTGTCGGCGACTTCGTCAATCTCCCGATGCGCGCCTACTCAACCGGTATGGCGCAGCGACTGCGGTTCGCGATCGCGGCCGCCAAGAGCCACGAGATCCTCATGATCGACGAAGCGCTCGCCACCGGTGACGCGTCCTTCCGGGCCAAGAGCCACAACCGGATCAAGGAACTGCGCGACGAGGCCGGCACGGTCTTTCTGGTCGCGCACAACCTCGGCGAGATCGAGCAGAGCTGCAACCGGGTGATCTGGATGGAGGCGGGCAAGATCCTCCGGGACAGCGAGGACGTGCCCGGCGTAATCGACGAGTACCTCGCCGCCACCGGCGGGGAGGCCCGCCAGCGGGAGAAGGCACGCCTGTAGCCTCCCGTAGCAGTCCTCGAGTTCGAGCCGCGCGCCGTTGGCGCTGCTGTTGTTCGGGATCGCCAGGCACTTGTCCGCCTGCGCGTTCTCGAGCTGGCTGTAGGCGTTCAGGCTCCACAGGTTCGCGATGTACGGTTCATCGGAACCATTGACGCAGCCGTACAGCTGGATCGTGGTGCCGTTAACAATGCCGTTGTTGACGGCGTTCAAGCACTTGCCGTTGATCGCGAGCATGGCGTATGGGCCATAGTTGTAGACCTGCACCTTCTCGTACGTGCCACCGTCGCAGGTGTAGCCGATGATCTTCGCGCCGTTGGCGGTGGAGTTGTCGTTGTCGGCGATGCACTTGCCCGACACGGCGCTGTCGAACGGGCTGGCCGGGGGCAGCCAGTTCTGGTTGTCCCCGGTGTTGCACGTCCAGATGTCGAGCTGCCTCCCGTTGGTGGTGCTGGAGTAAGGGTCCTCCAGGCACTTGCCCGAGACTGGGTTGACCAGTTCGCCGTACCCGCCGGCGATCTCCCACTGCTCGTTGAGCCCGCCGTTGCAGGTCCACAGCTGAATCATGGAGCCGTTGGTCTTGCCGTTGTTGACGATGTTCAGGCACTTGCCGTGGATCTGTATCGTCCCCAGCTGACTCAGGCCCGCGTCGGCAACCTCACCCGGCGCGGTGTCCGGCTGGAAGGACCAGACCTGCTGGGCATCGTTGCTTGTGCACGTCCAGATCTCGACCTTGGTGCCGCTCGTGGACTTGTTGCCGGTGTCGTCCATGCACATGCTGTAGCCGTCTTTGTTGTAAAGGGCCAGCGGCATGTACCCGGTTCCGGCGTGGTAGTCAGCGGTCAGGGACCCCGACGCTTCGATCCTGAAGTACACCGTGGCGCTTGCCCCGGTACTGTCCTTGGCGGTGACGTGCACGGTGTCGTTTTCCACATAGACGACCTTGCCGCTGATAATTCCGGTGGAGGAGTTGATGGACAGGCCATCCGGCAGCCCAGATGCCGAGTAGGTCAGCTTCTGTCCCGACGCGCTGTCGATGGCCTTGGTCGCCAGGCTGACGCTCACGCCCTGCTGTACGTCGATGGTGCCGGGGTTGGCGACGGACACAATATCGCCGGCCTTGCTCTCGGTGAACGGCGTGAGCTTACCGTTCGGGGTACCGAGTCCGGCCGGCCCGTTGTAGCCCTTGTGGGGGGTGGTCAGGCTGTCCGCGGCGTTGCACAGGTACTCGCGGCTGGACTCGCACTTGAGCGGCGAGCCACTGACCACGTCCGTGCCGGACGTGACGGGAGTCAGGCCCGACGGGTCCTCGTACAGGTAGCTGGCCGGGAGGTGTTCGCCTTTGGGTTACCCGCGAGCGCGTACATGGCGGTAATGATCGGCGCCGCGACGCTCGTGCCCAGTTCCCCGCAGGAACCGTCACAGCCGCTGCCGGTGAGGGGGTCGTTCTCGCTTGAGTAGATGCCGACGCCGTACGCCGCGCTGGCAACCGCCGACACGTCATTGACCGTACGGTTCGCGCATAGGGACGCCGCAGTGCTGTCAGCGGCGTCCACTCCCCACGATGGCTCCGGCTCGCCAGCCGAGCAGCCAGCGGCAGTGCCGTAGCCCGTCGAACCTTCTCCCTGGCCGTTCCAGACCACCTGAGTCCAGGGACCGGAGGACGAGGCCTCGTCGAGATAGGTGCCGCCGACAGACGTGACAAACTGCGACGACGCCGGATAGGAAGCGCCATAGCCTTCATCGCCCGACGCGAACACGACGGCAACGCCAGGGTGATTGAAGTACGAGTCGTACGCTGCCTCGCCTGGGAAGTCCTCATCTAGGCCCCAGCTGTTAGAGATGAACTTGGCGACCTTCGCGGCGGAGTCTTCCGCGACGCCCAGGTCGGAAAGGTAAAAGGTGTTCGTCTCGAACAGGGCGATCTTACAGTTCGGGCAAATCGCGGAGACCATTTCGGTGTCGAGGGCGGTCTCGTTCTCCGTTTGCATCTCGTCATCCGACGCTGTGTCAGGGGGCGCAGGAGGAGACGTCGCCGTAGCGGGGTTGATGACCACGCCATCCTCGTTGTAGACGGTCAGGCAGCCCGCTCCCGTCGACGAATCGCAAGCCGACAGGCCGTTGTCCGAACGGTAAGTCGCCAGGTCATTGGCGATCGTCGGGTCCCGGTAAGGATCGATGATCGCGACCGTCTCACCGGTCCCATCACTCGTCGACTCGCTGGTAACGCCGTAAGCGTCCTGCAGTTGGGGGGCGGTGACAGGCGCGGTTACCGCGGAGGCCGCCGAACTGACTCCCGCCGCCTTCTTCCCGTGCTGGATGGTGACACTCAGGCACTGGGCCTGCAGCAAGCTCGTCGGCTTCGGACAGCCTCCTGTCTGCTGTGGCTCCGCGGGCGCCGCCGCGGAAAATGCGGACGACGGAAAGCGGACAGGTGACGATGGCGACGTCGCCGCAAGGGCCGGGCTGGCCTTGCATCCCAATCGCGGGAGATTAAGCAGATTTATGACAAAATTTGACCGCTAATGTGCATATAACACGCACAAAGCCCTAAATCGGCGCGAAGCAGACTCAGGCGCATCACGGTGCCGCCACCGGGCCGGGACTCCGCCACGACGGTCCCGTTCTGCGCGGCCGCGAGCCGCCGCACGATGTACAGCCCGATCCCCACACCGCCGAACCGCCGCCGGTCACCGGTCTCGCCCTGGACGAAGCGCTCGAAGATTCGCTCCTGGTCCTCTGGCGCGATCCCGATCCCGTCGTCTTCCACCACGACCTCGACGCGCTCGCCGACGACCCTGGCGCGAACTGTCACGAGCCCGCCGGCCGGCGAGTACTTGAACGCGTTCTCCACTAGCTGCCCGACGATGATGTCGGTGGCCATCGTGTCTCCGCGGGCGGGCGGCAGGTTGTCCGGCACATCCGCGACAACCTCGTGCTTGTCCGACAGAGGCCCGAAGGACACCACCGTCGCCCGCAGCAACCCCGCCAGGTCGAACTTCCCGTTGCTGACGGGCAGCTGATCGGCGCCGGCCCGCGCGCCGAGCAGGAGCTGCTCGACGAGCCGGCTGAGCGACCCGGCGCGTTCGGCGATGGTGCGCACCGCCGCTCGCCGGTCGCTGTCCGATAGCTGCTCCCACCGTGACACCAGGGTTGACGCGAACCCCTGCACCACCGTGATCGGCGTGCGCAGTTCGTGGCTGGTGGTGGCGAGGAACAAGTCCTTCGCCTCTTCGAGTTCCTTGGCGGCGGTCACGTCGCGGAAGTCGACGACCCGCTCCTCGCCATCTCCCAGCGTCGTGCACAGCACATCGAGCCATCGCCCGCTGTCCAGCTTGTGCGTGCGGCGCTCGTCCTGTTCCGCGGGCAGCGGGAACGGCGGCGGCTTCCCCATGACGTCCGCCGCGTCCATGCCGGTGATCCGGTGCGCGGCCGGGTTCCACTGCTTCACCAGCCCGTCGGCATCGAGCACGGCGATGCCGTCGGCGCTGCCGTCGATGACGGCGCGCTCGTGGGCGCGCTGGCGCACCACTTCCTCGAAGGCCATCGCATTGGTCAGCGCGACGCCCGCGTGCCCCGCGAGCAGTTCGAGCAGCTCAAGCTCGACATGGGAGAGCGTACGGCGGCTGTAGAGCGCGTACAGCGCGCCGTAGGGCCTGCCGCCGACGTGAGACAGTGACAGCGCGATCGTGTGCAGCCCGGGCAGTGCGGACCAGATCAGGTCGTCGAATCCGCCGGACTCGCTGGTCGCCATCATCACGGTCTTGCCGGACCTCATCAGCTCGCCGACGAGGCTGGACGACAGCGACGCCACGCGCCCGCGCAGGCGCGCGGGCAGCCCCGCGGTGGACACCAGGCGCAGCCGGTCTTCCTCGATGAGCACGAACCCGCCGGCATCCGCCCCGGTCAGCTCCCGCAGGGACGCGGCGATCCGGTCGAGCACGGACTCCAGGTCGCGCTGCGCGTTCATGTCGGCGACCACGTCGCCGAGACGGCGCACGACGCGCGCCCGCTCGGCCATGTAGTGCCGCGCGACGTCGTCCTCTCCGGTCTGGTGGCAGATGCTGACCCACCCGGTCACGTCCCCGTCGGGCCCGGTCAGCGCGCTGGTGTCGATCCGCACGTCGATCGCGGAGCCGTCCTTGCGCGTCCGCCGGGTCGCGAACGAGATCTGCCCGCCGCCGCGGACCCGTTCGAGCACGGCGTTGTGCTCCGCGCTGAGCTCATCGGGGATGATTGGCGGTTCCACGCCGATGACCTCGGCGGCGGTCCAGCCGAACATCCGTTCCGCTGCCGGGTTCCACAGCATAACCGTCCGGTCGGTGGCGAACGCCACGATCGCGTCCGCCGCGCTCTCGATCACCGCGCGTGCGGTCGCGTTCACCGGATCCCGGTCATCATCCCGTTCACCGCCAACTCGCCGGTCCGCGAGCGACGTATCCCCCTGGGGCTCTGCCACCACATCTTTATCGTGCCATCAGAGAGCTCGCAGGTCAGCGAAAGGGCGGGACTTTCATCCCAACGACAGTGGCACCTGCGGCGATTACCCTCATTTCTTTCTGCCAGGCTCACGGCACGGCCACGGGCCCCGCCCGACAGCCGAGCCCGCATGGGCGCGCGGGCACGCGGGCACACGGGCACACGGGCACGCGGGCACGCGGACGCGCGGGCACACGGACGCGCGGGCACACGGACGCGCGGACGCTCCGGCGCAACGGATTACCGGAAACGCCGGCGCCTCGAAGGCTTCCGTACAGGTGAACTGACCCGTATAGTTCTGGCCTAGTTCTAGCCGTGGCACCGCGCATAGGCGCCACGGGCAAGGGCAATCTTTCAGATATGTATGTTCCGGCCTACCAACGGGTAAATTACTTGTAACACGCGAAGTATCAACGCCGCGCGACCGCAGGAAGCCGAGATGGACCAGGCAGAGCCCGCCCCCGATCAGGGTCGGCCTGATCAGGAAGGCACAGGGCGCCACGACCGGCGCCGTGAGCGGGACGAACTACGTCCCGAGGCCGAACGCGACGTCCGCGCGTCCCGCACGGTAGCGCTCGTTCACCCCGTTGTCGCCGGCTATGACGGCTCCGCGTCGGCGCGCAACGCGCTCGCTTACGCGGCCGGCATGGCTCGCCGCCTTAGCCGGCCCCTGCTCGTAGCCTACATCGCCTCTCCCGGTGTGTACTGCGAGCCGCTGACCGGCCAGGTAGTGGGCCTGCCCCGCGATACCGAAGCTCTGGAACGCTGGCTGCTCACCGAACTGGACCAGGTCACCGACCCGGCCGGGCTCGAGGTCCACGTCAGGACCAGACGCGGCAGCCCCGCCAGGGAACTCGCGGCGCTGGCGTCGGAGTTCAGCGCGGACGCCCTCGTCATCGGTGGCCCACGACACTTCTGGCACCATATCGTCGGCTCGGTGCCGGGCTGGCTCGCCCGCCACGCCAGTTGTCCGGTTGTCGTAGTCCCTTAGTTGGGGGGGTCCCTTAGTTGGCGGGGTCCCAGTTCAGACATAAATCACAATTGACGCAGCTACCACCGCAAACACCCTGATACGCTTCGAGCGGGTTGATCTTACGCACTTGACGCCGCCGCCGTCGCCAGGGCAACTATGACGACTGCGGCCTTGGTCCTTCCCGGCATCGCCGGAGGCGGCGCCGCGGTCGTGGAGTACTCCTTCGCCACGCCGCCGAGGCTCGGCGTCGAAGATCGCCCACGTCGTTTCTGGAGGATTGCATGGGCGAGCAGACGGACGGACGCCCCGCGGAGCGCGGCAAGCGCTTCACCGATCGCGGCGCGCGCTTCACGAGGCGCCGGTTCCTGACCAAGGCGGGCATCGCGGCGGTGGCCGTCGGCACCGGGCTCCTCGTGGCGGGCTGTCAATTCGACGACGGAGCCTATCAGGGCAAAAACGTCAATCAGGGCAGCAGCACCGGCCAGAGCAGCACCTCCGGCCAGAACGCCACACCCAGCCAGAACAGCAGCACCGGCAACGCCAACAGCGGTCAGGGCAGTTCGGGCAGCCAAAGCGCCATGTCGAGCTAGGACGCAGCGGTGACGGGACTATCGGGGTCGCACGCCGAGTGCGATAGCCCGATCTTCACACTGTGCACGGGCCGGTCGGGATCGACGCTGCTGCGGTTCCTGCTCGACGCCCACCCGGACCTGGCGTGCCCGCCGGAGACCAGGATCCCGTGGCTGTGCTCGCAGTTGGCGTCGGCCTGGTCCGTGATCGAGGACGCGCCCATGCCGTCGGGCAACGCGAGCCTGGCTGCTGTCCCCGAGCCTGTGATCCACGGGCTGCGGCAGAGCCTGACCCCGATGATGACGTCCTACCTGTCGCGCCGCGGCAAGAAACGCTACTGCGACAAGAGCCTCGGCGGAGCACAGCACGCCGGCCTGCTCCGGCAGGTCTGGCCGGGCGCGAAGTTCATCTGTCTGTACCGGCACCCGATGGACATGATCAGCTCGGGAATCGAGGCATCGCCCTGGGGTATGGGCAGCTACGGCTTTGAGAGCTACGTCGCGGCCTCGCCCGGGAACATCGTGGCGGCGCTGGCCCGGTACTGGGCCGATTACGCCGGCGCGACCCTGGCAGCCGAGGCGCAACTCGGCGAAGACTGCCTGCCGGTACGCTACGAAGACCTGGTCAGCGACCCGGAGGAGCAGGCCGAGCGAATTTTCGAGTTCCTCGGCGTAGCCCCGGTACCCGGGATAACCGAGCACTGCTTCACCGCTGATCGCCAGCGGTACGGGCCCGGCGACTACAAGATCTGGAGCACGACGAGGGTCAGTGCCAGTTCGGTGGGCCGGGGCTGGCAGGTGCCGGCGCGGCTTATCCCGGCCGAGCTGAAGGCGGTGATCAACGACCTGGCCGAGCAACTCGGTTACGTCCAGGTAGACGAGACCTGGGGCATCGGAAGCCCGCCCGCCGATCTGCGGATCCCCGTCGACGGGAGCGACCCCGTGCCGGCCCCCCCCGGGCAGGCCAGCACCGTGCTCGCCGCCCGTATCCAGTCCGGCCTGCTCAGCCTGGGCGAGGAATTCACCCGAACGTGGAAGTCCTGCTCCGCGGAGTCCGTCTTGTTGTTCGCGACAGCTCCCGAGCCAGGCGGATCCACCGCGTGGTGGCGCCTGGATCTGGACGCGGGAACGGTCACCGCCGGTGCCGGAGACCACGCCGTGGACACCGACTGGAGCGTCACCGGCTCCGCCGAGGCCTGGCAGCGGGTGCTGGACGACGACCTCAACCTGAGCGCCGCGTTCCGCGGCGGCGAGCTACGGTATGCCGACAAGGGTGACCACGGGGCCGGATCCGCCGGCGCTAACGTCCGTGTCGCTTTGCTCGCCGAACTGCTCGGGATTACGAGATGGCGGCCAACCGGCGCCTGAGATCATGGGCCGCTGCCAGAAGCGGAACCAGGCGCGGCGCGGGCCCAGCTCGATTGCGCAGCCGGGCTTGCCGGGATGACCCCTATTACGTATTCGAACGCTCCAGGAGCCTCGGCGGCCACCTCCGGCGCTTAGACCGGGAGCGTGCAGCAGACCGTCGTCCCGTGGCCGGGCGGGCTGTGCACGGCAAGCGTTCCGCCCAGCGCCTCGATCCGGTCCTGCAGTCCCGCTAGCCCCGAGCCCCGTCCCGGGTCAGCGCCGCCGGCGCCGTCGTCCTCCACGCGAATCCGCAGCGCGCCGCCGGAGACCTCGGCGTGCACCCGCACGACCGACGCGTTCGCGTGCTTGGCCGCGTTGGTCAGCATTTCCGAGACTACGTAATAGGCAGCGACCTCGACAGGCTCGGGCAGGCGGCCGGCGACCCGCACGTCCACTTGCGCGGGGATGGCCGAGCGCCGTCCGAGCGCGCGCAAGGCCGGGCGCAGGCCGGCGCCGGACAGCAGGGCCGGGTGGATGCCGCGTGAGATTTCCCGCAGTTCGTCTATCACCCCGAGGACTTCGTCCGCGGCTTCACGCAACTGGTGACGCGCCTGGTCGGGTCCGGCGGATGTCTCGGCCGCCGACCGGAGCTTGACCGCGAGGCCGACGAGGCGCTGCTGCGCGCCGTCGTGCAGATCGCGTTCGATGCGCCGCCTGGCCTCATCGCAGGCGGCCACGAGCCGCGCTCTCGATGCCATGAGGTCGGCGCGGCTCTGCGCGTTGGCGACAGCAGCGGCGACCAGGTCAGTGAAGTCGGTCACCCGGTGCTCGGCATCACGCGGTAGCGGCGTCGTCTCCGATCCCACCGCGATCGCTCCCCACAGCCGGCCGTGTACGTAGATCGGCGCCGCGACGGCGGACCGCAGTCCCGCGCTGAGGTAGGGCTTCCCCTCCGTGACCTTGCCGTAGTCGTCCACCCGGGCGGCCAGGCCGGTGCGCAGCACGGTCGCCGTCAGCCCGTCCGGACGTAGCTCGCCCAGTGTTCTCCGGCGTTCCGGCGGCGTCCCCGCCGTGCCCTCGTCAGCCAGGAGCGTCGCCGTCCCGTCGGGCTCGTACCTGATCATCCTGGCGGCGCTGCCGCCGAAGTGCCGCTGGATCTCCCTGGTCACGGCCGCGAATATCGTCTCGGGCGGCTCGCCGCCCGCTACCAGCATGGCCATGCGACGCAAGGATTCGTGCGTCTCAGCGAGTTCACGCAGGTCCAGGGTGCCCTCGCCGTTAGCGATGACGGTCGGGGCTTGTCCGGAGTATTCCGCCGCGTGTGCCCCGGCACCGGACAGGACCGGCCGGTACGGCGCGTGCCCGGCCCGGCGGACGCGCTCGCGGAGCCCCGCCACTGGCATTGTGAGCATCTCGGCCATGACCTCAGGCTGTGCCTCTCGCGCCGGCCGGAGTAGGAACCAATCCGATATGAGTCCATAACCTCAATTTATGGCCGCCCTCGCCCGGGCGCCGTCATCGTATTCGACGTCAGTGAACGAGGCGGCCGACGGCCGAAGGCGCGGCCGGCCACCGACGTTACCGCCTGACGGCTAATTCACTCGCCGCTCTGAGTGAACGTGGTGGACTGCGACGGTTCGTTCACCGGCTGGGGATGCCATCGCAACCACCGTGCCGAGAGCGGCAAGAGCAATGACCGATTTACGCACGAAACCGAATATTAACCACAGTCGTAAAATATCGCCATAATAAACGTTGCAGAACTTATCTTTCCCGACTCAACAGGGCTCTGACCAGGATATTCTCTGGCAATTTCACCTCGCTGCGGGTGGTGCGCTCCAGCCACGGGAGGGCTATATTGCACCAAACGCGTGTGAGGGGGGGCTCAGAGCGTGAATTTGCTGCTTGAGCGTATCGGCGGGTTCGCTGCCCGCAGGCACTGGATTATCATAATCGCCTGGGTGATCGTGCTCGGCGCACTGCTCGGCCTCAAGAGCTCATGGGGCGGCGAGTACGTCAACAACTACACGGTGTCGGGCAGCGACTCCGCTACCGGTCTCAACGTGCTGAACACGACGTTCCCGCAGCAGGGCGGGTACGGCGGGCAGATCGTCTTCCACGCCACGACCGGGACGTTGACCGCGCAGCAGTCGGCCGTCGACCAGTCGGTCACCAACATCTCCAAGCTGCCAGATGTGATCAAGGCGGTCAGCCCGTTCGCCTCCCCGAACACTGGGACGGTCTCCAAGGATGGCACGATCGCCTACGCCACGGTGTCCTGGTCGGTGAATCCCAACTCGCTGGAGAACTCCTACCTGGACCGGCTCAACGCCGCTGTAGCACCCGCCACCAAGGCAGGCCTGCAAGTCGAGTACGGCGGGGGCGCCGGGCAGATCGGCTCGAGCTCCAACGACCTGGTGTCTGAAGTCATTGGGCTCGCGCTGGCCCTGGTGCTGCTGTTGCTGATGTTCCGCTCGCTGATGGCGGCTGCGATCCCGCTGGTATCGGCGATCTTCAGCGTGCTCTGCGGCCTCGCGCTGCTCGCGCTGCTCGCGCACGCGGTCACGTTCCCGACGACCGGGCCCACGATCGCCACGCTGCTCGGCCTCGGCGTCGCGGTCGACTACGGGCTCTTCCTGGTAGCCAGGCACCGGGAGCAGGTCGACAACGGGGAGGAGATCATCCCGTCTGTGCGGCGCGCCGCCGGCACCTCGGGCGCGGCCATCGTGGTGGCCGGCTGCACGGTCGCCGTCTCGGTGCTAGGCCTGTACATCTCCGGCGTCGGCTTCGTCGGCTCTCTCGGCCTGGCGGCGGCGCTGGTCGTCCTGGTCACGATGCTTGCCGCGCTCACCCTGGTGCCGGGATTCATGGGACTGGTCCGCGAGGGGGTGCGGGCGCTCAACTCCCGTGTCAGGGCACGCAGGCAGGGCGTGTCCGCGCGGCAGCAGGCAGCGCAGACCGCCGGGGCCATGCACGAGCAGCACGAGCGCAGCGCGTTCGCCCGCTGGGGCCGGATGGTGAGCAACCATCCGTGGCCGTGGGGCATCGCGAGCGTGCTGGTGCTGCTGGTGCTCGCGATCCCGCTGCTGTCGATCACGCTCGGCCAGCCAGACAACGGGACCAACCCCACGTCCGATTCAAGCCGGAAGGCATACGACCTGATCACGCAGGGCTTCGGCGTAGGCGTGAACGGCCCGCTGACGGTCGTCGTCGCGCTGCCGAAGCAGTCGAGCTCGGACAACGACACGCTGGTGTCCACGATGCAGTCGGACATCACCAAAACCCCCGGCGTCGCGTCGGTCGGCCCGGCCGCGGTGAACTCCTCTGGCACCACCGCGGTCTTCAACGTCATCCCGACCACGCGCCCGCAAGCGCCGCAGACCACGGCGCTAATCGGCACGCTGCGGGACAGCGTGCTGCCGAAGGAGCACGCGACCAGCTACGTCACCGGCACCACGGCGGGGGCCGCCGACTTCACCAGCCAGATCACCAGCAGGCTGGTGTGGCTGATCCTCGCGGTCGTCGCGGTGTCGTTCGTCCTGCTCACCGCTGCGTTCCGTTCGGTGGCGATCGCGATCAAGGCCGCGTTCCTTAACATCTTGTCGATCGGCGCCGCCTACGGGGTGATCGTCGCGATCTTCGAGTGGGGCTGGCTGAAGGACGTGATCGGCCTGCAGTCGACGCTGCCGATCCCCGCGTACGTGCCGATGCTGGTGTTCTGCATCATCTTCGGGCTGTCCATGGACTACGAGGTGTTCCTGCTGTCCCGGGTGCATGAGGCCTGGCTGGACACCCATGACGCGCACCGGGCCGTGGCCGTCGGCATCGGGGCGACGGCCAAGGTCATCACGACCGCGGCCGCGATCATGATCGTGGTGTTCACCAGCTTCGTCGCGAACCCGGACCCCACGGTGAAGATGCTCGCGATCGGGATGGCGTTCGCGGTGCTCATCGACGCGTCGCTGGTCCGGATGATCCTGGTGCCGTCGATCATGTCGCTGCTCGGACCGCACGCCTGGTGGCTGCCGCGCTGGATGGAACACATCGTGCCGAAGATCAACCTCGAAGGCGGGACCGGCCAGCCCGAGACGGAGCAGCCGCCGGCCCGAGCAGGCGCATGATAGGCCGCCAGCACGCGGGCCGCAGGACATAAGCGGGCGGGCGCTCCCGCGCCCGCCCGCTTATGTCAGACCGTAACGTGTCAGACCGTTGCGTGCTGTTCGGCCACCGGTGTCGCGGGCTCAGGAACCGGCGCACCCTGCTTCACCATCCAGATCCCGGCTACCAGCACCCACAGCATCGTCGCCAGCGCGCCGAAGAAGCCAGCGGGACCGGCCAGGCAGGCTAGGCCGAACGCGAACATGACCCATCCCATCCATTTCGGCAGGATCCGGCCCACCACGACGGCCAGGCCGGCCAGCATGCCGAACAGGGAGAACCCGATGAGAATGGGCAGGAAGAAGTCGTTGTCGAGCAAATTCAGCGTCTGGGCCGACGCGATCGTCAGATGGTTGTGGTCCTGCGCGAGGACCGTATCGAACCCGATGGAGGTAAGGAAGCCGACGCCGCCGAAGACAGCCCCGCCGAGCGCGCCGTATGCCAGCCATCGGTCACCGGTCCGCACCTGCCGCGCCAGTGCCACCGCGAACAGCACGAGGAAAAGTATGGCCAGGCCCCCCAAGAGGTCGAAGACGAAGTCCGACGTGTGGTGACTGTTGTACCAGGTGATGACCTGCGCGCCGGTGGCGTTGTCGCCTGGCGAGCTCGGCCCCGCGAAGAATGCGATCGCAACGAGCACCCCCGCCAGCACCCCGGACGCGGGCGCCCACTTGCTAAGCCATGCTGACATGTAACTCACCCTCCCCCTTGAGCCTGCGTGAACTCAGGCTCGTTATGACCGGTGGCCCCGCCCCCTCGGCAAGCCAGCCGGAATGAGCCAACCTACGGGCGTATCGTCCCGATATCGTGAGGCTCATCTCCATCAGGTGGACATAGGGAAGCAATTGTCAAGATCTGCGGATGAAAATCTTTTAGAGTCTTTTGCGGCTTGATCATCCGCACCGGTGCGGCCGGCACCGCGCGTCGCAGGCGCGGTCCGGGGTGCCGTCCTCGCGGCCTGGCGTAGAGGCGGTCCAGCAGTTCGGGGTGCTGTTCCAGGAAACCGACCTCGCAGTCGCCGAGTGCGGGCCGGATGGTCCGCTCGATGCCCCCTGGCACATGCCGCGGGTGGCCCGACCTGCATATACTCCAGCAGTCGGCCGCGCAGCGCCTCGGCTCCCTCGATGGATCGGATCCCGCCCCAAGGGCACAGCGACCTCGCAGCCCGCGCCGGGCCGCCGGACGTGGCCGCATGGTTTGCGGCATGGCAGCGGTTTGCGGCATGGCAGCGGTTTGCGCATGGCAGCACCGTGCGCCATTGGCAGACCTATTGGCAAAGGTGAATTCTGTTACCCTTCGGCAGCCATCAAAAGAAAGAACAATGGCCTGACATTGGCACAGAAATAACGGGTCGCGGTCTCAGATCTTGTGGGTGAACGGTGTGTCTCGGGATCATCTCGCGGTGCCGGACAGCGGTGGCGGCCCAGCCGTTATGTGATGCTTTGGGCGCATATGGCGACAGCTTGGCGCGGCGGAGCGGCCCAGATCGGGTTGAGGTCGGGCAGGGGCTAGGCGTCGAAGGGAGGCTCGCTCCCGGGGCGGGGAGGGGGGCTGTGGTGCCCTCTCCCCGCCCCGGGATGGGGTTAGAAGGAGTAGCCGGTGCCGGACAGGCCTACGCTCAGCGGGCTGCCTGCCGCACTGCTGGCCACCGTCACGGAGCCGACGGCCGCGCCGGCCGCGGTCGGGTCGAAGGTGACGCTGACGGTGCACGACCCGTTCGCCGGGATGGACGCGCCGCAGGTGCTGGTCTCCTCGTACGGGCCGCTGATCGCCAACTGGGACACCGAGACCGCGCTGGTGTTGGGGTTGGACAACGTCACCGTCTGCGCGGCGCTGGCCGACCCCACCGACTGCGCGGCGAAGGCCAGGCCCGACGGCGACGCCGTTAGCGCGCTGCCCGTGCCGCCGCCACCGCCCCCGCCGACGACGGCGGTGGTGAAGGACATGTAGTGCAGGTTGTAGCCGCCGTTGTCCTGGTCGACGGTCAGCGTCTGCTGCCCGGCCGGCAAGGTGACGCTGGCCGTCACGGTCGTCCAGTTCTGCCAGCCGCCGGTCGCCGGGACGCTAACCGCCCCGGTCAGGTCATCACCGGAGGAATCCATGACGTGGAAGCCGTCGGAGACGCCGCTGGGCGAGGCGACCCGGAAGCTCACCGTGTAGGTGCCGGCCGCCGCCACATCGACCGTGTAACGGAACCACTGGCCCGTAGCAGTGAAACCCAGGTCATAGCCGCAGCCAGTGTCGGAGCACGCCTCCAGGTCCACCCCGTCGGGCCGGTAGCTGTTGGCCGTCCCGTTCACCGAGGTGACGCTGTAGGCCACCCCCTGCCCGCCGGTGTCATAGTTAGCCGCCTGCACCGTGCCCGGCACGGCAGCGGCCGTCCCGCCGTAGGGGGCTTCGCTGGTGCCGTTCTGCCAGCTGTTGCCGCTGAGCGAGGCCGTGAAGCCGCTCGAATCGTTGCTGAACGCGGACAGCCCGGAGCCGACACCGGTCACGGAGTTCCCGGTGATGGTGGCGTTGCCGGCGGGGGCCGGGTAGTACGGCGGCGAGATCACGATCCCGTTGCGCCACGGGCTGATGATCGTGTTGTCGGCCAGGTCGGTGTTCGTGGAGGTGGAGAAGCCGACCGAGTCATACACCGAGTCGATGATCGTGTTGCCGGTCAC
>DASZJE010000120.1:0-12978 GCA_035948445.1 Trebonia sp. | reverse complement strand
TGTAGAGCTTGACCCCCTTGGAGCCGAACCGCTCCACGTTCCGCCGCAGCTCCTCCAGGCCGGGGTCGCCGTCGCGGGGGTCGAACCGGGTGTTGTACACGAACTTGCCCGGGTGCTTCTCGCCCATCAGCGCGTTGCGCTGGTGGTGTTGAAGCCCTCCTTGTACCACTCCTTGAGGTACGTGGGCTGGAAGACCGCCACGTCGACGTACCCGTCCTCGAAGACGTCCTTCATCAGGTCGTCTTCCGAGTACTTCTGGAAGTGGTCGATCGGCCAGTGGGTCTCCTTCGGGCCGAGCGACTGGTAGGCGTGGAAGCACTCGATCCAGCCCTTGGCGTACTGCTCCGCGCCGGGGACCCAGTTGTCGGGGGCGGCGTTCCAGTAGTGCATGTGCGCGTCGACGATGAAGTACTTTTCGCCGTTCTTCGTGTACAAGTTTGTCCTCCTTCGGTGCCCTGCTCCTGCGCCAGCGGTCAGGCTCAGGCGGGGGTGAGATCGAAGCCGAGGTAGTCGGCGGCGTCTTCGGGGTTGGCGAAGAACAGCGTCTTGTCGTCGAGGTGGATCATCCGCCCGTAGTGCGTGGACATGTCCTCTTCGAGCTCGGCGGCGTCGAAGTAGCCGGGGTCCTCGCCCAGGGCCTCGGAGATCTCGTCGTAGTTGACCTCCATCATCCCGGCGGCGTCCACGCGCATCATCGACGGCAGGGCGGTCACCGTGACGTTCGGCTTGGTCGCCATGACCTGCGCGACCACCTCGCCGACCTGGTTGTTCATCAACGTGAAGCCGCACCTGTTCGAGGCCGTGTGGTCTGCCTTGAACGGGCTCTCGGAGATAACGAACGTGGTCACTGGCTGAGCTCCTTCGGTACGTCCAGGTGCAGGTCGCGCACGATGCCGGCGAACCGGCTCTTGACGGTGTCGAGGCCATCCTCGAACCGCGGGGGCTTCATGTCCGGCTGCGACCACAGCGGCTGCAGGCCGCGGGCGGCGTGGATGGCGCGCGGCACCCAGGTCGCGAGCCAGCCCTGCAGGATCGTCCCGTTGTGGGCCGCGAACTCCCGGTCGGTGGTGAGCAGCTCGAACATGACCCGCGTGTAGCGCAGGTCGCGTTCGGCGAAGTCGTACTCGGCGGCGCCGATAACAGTCGGCGTCACGAAGTCGCCGTTGCGCGGCGCCGCGTGCTGCACGAGCTGGCTGCGGAACAGTTCGCCCACGAGGGGCTCGAACACGACGTTGCCGGCGAAGATCGCCTCGGCCCAGTCCCAGATCGAGGTGAGCTGCTCGGCGGTCTCCCGGACGCCCTGCCAGGCGGGATCGTCGTTCCACGCCTCAAGGTGCGCCGCCCCGTCGAACCCGGGGATCTCGTCGGTCAGCGTGAGGTTGTACAGCGCGATGTCCTGCGCCGCGCGGATCCGGTGCATGCTGTTCACCGAGATCGCGTTGTTGTGCATGTTCGTGGGGGCGCGCCGCTGCGCGTTCGCGTACAGGTACAGGCCGAGACCGTGGTCGACGTGCATCCACGCGCCGACGTTGCGCTCCACGAAGCGGACCCAGTTCGGGTTCCATTCCGTGAACGCTTTCGTCTGCCGGGCGTTTTCGACGTTCTGGTTCAGCTGCCGCACGACGTTGGCGTTGTAGCGGTACAGGGTGAGTTCCCACTCCTCGTTCGGGTCGCGGAACTCGTGCCAGCCGAGCGCGGGCCAGTCGTAGCCCTTGCCGCCGGATCCCGGGAAACGCTCGGGCTCGGGCCGGTCGGAGCCCCATGACTTCAGTGCCGTCCAGTTGAGGGGGTAGCCGCCCACGCCGTCGGCGAACCCGTACAGCCAGCCCTGGGAAAGGTAGTGCCGCGGGTCCGGCTGGACCTCCACGGTCACGTCCTCGTAGTGCGACTGCTTGCGCTTGGCGGGGACGAAGTAGTTGAAGCGCCGGTTCCCGGAGTCGGGGAACTCCTTCGCGCCGGCCTCGGCGTCGGTGAAGACCGGTTTGGGGACGCTGCGCTCATGCGTAGTAGTCATGCGGGTTCTCCCGTTGTGGTGAACTTGTCGTAATAAATCCGCTTCTCGGGGACACGAAGCGTCTCAAGCAGCGGGATGGCTGCCTCGACCATCGGCGGCGGCCCGCACACGTAGGCGTGCGCCCTGGTGAGATCGCCGGCGTGCCGCCTGACGACATCCGTGATCAGCCCCGTCTCGCCCGGCCAGGTCTCATCGGACAGCGCCGGGATGTACGTGAAGTCGGGGATCTTCTCCTGCAGCGACCGCAACTCCTCCTCGAAGCACACATCGCGCTTGCCGCGGGCGCCGTAAAAGAACGTGGCCTTGCGGCGTATGCCGCGTTCGGCCATGGAGCGGAGCAGGGACAGGATCGGGGCCATCCCCGCCCCGCCGCCTATGAAGATCAGGTCCTCTTCGCCCTCGCGGAGGGTGAAGACCCCGAACGGGCCGGTCAGTTCCAGCCGGTCACCGACCTTGAGGCGGGTGTCGAGGAATCCGGAGAACAGCCCGTCGGGGTAGATCTTGATGATGAATTCCAGGAGCCCGTCCCTTGAGGAGGTGTTGGCCATGGAGAACGACCGCACTTCGTCCGTGCCGGGCACGGCGATGTCCATGTACTGGCCAGGGAAGAACTTCACCTCGGCCGGCTCGATCAGGCGCAGCCGCAGGTGCCGCATGTCGTGCGTGACCGGGATGATCGCCTCGACCTCCGCGACCGCCTGCTGGATCGGCAGGCCGGAGCGGATCATGTCCTCGTCGTAGTTGAGCAGTTCGATCGTGACGTCCTCGTACGCGTGCGCACGGCACAGCAGTGTGTAGCCCTCCTCCTTCTCGTAGTCGGGCAGCGCGAAGGTGGAGTACCGGTCGAGCTCGATGTCCTCGCCCTCGAGAATGAAGGACTTGCACGACGCGCACTGGCCCTCCTTGCAGCCGTGCATGAGCATGATCCCCTGCTCGGCCGCTGCCCGCAGGATCGTCTGCTCTTCGCCAGCCTGGATCTCGATCCCGACCGGCTCGAACCGGACGGTGTGCTTGTCGGACACGGGGCCGCTCGCCCTTCGTATGGCGGCCCCCCGCCGGGGTGGGGCGGGGGACCATGGATCGTTCGGGATAGAAGGTGGTGATCTAGGCTTGCGCCGGCGCCGGGCGGCCTGCCGGTCCGCCGCGTATGTAGTCGGCGTGGAAAGCCTGGCGTTCCGCGTCCGACATCTCGTTGAGCACGACGTTCGGGCTCAGTACCGGCGGCATGCGGCGCAGGTGGTCGAGCGTCCACAGCTTCTTCGGGTCGTCGAGGTCGAGGTGCGGCTGGGCGACCATCGTCTTGCCGTCGTCACGGACGTAGCCCATGTCGGAGACGACGTCGGCCCAGTTCCAGCCGTGGTACAGCGTCTCCCACTCGCGCTTGCCGATGAGCTGGCCCATGTTCGGCGTCTCGCGGCCCTGATAGGTGGGCCGGAAGGCCGTCGCGTCGGTCCAGCGGCAGGCCTCATGGCAGTAGGTCCGCCACTGCCCGTCGACCTGCTCCATGACCATGTCCTCGCGGACCAGGCACGGGACCATGCAGGTCCAGCAGCGGTGCGGGTACTGGTAGGCGACGTCCTCGGCGACGATCGGGTGGTGCCCGTTCGGCGTCGAGAGCCGGTTGTAGTTCTCCCACCACTTGCCGTACCTGTCATACCAGCCCGGGTACTTGTACTCGAACCACTCGAAGTCCGCGTCCGTCATCGGGTCGATCCGCCAGTAGTTGGCGAGCCAGCCGGTGGCGAAGAACTGGGCGACCTCGTGGACGTAGCCCTTGTTCCAGATCTGGTTCCACGCTTCCTCGATGAGGTCGTGCGGAATGACCAGGCCGTACTTCTCCAGCGGCATGAGATAGCTGCGGTAGTAGTCGTCGTAGATCCAGCGGCGCCACATCTCGGCGTAGGACTCGCGGTCCTTGCGCCGGTCCTTGGTGCCGTACTCGATGAACGTGCCGATGGCCGCGTCGACCACCCGGTGGTTGTTCCACCACGCGTAGCGCAGGTCGCGCTCGAGTAGCTGGTGGTTGGACTCGTCGGACAGGGCCATCAGCAGCGTCGCGTACCCGTTGCTGATGTGCCGTGACTCGTCGCTCTGGACGGAGTGGAAGACCGTCGGGAGCAGGTAGTCGCCGTTCGCCGCCGCCTCGGCGGGCATCGCGACGAACAGGGTGTTCGTGAACGCCGTCTCGGCCACGATCGTGAGGTAGATGCTCGCCGCGGTGATCGCGTCACCGGTGATGAAGCCTTCGGCGAACTGACGGCCGATCGTGCCGCAGTAGTCGTTCTGGAAGTCCCGCAGGCTGCTGTTGAAGCCCGCCGGGTCAATGTAGTTGTTCATGTACAGGCGCTTGAGGTTCTGCTGGATCGTCGAATGCCGAACCTCGTCGATCATCTGGATCGCCTGGCCGTTGTGCAGCTCCGGGTTCGGGACCGTGCGGAATAGCAGCGGCATCGCCCGGGCGGCGGAGATCTCAGGCAGCGGGATGATGGACAGGAACAGCTTCTGCCATTCCAGCCACCTCTCCTGCACCTGGCGGAACATGTTGCCGCGGATCGCGCCGTCCTGGGCGCCGTAGACCCGGTGGTCCTTCTCTTCCTGCATCGGGAAGTAGGAGCGGAGCACCTGCTTGAGCGGATCCTTCTTCTGCGCCTTGCTGAACGTGTAGTCGGTTCCGTAGTGGCTAACCGGCTGGTGGTATTGGGGTTCCCAGGAGAGTTCCTGGATTTTCTGATGGGCCTTGGCCACACTCTGGCGGCTCACCGGCATCCCTCCTTGGCCTCCTTGGGTAACAGGTTGTGTTTCGACCTCATAACTTTTGCGGCGGTCGTGAGATCTCATCCTGAGACAGGTCCGTCGGCCTCCAGGGACCGCTCGTACGCCTCGCGCAGCTCGGCTAGCTGGTCTTTCGCCCTTTCGGCCACCCGCACGTCGCCTTCAGCCGTCGGGGTGATGCCTAGCGCCTTCAGCAGATTCGCGGCCGGCGCGCCTGGATCGCCGGTTTCGCCGAGGACCGGGTGGAGACCTTCCTCCGCGAGATGGTGGAAGACGAGATGGACGACTGACCAAGGGTTATAGGTCTCCATGAAACAGACCTCACGCCACTGGGGTTGCGTAGCGGGTCTCAAGTTGAGACAGTGCGTCCTAGCAGCCGGTTTATGGTGTTGTAGGCGAGATGAGGTCCTCCGGCTGGAATCGCAACAGGTGGGGGAGGGGGCTATGGGACGTGCATCAGTGCGGCTGCACGTGCATGGAGAACGGCTGCCCGCAGACCGGCTGGCGGTCGAGAGGGACCGGTTCCTGGCATCGCAGCCGGTCAACCCGGACCTCGTCAGGGCGCCGATACTGGCGTCCTGGTGGAGGTCGCACGACTGGAACGTGGCCGCGGACCGGCTTAACCTGAACTACCTGCGTGATCCCGACCTGCAGTCGGTGCTCGCGCGCAGTGCCGAGCCAGTGCTGAGGCGGCTGCACGAGCAACTCGGCGGCCAGCCGATCAGCATCGTCTTGACCGACGCCGCCGGGCTGGTGCTGCTCCGGCTCACCGGCGACCGGGACCTGGAGCGGCACCTGGACTCGATCATGCTCGCGCCCGGCTTCTCCTACGCGGAAGACGTGGTGGGCACCAACGGCATCGGCACAGCGCTGGAGTCAGGCGGGCCGGCGCACGTGTTCGGGCACGAGCACTACGCCGAGCACCTCGAAGGCATGGCATGTGCCGGGACACCGGTCCGCGACCCGCTCTCCGGCAAGACCGCCGGCGTCCTTGATCTCACCTGCTGGCGCAGGGACGCCGACCCGCTGCTCGTCTCGCTCGTCCAGGTGACCGCGAACGAGGTCGGTCAGGCCCTCGCGGCGGCGACAAGCGGCCGCGACATGCACCTGCTCCAGGAATACCAGCGCGCCTGCCGCCACACCGGCGGCATCGTGCTGGCGCTCGGCAACGACATCGCCATGCTGAACGACCACGCGCGCCAGGTCATGAGCCCGGCCGACCAGGCGGCGCTGATCGCCCATGCGTCCGACGCGCTGGCCAGGAGCGCTCTCCGCCGCGACGGTCCCGGTACCGGGAGCGGGAACGCCGTCACGGTCGACCTGCCCAGCGGGACGGTCGCCCGGATGTTCTGCCGCAATGTCTCTAGCGGTGTCTCGAGCGGTGTCTCCGGGGGTGTTTCCGGGGGCGCCCCGTACGCGGACGGCGTCGTGCACGTCAAGATCATCAGCTCGGCCATGCCGCGGATCAACGTGCCCGCGCCGCGGGAGGCCGCGGCGCGGGCGGGTTCCGCGGCGCCGCGCACCCCGGGCGTGCCCGCGATGACGCTGCCGGGTCTTGTCGGCGGGAGCGCCGCGTGGCGGCGGGCGTGCCGCGCCGCGGAGGCCGGCTACGAGTCGGGGGAGTGGCTGACGCTCGAAGGCGAGAACGGCGCCGGGAAACTCGCGCTGATCCGCGCCGTGCATCAGCGGCGCGATCCGGCCGCTCCGTTCCACGTCGTCGACGTGACGTGCGGCGCGGACTGGCTGGCGGAAGTGCGCAGGGACCTTCCCATCCGGTCCGGAACGGTGGTGATCAGGCACGTCGACGCCCTGAACACCAGGCAGGCGCGGGCGCTGGCGGGCGTGCTGCAGGAACTGCGAAGCGGGGGCGGAGACCCGCTGGTGGCGGTGACGCTTGACCGGGCTAAGGCCCGCGCCGATCTCACCGCGCTGCTGCGGTTCTTCCCCGGCACGGTCGAGGTGCCCGCGCTGCGCCACCACGCCGAGGACCTGCCGGAACTAGTGCCGTTCTTCCTCGCCAAGCTGAGCCAGCACGGGCGGGTCACGTGCTCCGCGGCAGCGATGCAAGTGCTGCTGCGGCACAACTGGCCGGGCAATGCCGGGCAGTTGTGGGAGGTGCTCAAGCAGATCGTGCAGCGGCGGCGGGCGGGCGCGATCGGTCCGCAGGACCTGCCGCCGGAGTGCTGGACGGTCAGCCGCCGGGTGCTGTCGCCGCTGGAGTCGATGGAACGGGACGCGATCGTGCAGAGCCTGCGCGACCAGGGCGGCAACAAGATCCGTGCCGCCCGTTCCCTCGGCATGTCACGAGCGACCATCTACCGGCGGATCCACGAGTACGGCATCGTCACCGCGTCCGGTTTAGCGGCCGATCGGGCGCTGGCAGTCCGCGCACCGGCCGGTGACGGCGAAGCGGTGCGGGTTGATCGCGAAGCCGTATTCAGCCCCGGCCGCGCGGACCAGGTCGGCGAATATCTCGCCGGGAACCTCGACCATGGTGCCGCAGCGCTCGCAAACCAGATGGCCGTGCGGCGCGGAGGCGAGGTGATAGGTCGCCGGGCCGCCGCCTAGCCGGGTGCTGTCGACGACGCCGAGCCGCTCTAGCTCCTCGAGATTCCGGTAGATAGTGGACAGGTGCACGTCGGGCGCGCGGGCGTGGACCTCCGCCGCCAGTTCCTCGGCGCTGCGATGCGTGCTGCTGCCGAATAGCGCGTCCAGCAGCAGCCTGCGGGCGGGCGTGGCACGGCCGCCGTGCCGGCGTACCAGGTCGAGGACAGCCTCAACGGTCTCGCGGTCGGCGTGATCGGATGCCACGGGGCCTGCTTTACTGGCCACAGTTGCAGGATAAGGCAAACGCATGCAGTTGCATATCCTCGCTATTGCGAAACGGGGCGCTACCGCGTCGGGACGCAGTCGCCCGTTCCGGCGCTGATGCCCGTATCGGCGGTGATGTCCACATCGGCGGTGACTGCCTTGCTAGTGTCCCACTTCTGCTCCATCTTGCCGAAGTGCCAGACCGACAGGGCGACGACCCAGGTCACGACGAAGACCCCGACGATGACGAACCCGGCGGTGTTGATGTTGAAGCTCTCAAGGAACGACCAGAAGCCGCCGCTCAGGTTCCCGTCCTGGCCGAGCAGGCCGAGCAGTTCGATGGCGCCGATGAACACGGCGACGAAAACGGACAGGGCGGTGACCGTGAGGTTGTAGTAGACCTTGCGGACTGGCTTGGCGAAGGCCCAGTCGTAGGCGAAGTTCATGAAGCACCCGTCGGCGGTGTCGAACAGGCTCATCCCCGCGGCGAACAGGATCGGCAGCGACAAGATGGCGTAGAACGGCAGCCCGCCGACGACGGCGGTACCGGCCAGCACCAGCAGGGCGACCTCGGTCGCGGTGTCGAAGCCCAGGCCGAACAGGACCCCGATCGGGTACATCTTCCAGGACGTGTCGACCCGGCGGGACAGCCGGCCGAGGAAGCGGTTCATCAGGCCGCGCTTGTTGAGCTGCTCTTCCAGCGCGGCGTCGTCGTAGGTGCCCTTCCGCATGTCCCGGAAGACCCTGCTGATACCGACGAGGATGACGATGTTGAACGCGGCGATCAGGAACAGGAAGAAGCCGGACACGCACGTCCCGATGATGTCGGTCGTGTACTGCAGGTGTGAGCTGGAGTTCTTCACCTGGTCATCCAGGCCCCTGATGCCGAAGTTGAGCAGCACGGCCAGCGCGAACACGACGGAGGAATGGCCCAGGGAGAAGAAGAACCCGACGGACAGCGGGCGCTTGCCCTCGCCCACGAGCTTGCGCGTGGTGTTGTCGATGGCGGCGATGTGATCGGCGTCGAACGCGTGCCGCATGCCGAGCGTATAGGCGAGCGCCCCGGTCCCGAACCCGAAGACCTCGTTGCTGTTGATGTGGTAATGCCCGCCCTCCGCGGCGGCCAGCATCAGCCAGCCCGCCACGTTCAGCCCGATGACCGTCGCGATCATCGCGCCCGCGCGGCTCCACTCCGCGGGCGTCAGCCCCTCCCGAACCCGTGTCAGCCGTGCGCCCACGCTAGCCATCAATTGGTCACCTTCCTCCGCGACACCTGGTCAGGACAAGTCTAGAGTTAGATGCGACAAGCTCGCAATAGCGCATCCTGCGTAGGTGCGTGACGGGACCATCTGCGTCCATGCTGCGTCAGCGATGGTCCGCGATCCAGTCAGGAAGTCCGGTAGCTCTTCAGGAAGTCCGATAGGGCCTCGTAGTACGGGACGATTGTGGTGATATCGGCGTATTCGGCCGGGCCGTGCTGACCGGCGCCGCCAATGCCGAACGACACTGCGTTCATCCCGTGCTGCCGGTAGAAGCGCGAGTCGCCCGTGCCGTGCCTGCGCAGGAACTCGCCGCCGTACCCCTGACGGCGCGCCGCCGCCTGCAGGGCGGTGACTGCCGGGCTCGCCGTGTCGGCGTGCGCGGACGAGTCCGTCCGCAGGACCTCCGGCGTCACACCCGGCTCGCAGAAGCCGGCCAGGTACGCGGCGACTTCCGCCTCCGTCTTCCCGTCCAGGTCCGGATCGCCGGCCGGGAAGCGGATGTCCAGCCAGGCCTCCGCCGCCGCGGGCACCTGATTGAATGCCATGTTCGGCGCGCTGACCTTGGCGACGTTCACCGTCGTGCGCCAGGCATCGGCATCAGGCACGGGGTACTTCTCCAGGATCCGGCCGATGCTGCGATGCAGCTTGAGCACGGCGTTGTCGCCGAGCCATGGGTACGCGCCGTGCGCGCTGCGGCCGCCGGAGCGCAGGATCGCGTTGGCGACCCCCTTCGACTCCGTGCAGATCCCGAGTCCGCTGCTCTCGCCGAGGATCGCGAACTCCGTGGTGACGCCTTGTTCTAGCTGGTGGCGGGTCCCGTTGTCACCTCCGGTCTCCTCGTCGGTGACGAGCTGGAGACCGAGGGCGTACGGGAGCCGCCCGGCGAGATCGCGGAAGACGAGGGCCATGACCAGCCCGGAGACCTTCATGTCCTGCGCACCCCGGGCGTACAGGCGGATGCCGTTACGGCGGGGGTGGAAGTGGTCCTTGGGGGCAGGGACGACGTCGAGGTGGGCGTTGAGGATGACCCCGTAGTGCGGCCGCCACTGGCCGTGCTCGTGGTGTGTCCAGTGGTGGGATCCGTGGTACAGCAGCGAGCTCGGCTTGCCCCCGCACGCGAACCGCTCCGCCATGAAGTCGCCTCCGGCGAAGTTCACGACGAACTCGAGCGCTTCGGCGAGCCCGTCCGGGTGCTCCGCGGTCGACTCAATGGCCAGCAGGCCGGCGGCGGATTCAAGGAATGATTCCAGGTCCACGGCCCCATGGTCGCATAGCGGCCCGGACCAGGATCTGGACCCGTGAGCACACGGGTCCAGATCCGTCGTGTCAGCGGCCGTTACTGGTGCTCGGGCCGGTAGGGGGTCGTCAGCATTTTCAGGTTGATCGAGTCGGCGATCGCGAGGTAGCCGGCGTCGTTCGGGTGCAGGTGGTCACCGCTGTCGTAGGCGGGCAGCAACTGCGCCGGGTTGGCCGGGTCCTCAAGCACGGTCGAGAAGTCAGCGGTCCCGTCGAACGCCCCGCTCGTAAGGATCCAGTTGTTAACGGCTCCGCGGAGCGTGTTGCCTTCTGGCGTCCATCCGCCGGTGCCCTCGGTGGGCTGGAGGGTCGCCCCGACGACCTTGATACCGTGCGCGTGCGCGACGGCGATCAGCTGCGTGTACACGCTCTCGAAGTCGCTGAGCGGCAGGTTCGGGTTGCCCAGGATGTCGTTGGTGCCCTCCCAGATGATGATCGCCTTCACGCCGGTCTGGTCGATGGCGTCCCGCAGGAACCGGGCCGGCGCGGCCTGCCCGTCCGTCCCGGTGTCGGCGAACAGTTCGTTGCCCGAGATACCGGCGTTGAGTACGGACATCTGCTGACCCTTGGGCAGCGCGAGCAGACGGCGCGCCAAGTCGTCGGGGTAGCGCTCGTTGGCGTTGGCCGTGGAGGCGTTCCCGTCGGTGGTCGACGGACCGAATGTCACCACCGCACCCTTCACCGACGGGTTCACCACGTCCACACCGTCCAGGAAGTACCAGGACGAGTCCGTGTTCGCGTACGCAGCTGCGGAGGCGTCGGCGCTGTGGTCGCCGGCCGTCGAGTAGTAGTTGGTGCTGTCGGCCTCCGGGTGCCACGTCGTCGGCCCGGTGGGCTGCTTGAAGTAGATCGAGACAGCCAGGTCGGTCTCCGAACCGACCTCTAGCTTGACCGGGTCGCTGAAGATACGGTCACCGGCTGGGATCGTGACCGACCTTCTGCCGTCGAAGAGCACCTGCCGGGTTGTCCCGGGCACGGTCACGGCACCTGATTGGCGCAGGGCCACGTGCACATCGCTGACGACGAGCGGCGCCGTGCCGAACACGTTGGACAGCCGGATCCGGATCTCGCTGCCGCCGACGCTCGTGTGGATGATGTCCCGCACGGTCTGGTTGGTGAATCCGGTGGCGGACAGGCCGCTAGTGCCTGGCTCTACCTGGGCCGACTCCCAGGTCCCGACCCAGTGCGGCCCGGACTTCGGTGCGGGGCTGCCTGCCGCGGCCTTGCCGCTCGCGGGGGCGTGCCCCGTCGCGGCTATCGCGGGGACGCCACTGGCCATCGCGGCGACGACGCCCGCCGCGATGAGACCCGCGGCGAGCGTGAAGCGTTTACCGGACTTGCGAAGTTGTCTCACGCGCACTCCAGAAGAGAGGGGTTTGTCCGTAAACGACAGTAGAAACACAGAAGTCTAAAGTCAATCAAACCAGTCGGAATTATCAAGTTTTACAATTGTGACGTTCTGGTGGGGAGTGAGCGCACCGCGGTGCCATCTTCTTCCCTGACTGCACCCGTGCCGCGGCAGCCGCGCATAAGGTGAGGTCATGAGCATCAGCAAGCCTGAGGTCGACTTCCCGGAGGGCGCGCCGCCCGCGGACCTGCAGATAACGGAAATCTGGGAAGGCGACGGCAAAGTCGCCAGCGCCGGTGACACGGTGCGCGTCCACTACGTGGGCGTCGCCTACTCCACCGGCGAGGAGTTCGACGCGAGCTGGAACCGCGGCGAGCCCCTGGAGTTCAACCTGGGCGCCGGCCGGGTCATCGCCGGGTGGGACCAGGGGGTACAGGGCATGAAGGTCGGCGGCCGCCGCCAGCTTGTCATCCCGCCGCACCTCGCCTACGGCAGTCGCGGCGTCGGGCCCATCAAGCCCAACGAGACCCTGATCTTCGTCTGCGACCTGGTCTCCGCGTAGCGGCACACCTGCCAGCAGGGCGCCGGCGGTTTTGCGGATTGGTTTGCGCATGCACATGCGCAAACCAATCCCCCGTCAGGCCAATCCCCCGTCAGGCCAATCCCCCGTCAGGCGGTGCGGTGTTCCACCGCGTATTTGTTCAGGCGCTCGAGCGCCTCGAGGTAGATGGAGTGCAGCGCCCGCGGTGCGAAGGTGCGCTCGAAGAAGCCGCCGATGCCGCTCGCGCCGTCCCAGTTCGTCGTGATCCGCACCAGTGACTTCTCGCCCCTGGGGTCGACGTTGAACGTCGTGACGAGGCTCGAACCCGCGTCGGTCTCGGTGAGCGTGCGCCCGGGCTCTGGCTCGGCGATCCGCATGTGGTACTCGCGGGTGCGGCCGCCCGCGGTGATCGTGAACCGGGTGACGGTGCCCGCCCCGACGCCGCCTTCCTCTACCTGGAAGCCGGAGAACGCGGGCGGCAGGATCTGCTGGTGGATCCGCATATCCGCGATGTAGCTGTACACCTTGTCCGCGGGCGCATCGATGGTGCCCTCTGCGGATGCCTCGACCTTTGCCATGTGTCCATATCTACCAAACAACGTCCGCCGAACGACCCGGGCTCACCGCGGATGGACAGCCAGTCGCCCCCGCCGCCGCGTGCGCCCCCGTCCCCGCCGCCGCGTGCGCCCCCCGCCGCCGCCGCGTGCGGCCACGCCGCGGCCGCGGCGTGCTCGAATACGCATTTGAGCACGCCATAGTAGGTTCGAATGCGCATTTGAGCACGTTCTCGAAGGTGCTGGTCCGAAAATTAGACCTCAGCCAGGCACGCGGCAGCAGCCGGCGGCGCTCTGCGCCGTCGGCTTCCGGCGCGGAGCGCCGGCGGCCTGTAGGGGCGGCTAGCCTGCCCTGGCGAGGAGCTCGCCGGTCTCGGGGT
>DASZJE010000119.1:0-18754 GCA_035948445.1 Trebonia sp. | reverse complement strand
GCCATGACCTTGGCCATGCCGTCGGGGCCGAGCACGTCAGCGCCCTTCTCGGCGACGGGGGCAAGCTTCTCCATGACTTCAGACCGCGCCGCGGCGACCGCGATATCGCCGAGCTTGCCGCTCGCTTCGGAGACCGCCTTGAGCCCTCCGGCGGCCCACTCGCCCATCCCCATTGTCAGCAGCGCGAACACGTCCATGCCCACGTTGAACCAGGAACCGTTGCCGGTCGCGGCGAGCAGGATGCGGCCCATGAGGGCCGCGGAGGTCAGGGCTATCCCGGCCCAGAACAGGAGCGCGAGCAGCCCGACCCCGGACAGGCACAGCGCGACCACCGCCAGTACCGCGGCGATCAGCTCCAGGACCGTGCAGATGTCGTTGATCAGCCAGGCGTTCTCGGCGACCCAGTTCTCGAACTGCTGCCACCAGCTGTCCTTGAGCGAGTCATCGCACGCGCTGTTGATCACGCCGGCGTAGTAGCCGGCCTGGGTGTCGCGCAGGTCTATCGCCTGGCTGAGCAGCGCCTTCGCGGCGTCTAGCTGTTCTTGCGCCCGTGACATCGCGGCGTGGTAATCGCTGACTTCCAGCTTTTCCTGCGCCGTCAGATCATTCCCGGACGGGAGCGCCGCGCTTTTCGTGAGCTGCGCGTAGGGTGCCTCAGCCTCGTCGAGTGCCCGCAGTGACATCGCCTGGGCTTGCTCAAGCTCGGGGATCCAGCGGTCCAGTGCGGTGGAGACTGTCTGGTACCGCTCCTCCACCGCCTGCAGCGAGTCCACGAGGTCGCTCGCGGCCGACCGGATCTTATCCGGGGTATGCCCGACGTTGATCTCGTCGTTCGCGATCTCCCGCAGTGCCTCTACCTGGCCGCGGATCATCTGGGCCATGGAGGCCAGATGCTGCGCCTCCTGCGCGATCGCCGCCGGGTCTCCCGACACAGGATCCTGCTCCCAGCCCAGTGGCTCCCACTGGTAGCCGGCTGGCCGCCCCATCCAGGATCACCCCTTACCCGGGATCTTGATGCTCTGGCCGAGGTCTCGGTCGGTCTTGGGGAAATCGGTGAGCGCCTTCTGCACCATCTGAGTAAGGCTATTGATGTTGTTGACAATCTGATTGCGGTGATTGGTCCAGTTGCCGGCGAAGTTGTCCATCGCCCCGGAGATGTCGCCGGACCCCATGACACCGTCGTACTCTGCCTGCTGTGCCTGAATGTCCTGGAGCTGGGAGCTCAGGTACGTCAGCTTCGAGTAGCTGGTCTCATAGAGCTGATAGTCGATCTTAAGGTCGGCCGTCACACCTGCCCCCGTCCTCCGCGTCGTATCCGTGTGAAACTGGCAGTTCTCGTTGCCATGAATACCGGTAAGTGCGGATTAGTGTCAATCTGTTTCAAGTGATATCTATGCGATTAGCGGTCACAAGCCCGGGCGCCCCGGAAGGCGATAGCGCGCCACGGCGCCGGTTTCCGGTAGCGTGTCGGACATGGCCAGGCGGAACGCTACCCGGCTCGGCCACGCCCGCGACAAGCGTCGCCGCCGGGCCAGGGCACAATCATCCGCCTGGCGGACACCTGGGATGCCGCGGATGCCGAGGGGGAGTCCTGGTGGGCGAGCAGGAGCTTTTCACATTGGCGGTCGCGATCGCCGTCGTGGTGATCGCCGGCCGGGTGATCGCCGACCGGCTCGACGTGCCGGAGGCGATCGTGCTGGTCGTTCTCGGCGTCCTGGCCAGCCTCGTCCCGCAGGTCCCGAACATCAGGCTCCCGCCGGACGTAGTGCTCCTGCTGTTCCTCCCGCCGCTGGTGTACAACGCGGCGTTCTTCTCGGCGCCGCGGGAGACGAAGGAGAACGCGGTCCCGATCTCGGCACTGGCAGTCGGCACGACGGCGGTGACGATCCTCGGCGTGGCCGCGGTCACCAGGCTCTTGCTGCCGGAACTCGGCTGGGCCCCGTCGCTCGCCTTCGCGGCCGCCGTGGCCCCGACCGACGCTGTGGCCGCCACGTCCGTGCTCACGAAACTCGGCGCCCCGCAGCGGATCGTGACGATCATCGAGGGGGAGAGCCTGATCAACGACGGGGTGGCGCTGACGGCTTTCGGGCTGGCGGTGGAAGCGATGAGCCACCCGTTCACGATGGGGCACATCGTGATGCGCCTTGCGGAAGTGGTCGTCGGCGGCGTCGCGTACGGACTGGTCGTCGCGGTGGTCATCGGCCGGGTGCGACGTTACGTCCGCGATCCCTCGATCCAGATCCTGATCACCCTCATGACGCCATTTATCGCCTATATCCCGGCAGAGCAGCTGGATGTGTCCGGCGTGCTTGCCACCGTCGTCACGGGCGTCTACCTCGGTACCCGCGCCGAAGGCATGCTCCAGCCCGCCTCCCGCGTCAGCGGCACGATGTTCTGGCGCACGCTGGTCTTCCTGCTCGAATCCGCGCTGTTCGTCCTGCTCGGGCTTGAGCTCAGGACGGTCGCCGGCGACCTGTCGAACACGCACTCGATCGCGTGGCTGGCGGGCGCGGCCGCCGCGGAGGTGGCCGTCGTCATCGTGATCCGGATGGCGTGGGAACTCCTGGTGTCGCCGCTGATCAGCCTGCTGCCGGGGCGGCATTCCAGCTATGTACGGAATCCGTGGCGCCAGCGGCTTGTCGTCGGCTGGGGCGGCATGCGCGGCGCCATCTCGCTGGCGATCGCCCTGACGCTTCCGCTGACCGTCGGCGGGCACCCGTTCACAGAACGGCCCACCCTGATCTTCCTGGCGAGCGTGGTCGTCGTGGTCACGCTGATCGGGGAGGGCCTGACGTTCGCGCCGTTGCTGCGGGTCCTGGGCCTGGTGATGCACCAGGAGCATCGCGAACGAGAGGCCAGGGCGCGTACCCAGGTCATCGAGGCGGGCCTCGCCCGCATCGACGAGATGGCCGAGGCCGAGGAGGTGGACGAGGACACCGCGAACGTCTACCGCCAGCTGTTCGAGATGCGCCTGGACCGCGCCCGCGCGACCCTGGAGGATGAGGATGATGAGGATGGCGAGGGAGCAAGGCATTTCGACATGACCGCCTTCCGAGCGGAACTTGTCCGCGCCGAGCGTGCCAAACTTGCTCAGCTGTACCAGGACCGCAAGGTCACCGACGAAATCCGCCGCTCCATCTCCCGCACGCTCGACATGCAGGAACGCCGCGGCTTCGGATAGCGCGCCCGGCAAGGAGGCCATATGAGCGCGAAGAACCTGCAGGAACTGCTGGACTCCGCCGGGAGCACGGTAGAACTGCTCCGCAATTCCACGCTGGGCGCGTACATCTACCCGGTAGTTCCCGCCGAGTTCACCAACTGGCGCCGCGAGCAGGAAGCGTGGGTCAAGACCGCGGTGCTGTACGACCAGACACACCACATGATCAATCTGTTCGTATCCGGGCCGGACGCGCTCAGGCTCCTGTCCGACACCGGCGTCAACAGCTTCGCGAACTTCCCGGTCGACCGGGCCAAGCAGTTCGTCCCCGTGGGCCCCGAAGGCGGCGTCATCGGCGACGGCATCCTTTTCCACCTCGCCGAGGAGGAGTTCGTCTTCGTCGGCCGCGCGCCCGTCGGCAACTGGCTGACTTACCAGGGCGGCAAGGGCTACAACGTCGACATCCGCCTGGACGCCCGGTCACCGATGCGCCCGTATGGCAAGCCGGTCACTCGCGAGCTGTGGCGCTTCCAGATCCAGGGCCCGAGCGCGTGGCCGATCATCGAGAAACTGGCCGGGGCTCCCGTGGACCAGGTGAAGTTCTTCCACATGGGTCACCTGACGATCGCCGGCCTCGGCCTGAAGGTGCGGACGCTGCGCCACGGCATGGCCGGTGCCCCCGGCCTCGAGATGTGGGGCCCGTACCGGGACTTCGACAGGGTCCGTGACGCGATCCTCCAAGCGGGCGCCGAGTACGGCATCGAGCCCTGCGGCAGCCGGGCCTACTCGTCGAACGCCCTGGAGTCCGGCTGGATCCCGTCGCCGCTGCCCGGCATCTACACCGCCGAAGAGCTCCGCGGCTACCGCGAATGGCTCCCCGCCAACGGCTACGAGGCGACGAACGCACTCGCGGGCAGCTTCGTGTCCGACGACATCACGGACTACTACGTCAACCCGTGGGAGCTGGGTTACGGCGGCTTCGTCAGGTTCGACCACGATTTCGTGGGCCGCGACGCCCTGGAAGCCATCGCGGAGAACAAGGACGCATGCCGCCGCAAGGTGACGCTGGCGTGGAACGACGAAGACGTGACGAGGCTGTTCGGCTCGGTCTTCGGCGAACGCCCCGGCTATCAGGTCTTCGACCTGCCGAACGCCAACTACGGGTCGTCCAACTACGACTCCGTCGTGGACGCCGGCGGGAACGTGGTCGGCCTGTCGATGTTCACCGGCTACAGCTCCAACGAGCGCGAGGCCCTGTCCCTCGCCACCGTCGACCCGGATCTCCCGCTCGGCAGCGAAGTGCGGGTCATCTGGGGCGAGCCGGGCGGCGGCACGAAGAAGACGACCGTCCAGCCGCACGAGCAGTTCGCGGTCCGCGCGATCATCGCCCCGGCCCCGTACTCCAAGCAGGCTCGCGAGACCTACCATGAGGGCTGGCGTACCAGCGCGGCCGCACCCGAAGTTAATCGGCCCCATCCCGAATAGGGCCAGGCCCGGAAAAGAAGCATGTGCGTAGGTATGTTCCGGGCGTAGGATCGCGTCATGCACGCGGCGCACTGGGGATCCCGGGCATGGCAGAAGAACCTCGACGAGACCACTTCCAACCCGGAGCATCCGCAGGCGTTTCCGGCCGCGCGGGCGACGGACCTGATGGGACGCATAACAGTACGGATCTCGGCCGAGAACCATAACCTGGTGGCCCACGGTTTCGGGGGTCAGCGGATAGTAATCCCGGCATCGGAAATAGGCGCGGTGCGTACCGTGTCCGAGTACCGCACTAAGCGAGGGAATTCCTCCAGAGCGCTGCTTGTGTTCGACAAGCAGGACCGCATTGTTCTGCGGGCGGCCGGGTTGTGGGAAACCTATGGCGAGGTGGCCCGCGTGTGCCGCGCCATCCGGGTGCCCGCGCCGGATCACGTGTCGAGCACCTACGCCAGGGTGGGCAGTGGGCGAGGCCGCAGCGCGCGGACCAGGCGCGTCAAGCAGTTGCCGAATTACCGCAAGGCGCCCGGTTACCGGAGGCTGCGCACCAGGCCCAGGGGCGCCGTCCCGCGCGCGCTGGCAGCCCTCGTCCTCTTCGTCGTTACGGTCGGCCTCGGCGTGTTCGTCGGCATCCTGCCCGCGCTGCTCCTCCCGGACTGGATCGGCAAGGTCCGAGTGCTGATCGGGCCCATCGGGGGCGCTGTCGGCGCGGCAGCGGGAATCTGGCTGTTCGCGGCGACGAGGCACCTTGTCGTCGACGCCCTCCGCTGGGCAACCGCGTCACTCCAGGCGATGGGCGTCGCGCCGGCGGACAGGTTCTTCCGCAGGCGCGGGTCGTCGGAGAAGTGGTCCGGTCTCCTGACCGCCGGCCTGGTCGTCTGCGTTCCGCTGCTGTTCATCTGGGGGCCGATCCTGGCCATCGTGTCCGGCGTGCACGGCGTGTCCGACTCGAGCCTGGTCGCGGACCTGCGGGCGAACGGAGTCCAGACCAAGGGAACGCTGATCGACGTGCCCAGCTACTCGACGGACTCCGACGGCAACACTACGGTGACCGATGTACCGACACTGTCCTTCACCATGAACGGGGAGAACTGGCAGGTCACCGACCCTTCGATCGGCGGGCAGCCCCTGCCGTTGGACGCTGGGGACCCGGCCAGCACCAACGTGCCGCTGACGGTCGTCTACGACTCGGACGACCCGGACACCGCTGCTGCGCTCCAGCAGATCACCGGGTCGGTCTGGCACGGGGCACCGATGGCGAACGTCATCACCGGCATCCTGTTCACGCTGGCACTGCCGGTGCTGATCTGGGGCGTGGTCGTGCGGATCCGCCGCAGGAAGTGGCTGCGCAACGCGGACCTGCTTGACGACATCGCCACGGCCGATGGGTGAGACGGCGGCATTAATGACGGGACACGCTGGTCTTTCTTCTCGACATCCTTAAATAGTGCGGCTTTTGTGGCTTTTCTGCTCTAATCTGCGGGTCGTGTCTGTTGAATTGCGGCTGAACGTGCCTTGGCTTCCCGAGGAAGCCACTCCCGTGGGCGATCTGCTGGTCGGGCGCGGCAGCGATAACGTGCTGACCCAGGGTTCCCTGAGCGTGCCCGTGGACATTCTCGATCCTGGGTCGTTCCTTACGGTCGAACCGCTGATCTCGGCCGCGCAGCGAGCGGACTGCCCGAGCAGGCTTGTGCTCGTGGCCGGGCACGTGCCGGTGGTGTGGCGCGGGACGCTCCGCCACGCGGGAGTGAGCTTCGCCTGCGACGACGGTGTGGTCGAAGTGACGTGGCCGCGCCGCGTCGTTCTCCCGCCGCGGCTCACGCTGGACCTGCCGCGGGAAGAGGCGATGCTCGCGCAGGAACTCGTCATCGCGGCCGTCAACGGGCATTCGCCGACTTGCGGGGAACTGGCCGAGCGCACCAGGTCCAGCGTGCACGATGTCCTGGCGGCGGCCGGGAAATTCGCCGAGCACGGGCTGGTCAGGCTGGTAACCCGGCCAGGCGAGAGCGCGGTGACGGTCACCAACGTGAATGCCCTGGCGGACGCCCTGGCGCACAGGACCGCGTGGCCAGGGAACCACAAGGTCGTCGGCGGCTACGTGTGGGGGCGGAACATCTGGGACATCGCCGCCCAGGTCTCGGCGAACGCGGCGGCGGCCGGTGTCGACGCGGTGGTGACCGGGCGCGCCGCCGCGGCGTTCTTCGGGGTGGTCGGTCCGGCGTCACGCTCAGAGGTGTGGTGCTGGGCCAACGCCGAGGGGCGCTCCCTCAAGACCATCGTCAGGGAACTCAGGCTGGATTACGTGCCGTGGGACGACGCGAACGTCCTGGTGGCGGCCGACCCATTCGGGATCGCTCTCAGTCGCCGTGCCCCCGCGGAGTCCGGCGGGTGGAAGGCGACGGTGGCGCACCCGTTGCGCGTCTGGTGTGATTTGCACCATGAGGACCGTGGTCCCGACCTCGCACGGAAGCTCTGGCCGAAGGTGTCCGACTGAAACGCCGAACCAGCCCAGCCGGGCGTTGCTACGCTGAGGTTCGCCGGAGGGGGCAACTGGCAGCGTTCTGCCGTTAGTTGACAGGGGCTGACAGATGTTGAGCGAAATACGGCAGGCGATCGCATGACCATGGGCTTCGACCGGCCGGCAGGCGCGCGGCACACCGCGAACGCCGTGCCCAGGCTCACCCCCACCCCCAAGACCCCCACCCCCAAGATCTCCACCCCCACTTCCGCCCCTACCCCTGTCACTAAAACCCCCGCCCCCGCGACCCCCACCCCCGTCGAATTGGCACTGCGTGCCCGCATCGCCGAAGTCGAGGCCGAGAACCGCGATCTCCAATCCGATAAGGCGGATCTCCTGGCCAGCAACGCGGACCTGAGGACGGACAATGCCGAGCTCAAGGCGGTCAATGCCGAGCTCAAGGCGGACAATGCCGAGCTTGAGGCGGACAATACCGGACTCAAGGCGGACAACGCCGCCATGAGCTCGGAGAACGAGCGACTGCTCGCGACGAACACGGCCCTGTGGCGGAAGATCGGCCAGCAAGACCGGAAACTCGACGCCTTCCAGAACAACCGCCGGTAACGGGCGCTCCCCTCAGTCTCGGCCAAGAACCGGATCAGTCTCGGCTAAAGAACCCGGATCTCGGTCCTGTCGTCCGCCGCCTCCGCCGGGAACTCGTCCCAGCGAAGCCGGTGGAAACCGGCGGCGCGGCGCGTGCACCAGCATGCCCAGTCGGGCGCCGGACCGGTAAGTGTGCCGTTCCTGTCCTCGCGGTGGATCCCCCAGGAGAGTGCCAGGATGATGGCGAGCAGAACTCCGCATGCAGAACACGCGGCGACGACGATGGCCAGGAGAATGGCTAGAGACGACATGCGGTTCTCCATTCTCTGCGGCGGTGCCGCAGACCCCCCCTTCTTTATTCCCGCGCCGATGAAACTCAAAGCCGACAAAAAGACGACGAATTCGAGGATTAACCGGCTGCTCCGGGAAGTTCTGGCGCCGCTTGACTAGCTGCTCGCTGCTCGCTACTCGCTGGCCGGCCTCGGCCGGGGAATCCGCGGGATGACGGGTCCGGGCTCGCGCCGCGGACTGCCGCTACTGCCCCCAGGCCGTCCATCGCCGTCCTCGGCCATCGCGAACGCCCCGTGACGGCGTGCTGCCAGGACACCCCTGCGGAAGACTCCCGCGGTGCGCTTCGGTGCATACGACATGATGCGGTCCTGTTCTGAGTTCTCGGCTTCTGTGCCCGCGGTGGCCTCGCTGTGCGTGCCCCGGGACGGGCTCCTTCCTTCCAAAGCGTCCGGTTGGTCCCAAATGTCACACACCCGAACAAGGCCGCCTGCCTGCGACACATCTCCGGGTCGAGACGATTTGCCGCGATTATCCGTAGTGCATACGGTCGCAAGAGTGACTAGCGAACCCGGTAGTCCCCGTCGAATGTCGCGTCTGTACTATGCGGATCCGGGGACCACGCTGCAGTACTCCTACGGCTCTGCTCAGCGACCTCCCGCCAGTGGCGTGGCAGGCCGGGGGCGGATCCGACTGGTCCTGCTGACGGCGATTTCCGCGGTCCTGGTCCTTGCCGCGGGGGTCGGCGACGTCATAGCCAAGCCGGACGGCCGAACCACCAGCGGGTTCGTCCCAACGGCGGGATCGGCGAGCGGGGACGCGGAGCAAATGGCGACCGCGTTCCTGACGGCCTGGGAGAAGGACGATCTGGCACAGGCCGCGGCGTACACCAGCGATCCTTCGGCCGCGCTGCCGGCGCTGAAGAACTACTGGAAGTACCTGAACCTGCGGTCCCTGTCCGGCGGTACCCAGACCGCGGTCGCGACAACCAGCCAGGCCGCGGGAGTGCCGACCGCGACTGGCACGCAAGCCGGCGCCTCGGCCGCGAGCGCCGCCGAGCCGGGCACACTGGAGCAGGTCACGCTCGCGCTCAACGCGAAGGTGGCCGCCTCGCCCGCGGCCACGGCTCTTGCCGGCGTGTGGAGTTATTCCACGACCCTGGTCGCCTATCAGGCGGCGGGCGCGAGCAACTGGTACGTCAAATGGGCCCCCGACGTGGTCGCGCCGAACGTCACGGCCGCGCAGCACCTTGCCGCCGTCTCGGCCCCGCCCCAGGTCATACAGGTGACCGATAGCGCGGGAACCCCCCTCAGCTCATACAACGACCCAGGGCTGTCCACCATCGCGGGCCTCCTGGAGAAGGACGGGGACACGGCGCAGGGCAAGGACGGCCTGTACGTGCAGATCGACACCGCGTCAGGCAAGGCGGTGCCCGACAGCCAGGCCGTAGTCGTCTCGCCGCAGAACGTCGGCGAACTGAAGACCACGATCAGCCCGACCGCGGAGAACCTGGCGCGCACCGCGGTGTCTCAGCGCACGGGAAGCTCGGCCGTCGTCATCCAGCCGTCCACCGGGGACATCCTGGCGATCGCCAACAACGCCGGGTACAACGACTTCGCGCTGACCGCGCAGGTGGCGCCGGGCTCCACGATGAAGATCATCACCTCCACGGCGCTGATCAACGGGGGCTACACGAGCGCCACCAGTCCCGTCACGTGCCCGCCGGTGGTGACGGTCACGGGCGTCTCCATCCACAACGACGCCGGCGAGTCCGAGCCTCCGGGCACGCCGTTCTCCTACGACTTCGCGCAGTCCTGCAACGACGCGTTCACCCAGTGGTACCCCGACCTCTATGGCAAGCTGGCATCGACCGCGAAGGACTACTACGGCCTGAACCAGAGCTGGGACATCGGCATCGGGAACCAGTCCGCCCAGTACTTCACCGCCCCGACCAACGCGCAGGGATCGGAACTGGCCGAGGAAGCCTTCGGCCAGGGCAAGCTGCTGGCGTCCCCGATCGCGATGGCCTCGGTGGCCGCCACCGTGGAAAACGGCTCGTTCAAGCAGCCGATCCTGGTTCCGGGCACTAAGCAGATCACGGCCAGTCCGCTGCCGGCCAGCACCGACTCCCAGATGAAGGAAATGATGCGGGACGTGATCACGGAAGGCACCGGCGCGGGACTCGGCTTCGGCCCGGACGTCTACGCCAAGACCGGCACCGCCGACGTCTCGGGCCAGGAACAGCCCAACAGCTGGTTCGTCGCCTTCGACCCCCAAGAGGACGTCGCGATCGCCGTCCTCGACGTCAACGCGGGTTACGGCGCGCAGTACGCGGCCCCGGAGACCCAGTACTTCCTCAGTCACTACTGACAGGACCGGCCGCCCCTCACGCCCCCGCCCCCGCGCAGCCACAGGTTTGACCGCCCGATCGTTAGATCGACTAAGCTAAGTGGTCGCGCGGGAAGCGGATATGCGTCAGCTAGCGCAAGCGCTCGGCGTGACGCTCGCCCGAGAGGAGACACGTTGACCGTCGCCGCTAGTGCCGGCAGGCCCGCCTCATCCTGGGGTGACCGCTCGGACCGCTACAAGTGGATCGCCCTCACGAACACCACCATCGGCATGCTCATGGCGACGATCGATGCCTCGATCGTGCTGATCTCGCTCCCGGCGATCTTCCGCGGCATCGACATCAACCCGCTCACCACGGCCAACACGAGCTACCTGCTGTGGATGCTGATGGGCTACATGGTCGTCACGGCGGTGCTGGTAGTGACGTTCGGGCGGATCGGCGACATGGTCGGCCGCGTGAAGATATACAACCTCGGCTTCGCCATCTTCACGGTCGGCTCTCTCGCCGCTTCTGTCACATACTTCGGCGGGTCCGCGGCGGCGATCTACCTGATCGCCATGCGTATCGTGCAGGGCATCGGCGGCGCCATGATCATGGCAAACGCGACAGCGATCCTGACGGACGCATTCCCCGAGAACCAGCGCGGCACGGCGCTCGGCATCAACGCGGTGGCGGCCATCGCGGGCTCGTTCATCGGCCTCGTCGCCGGCGGGCTCCTTGCGGCCGTGGACTGGCACCTCATCTTCTACGTCTCCGTGCCGATCGGCCTTTTCGGCACCGTCTGGGCCTACATGAAGCTTGAGGAGATCAGCGTCAAGGACGGGGGACGCCTGGATGTGCCGGGCAACGTCCTCTTCGGTGTCGGCCTCGTCGCTCTCCTCGTCGGGATCACCTACGCCATCCAGCCCTACGGGGGCTCGACGATGGGCTGGCTCAACCCGTTCGTGCTCGCCATGCTCATCGGCGGGGTCGTGCTGCTGGCGGCATTCATCGTGGTCGAGATGAAGGTCGCCGAGCCGATGTTCGACGTAAACCTCTTCCGGCTGCGCGCCTTCGCCTTCGGCAACATCGCCGGCCTCCTGGGCTCAATCGGGCGCGGCGGGCTGATGTTCATGCTGATCATCTGGCTCCAGGGCATCTGGCTTCCGCTCCACGGCTACAACTTCGTCGACACGCCGTTGTGGGCCGGGATCTACATGCTGCCCCTCACCGCCGGGTTCCTTTTCGCCGGGCCGGTATCGGGATACCTATCGGACCGGTTCGGTGCCAGGCCGTTCGCCACCGGCGGGATGGTCGCCGCCGCGGCGACCTTCGCCCTCCTCATGCTCCTGCCTGTCAACTTCAGCTACGTGTGGTTCGCCCTGCTCCTCCTTGCGAACGGGCTGGCGATGGGGCTATTCGCCGCCCCGAACACCGCCGGGATCATGAACTCGGTACCGCCCAACCGCCGTGGTGCGGCGTCAGGCATGCGCGCGACGTTCCAGAACGCCGGCATGACACTGTCGATCGGCCTCTTCTTCACGATCATGGTGGTGGGGCTCTCGTCCACCCTGCCCGGCGTCCTGAACCGAAGCCTGATCGCCCAGGGCGTGCCGGCGGTGGCGGCGGCCAAGGTTTCCGGACTCCCGCCCGTGTCGGTACTGTTCGCCGCCTTCCTCGGCTACAACCCGATGCAGACGCTGCTCGGGCCGACGCTCACGAAGCTCTCACCCGCGCACCAGGCGGCGCTCACGGGGCACACCTTCTTCTCGAACCTGATCGCCGGCCCGTTCCACCACGGCCTGACCATCGTGTTCACCTTCGCCCTTGTGATGTGCCTCATCGCCGCCGCGGCATCCTGGCTGCGGGGCGGGTCGGGGACCGCGCAGGCCGCCACCCCCACGCCGGCTGCCGATGTCACCGAGGACGACCAGACACCAAAGTTCGTTCCGGGGAGTTAGGGGTTTTAGGGGAGCCCGGGCCGAAGTCCCGGGTTCAGGTTGCGTTTTGCGTGCCCGCCGCGGCGACCCGGCGTCCCAGCATCGTCAGGACTCGCCGCGCCGCCATTTCCCCCGAGCACAGGCTGGAGTTCGTTGTCGTGCCGGAGAAGTAGTCCCCGGCGAGCTGAACCGGCGAGGCCGGGTCGAGTGACCTGGTGAAGCGGCCGAGGGCGGCCAGGTGTCCGGGGAAGTTCACCGCGATTGAGGGGTTCCACCGCTGGACGTGCGTCCATTCCACGTCCGTCACGAGGCCCGGCATCGCCTTGTCGAGCGTGTCGAGGGCGTCCTGTCCCAGCTTCGCGTCGTCCAGCCCCGTGCGGACGTCGCTCCAGGTCTGCCGCCAGTACGCGGTGACCAGGCCGCGGCCGTCCGGCGCCCGTCCGGGCGCCTTGTTGTGCTCCAGCACGACCGCACCGAGGTCCGGTTGCTCGACGCGCGGGGTGAGCAGGAAGCACGCCGGCTCGCGCGGCGGGCGGGACAGCGCGACCGAGACGTTGACGCACTGGCCGTACCGGACGCCGTCCAGGAATTCACGCTGGTCAGGCGTCCAGCCCTGGTACAGCGCCGCAGCGTGCGGTGCGGGCAGCGCGAGGACGCAGGCGGCGGCCTCGGTCACCTGCTGCGGACCGCCCGCCCGCTGCCAGGTGACGGTGACCCTGGTCTTGTTTCTCTCCACGGCCAGCGCCGTGGCCCCGAGCCTGACGTCGCCGGCCTGGCGCGCCAGACCGCGCGGCAGGAAATCGATCCCGCTCGGGGAATTGAACAGGCCACGCGTCGCCAGTACTCTGCGGACGAAAAAGAGAAAGCTGGCGGCGGAATTGTCCTCCGCCGTGTTAAGTGTCATGCTCGCGCACGTCGGCTCCACCAGGTAATCGAAGATCTCCTTGTTGAGCCGGCGCTCCGCGTATTCAGGTGCGCTCTCCCCGTCGGCGGCCAGCGCCCGGGACAAGTCATACCAGTCCAGTTTTCCGCCGAGCCTGACGCAGTCGGCCGCTGCCTTCGCCAGCGCGAGCTTGCTGCGCGCGGAAAGCGGAATGCGGAGCATCTCCCGCACCTTCCCCGCCTGGAAACGGTGCACCGTCTTGTCGCGAACCAGGCCGAACATGGCCGGTGTCGCCATTATCTCCCCGCTCAGCCCGGCGTCGTCGATCAGTCGGAGCATCTGCCGGTAACTGCGCGGCAGCAGGCTCGCGCCGAGGTCGATACGGTAGCCGTCGCGGACGAGCGTCGACATCCGCCCGCCCACCTGAGGGGCACGCTCGAGGACCGTGACGTCGAGACCGGCCCTCTTCATCCGGTAGGCGGCAGTCAGGCCGGCGATACCAGCGCCGACGACAATGACGCGTTCATTCACGGGAAAGTCCCCGATCCCTGCCCAGCAGGTCTTCTAGGTAATCCGCCGACGATATGGCTTCCGAGTCATACCGAATGGTCCGCAGGCCCCATTCCAGGTGCCCGTGCATCCAGTGCTCCAGCCCTTCGGCGTGGCAGCGGAGCGCGTATTCCGCGTTTGCGGCCGCATCAATCGCCAGGATTCTTCGCTTCAGGTCACGAAAATCCTCGAGCCGCTCCACGATCCGCCGCGCCACCATTTCCAGTGCCGCCCGCGGGCCGCATCCGGTGGCCCGTTCGAGCACGAACGCGAGGTTGTGCACGTCGCCGTGCGCACGTTCCTTTCCCGCGGTCAGCAGATCGTCGGTCCAGCAGACCACGTCGGCGCACGCCGTCCGCAGATCGGCGACCAGTGGGTGAGCGCTGAGCAGGCCGGGAATCGGCGCGTCGGCGGCGAATTCCAGCAGGTCGAGCGACGGCCAGATCGCGCCGGCGTCCCGGCGCCTGGTGAGGAATTCCGCTTCGGCCGGAATGCGCCCGCGCGCCCGGTTGGCCGCCTCCCACACGCAGGCGGTCAGGTAATCGGAATAGTGCCGGGCGAAGCCCGCGCGCCAGGCCCGGGGCATGCGCGCGGATATCGGGCGCCAGATGTCGGCAAGCGCGGTCAGCAGCGGAATCCGCGCCCCGCCCGCCTCGGGGATCCCGGGCTTGCCGCAGGGCCAGGCGCCGGGCCCGGGTTCCGCCGTCATCACCGCCGCCATTTTCCCGAACGGACCCAGGCGCTTCCTCGCAAGTTCCGGATCTCTTCCGGTGGCGCCCTCGTCCAACTGGTCATCAATCAGGAAGAGCCACCCGATCCAGGCGGTGACCGTGTTGAGGCGATCAGCGTCGACGGCCGTTGCGTAGACGCGGCCGGACAGTTCGGCAGGCGCGGTTTCGCGGAACCGGATCTGGGCCGCCTCGGATCGTATCAGCCCGGACGACACAGCCCATTCCTGCACGTCGTTCCCGGCTTGCGTCGTCCAGGGACTCACCGGTGACGGTTCGGTCCCCATTGTCTCGCGCACGCTGCGGACAGCATTCGGTTCGACCGGCACGTCCTCCGGACCTTCGTTCGATGGTGAATATTGTCCTGCATAGCGCACTCTATAGCCGTTTATGGCTAATAGATACTATTAATGGCGAGAAATGTCGCAAATTAACATCTGTTGACTGGCGCGGAGGGGTGCTACGCCACGGAGTCCGGCACCGTGGACTCGGTCTCGGCCGGGGAGCCAGCCCCGGGGTCCTGCTTCGCCGCGCCTTTGCGCGGGGCGAACGACAGGCCCGCCGCCATGGCCGCGAACGGGATGACCGGGATCAGGTAGCGGTAGTCGAAGTCGGCGACCGCGATCGGGGTGACCAGCAGGCCGACGGCGATGATCCACGGGAGCATCGACGTGCCGCGCGGCCGCCAGTGCAGGCGCAGCGTGCGGAGCGTGTCCGCCGAAAGCAGCGACTTCACGCCCGTGCCGCGCCGCGCTGTCGCCGAGGCCGCGTCCACCGAGAAGATGCCGCCTAGGCCGACCAGGAAGATCACCGCCAGGAGCGGCCCGTAGGTGTACACAAGCCGCTGGTAGATGGCGATCGGGGCGGCGAAGACCTTCCGCACCGCGCCGGGTGCCTGGTGGCCGTAGCTCAGCCAGTCGTCGTAGGCGGAGTATTTCGGGACGATGCCGGGCGGGATCCAGTTCGCGTTCTTCGGCGGGAGCAGCGATATGGGCTTGCCCGTGTCGGCGTCCGTGCCGACGTACTGGAAGTGGAAGCTGTAGTAGTACGTCGTCCCCGGATCCGGGTAGCCGATCCGCGGGAAGCCGAAGGACATCATCACGCCCTTGACGACCGTCTTCGCGTAGTCGACCGGCTGCGCCTCGAGCGCGCTGACCGCGAAGTCGGTGAGGACCTGGTTGCCCTGGGCGCTGACCGGCCCGCGGACCGATTTCATGTCGGCGTGCACGTAAGGGGCGTGCCAGATGTAGTCACCCGGCGGGGTGCGGTCGGCGATCGGCTGGGTCGGGCAGACCTTGGCCTCCTCGCCGGTCGGCTTGATGACCGCGCAGTTCGCGAACGACGAGACCCGGCCCCACAGGTAGAAGCCCGTCGACGTCGTCGGGCCGAGGCTGCCGGTGCTCTCGTGGAACCAGCCCATGTACGAGCCGATGGGGACGAGCATCCCGACTGAGAACACGACGGCGATGACCCAGCCGCGCAGCGTCTTCCACGACCAGCCGCGCATTAGCAGGAACAGCGGCAGAACCGCGCAAATGACGGCGCCCTCGGTGCGCACGATCGCCGCGGCCCCGACCAGCAGGCCCGCCACGAGCGCAGTCCACCACGCGGTCCGCGGCTTCCACAGCAGCAGCAACGTCGCGATCATCAGGAGGAACGTGAACAGCGACTCCGCCATGACCAGGTGCTCGTCCTCGATGATGTACCCGTCGAGGAGTTGCGGCAGCGTCGCGATGGCCGCCCAGGTCTTGGAGACCCGGTTGCGGCGCAGCAGCGCGTAGATCATGACCGCCGTGCCGAGGCCCATCAGGTGCTGCACGCCGGTGACCAGCGTGAACGAGTGGAACGGCAGCAGCAGTCGCAGGAAGAATGAGTACCCCGTCGACTTGGATGCGTCTGGTGTCGGGCGCAGTGCCGCGCCGACGTACACGTAGGAGTCGCCGGAGAACCACAGGGCACCCGGGTAGCCGAGCATCGCATCCAGCCGCAGCAGCGCGCCTGCCAGCAGCGCCCAGGACAACAGCTTGTTCTCTCCGGCCAGCCGACGCAGACGGTGCGGGAGCAGACGCGGATCCACGCCGACGATCCTACTGGCTTGACGCCGTCGGCGTCGCTCGTTGGGCACGGCTTGCAAAACGGAATAAGGTTCCGTATCTTAGCTATCGGAACAAGGTTCCGCTTATTCGCGATGTCACTCGCCTCACCGCACGGAGTACGTCATGACGCAAACTCCCCCGCCTAGCTTCGGAATCCTTACCGCCCCCATGCAGGTTCCCTACCAGGACATCCTGCGGGTCTGGCGCGAGGCGGACGCCATACCCGAAATCGGGCACGCGTGGCTGTTCGATCACCTCAAGCCGATCGTCGGCGACCCGGGCGGGCCCATCTTGGAGGGCTGGACCCTGCTGTCGGCCCTCGCCGCGCGAACAGAGCGGCTGCGCCTCGGCCTGCTGGTGACCAGCAACAGGTTCCGTCCCCCCGCGATGCTGGCCAAGATCGCCACGACCGTCGACATCGTCTCCGGCGGACGGCTCGTCTTCGGTATCGGCGCGGGCTCACGCCCCAGCCACCCGCTGGCCCGCAGCGAGTACGACGCGCACGGCCTGCCCTATCACGATTTCCGTCACTCCGTGGAGGACCTCGCCGAAGCCTGCACGGTAATCCGGCGGCTGTGGACGGAGACCGAGCCGTTCGATTTCCATGGCGCCCACATCGACCTCACGGGCGCGTTCGGCAACCCGAAGCCTGTACAGCGCCCGCACCCGCCGGTGCTCGTCGCCGGACGCTCGGCCGCGGTGCTACGCGTGGCCGCCGAGCACGCGGACCTGTGGAACATCCCGGGCGGCGACATCGCCGACGCCGCCCAGCGCAGCGCGCTGCTTGACGGGTATTGCACCGAGATCGGCCGCGATCCCGCCGCCATCACCCGTTCGATCCACCTGAACGTGTCGTACGACAAGCCCGACACCACCCGGGCCGCCATCGGCGACGCGCTCGACGCCGGCTTCCGTCACATCACCCTCGGCCTGCCGGCGGAGCCCTACCCGGCCGGCGTCGCGCGGTGGGTCGCGGACGAACTCATCGCCAAGTCGGTGTAGCAGCCGAAGCGCTTCCGCGACGGAGCTACCCGCTTACGCGGAAGCTGTGCCGCCCGAGCCCGGACACGTGCGAGCCCGGCATACCGTAGGCCCATGCGTTCCTGACGTTTACGTTGTAGAACATGACCGGCGAGAAGCGCGCGAGCGGCGGACCGTACGCTTCCACGATGACCTCGGCGGCGTTGAGCGTGACCGTGCCGGCGCGGCGGATGACGGAGGCGGTCCAGTGGCGGGTCGCGTCGCGGACGCTGAGCTTGAACCAGGCGCCGCGGAGGTGGACGACGGTCATCGTGACGTGGTCGCCGGGGTAGGAGGCCTGCCCGAATCCGACCGGCGGGGCCGGATACAGCTCGTACCACGCGGTGTAGCTCAGGTGGTCCGCGACCATGTTGGCGGAGAAGCCGGTCTGCTCGATCCCCGGGCCGGTTCCGAAGCCCGCCCAGAAGGCGGCGCCGGCGTTGCTCGCGCCGGAGACGGTCGGCAGTCGCAGCGACGCGGTGACCTGGCGGGAATTGGTGTGCCATGCGTAGCCGGCCCAGCCCTCGGTGCCGTAGCGCGGACCGGGTGACGCGGCGCTCGACGGTGCCGTCGTCGCCGCCAGCAGCACCCCGGCGGCGGCGAACGCGCCGATCAGACCGCATGCGTACCGCTTCCAGTTTCCCCGTGCACCCATCCGATTAGCCTCCCGAGTCGGCCCGGCCCGTGCTGGCTGGGCTGTTCTCTTCGAGGTTCGGCTCCGGGCGTAGTCAGTCGGTTGCCCGCTCGGGTGCGGGACGGTGGCAAGGAAAAAGCGTCATCCCACAGAACGATGCGTCGGACGGATGCGCTGGTTACCGTCGTTGCGTAAGGATGAAACTTCCGGTGCAAGCCCCTCGGGCGCCGGCCAGGAGCTGGCCTTCCGCCGGGGTCGAACGGCGCGGGCAAGACCACGCTCATGCGTGTCCTGCTCGGCCTGACCCGGGCCGATGGCGGCATCACGTCGGCCTGTCCCGGCCAGCCGGGACAGGGCCCTGGCCGGGGTCGGGGCGATCGTCGACGCGCCCCGCTTCCACCCGCACCTGACCGGACGGGAAAACCTGCGCCTGCTCGCCGCCGCGCGCGGCGGCGACACCGGGACGCGGATCGCACCGTCGCTGGCCAGGGTGGGCCTGCGGGCCCGCGCCGATGACCGGGTCGCCACGTACTCGATGGGAATGCGGCAGCGCCTGGGAGTCGCCGCGTGCCTGCTCGCCGATCCCG